>MGNI01000097.1:7398-10182 GCA_001795115.1 Chloroflexi bacterium RBG_16_48_8 | reverse complement strand
GGTTCGCTTGTGCGATCTGTGAGGCAGGTGCGTTCAGGAGACCATTTGAAAGTGCAAGTTAGCGATGGTGAATTTAAAGCGGAGGTCAATAGCGGGGAAGAAAGATCGTAAAGAAAGTGATCTGGGGACTTCCCATGAGAAAGAAGATTGCCAGGATGACGTCGAAGAAGGAATGTTCCTGCAGGGTTTTTATACAAATCAATGGAAAAGAAGGATAAACAGATGGCAAAAAGCAAAGGAAAGCTTCCAGAGGAAATGGCATTTGAGGAAGCCTTTCAGGAGTTAAAAGATTTGGTTGAAAAACTTGAATCCCAAAATCTTCAATTGGAGGAGGGACTCAAGTTATTCGAGAGGGGACAATCGCTGGCAAAACGATGCGGGCAGTTGCTGGAGGAGACTGAGATAAAGATAAAACAAATCACAACTACTGAATCAGGCGAGGTTGTAGAGACGGAGCTAGAATTGGGGGAGGAATAGAAGGTTTTCCATCTTCTCATGATGAACCCCCTTCTACCTCAACGCCAATGACAGTATGCAACTTCCAATGAAATCCACCCACATTAAAGGGAATACCCTCGGCTGAACTTTGAACTCAGGAGATTGGAATGTCTGAGCTTTCTGAACAACATGAACTGCACACTTCGGGTTTCCTGCTGGATGCGCGGGGGAATGTGACCCAGGTCGGCTGGTCTCGACAACCGCTGCTGGATTGTAACCTTGAGCAAGCTAACTTTTATCGGCTCCGTTCGCTGCAGCCGTTTCGGATAAAACGTTGGGATTACTACGGTGTGACAACCCCTTCCTTTTATTTCTCAGTCACCCTTGCAGATCTGGGCTACGCTGGGCAGGCTTTTGCCTATTTCGTTGACTTTGAGCAGGGGCAACATACGGAGGAAACCGTGACCATTCCCTTTGGAAGCGGTATGCGCCTCCCCAGAAATAGCATGGAAGGTGAAAGCATATATCAGAAGGGTTCGTTAAAGATCCAATTTGTCGTTCGGCCAGAAGAACGCCATTTAATGGTCGAATGGCCGGGTTTTTCGGGTAAAGACTTGGTGGCTGATTTGAAAATGAACCTGCCTTCTCATCACGAGTCGATGGTCATTGTCATCCCCTTCACCCGAGGTCGTTGCTTTTACATATCGAAAGGTGAATTGTATCCCGGTGGTAGGTTGGGTGGAGGTTGGGGGAGAGCGATTTGAGGTTTCCTCTAAGGACAGCCTTGGAAATTTGGATTGGGGGCGAGGGATGTGGCCTTATAACTCGTTCTGGGTATGGGCCAGCGCCTCTGGCTTCCTTCCCGAGAGAAGGACACTGGGTCTCAATGTGGGGTTTGGTTTTGGGGATACTTCCAGAGCTACGGAGAATGCCATCATCCTCAATGGAAGGGTACATAAATTGGGAGAGGTTCACTTTGAGTATGATCCGACGGATTTCATGCGCCTTTGGAAGCTAAGCTCACCGGATGACCGACTGCATTTAACCTTTGAACCCTTTATCGAGCGTGTCGCCCAGACGAATCTCCTGGTGATCAAAAGTGAAGTCCATCAAATGTTTGGTCGTTATTTCGGGAAGATCGTGACGGATGAAGGTGAGGCTATCGAGGTGGATGGACTTATTGGTTGGGCAGAAGAGCACCATGCACGATGGTAAGGTCTCAACTGAGACGCTTTAGGAGTGCTTTAGGATATTCGCGCGCATCTGGCGCCCCAAAGATCAACCCCGCAATCCAGTAGATAACACCTCCCAAGAGGATTCCCCCCCCAGCAATGATCAGGGTGGAATTTTGGTCTGTCCACCTGAGCCATAGGATCAACACCAGGCTCATGGCCAGACCTGAGCCCAGGGTTGCGATCATGCCTCGCTGCATTTGGCTCAGTCCCAAACCGTTCAGACTTCGACGAATGAGGAAAAGAAGGGTCAAGCACTCTAAGGCAGTAGCCAAGGAATTGGCCAAAGCCAAACCTCCATGTGGCGCCCAGCCAATTTCTTCAAAGAGGGATGAGAACAGCAAACTAAAGAGCACATTGAGGGACATCGCTATTCCACCCACGAGCACAGGTGTGCGGGTGTTTTTCATCGCATAAAAGGCTCGGACGATGATCTCCAATAAGGCATGCCCCACCAGACCCGCTCCATACCACAGCAGCGCCCAGGCGACTTTTTCGGTTGACTCGATATCGAAGGCGCCTCGCTCAAGCAGGAGGGAGACCAGAGGCTCTCGCAACAGCATCAACCCCAGGCTGGCAGGTAAAGAAAGAAAGAATACCCCACGTAATGTGGTGGCTAAGGAGGAACGCATCTCCTCCATATTGCCTCGAGCAACTTGTTCTGAGAAGGTGGGAAAGGCGGCGATGGCGGTCGCCTGGGCAATCACAGCCTGGGGCATGATCATCAGCGCCAGGGCGAAGTTGATGGCTGCCAGGCTGCCTTCAGGTTGGGTAGAGGCAATGATGGTGTTCACTAGAAAGTTGATTTGAACGACAGCCACCCCGATCAAACGCGGCGCCATCAATCGACCAACTTCCCGAACGGCAGGATTTCGCAGGTCCAACAGAGGGGAATAGGTTCCCCTACGATGTAACAGGCCTGGGATCTGAACTAGCAGATGAAGGCCTGCGCCCAAAACCACTCCCCAACCTAATCCGTAAATCCCCATCTTGGGAACCAGAAGCCCGATCCCAAGGATCCATCCGAGTCGATAAAATGCCGGCGCAATGGCGGGCAGGGCGAAATGCTGGTGTGCGTTGAGAATCCCCATCAACAAGCCGCTAACCCCGAAAA
>MGNI01000097.1:0-7386 GCA_001795115.1 Chloroflexi bacterium RBG_16_48_8 | reverse complement strand
GGAGCATGACCCGCAGCAAGTTAACAGTGAGCTCAATCTGAGCTGGATCCTCAAAACCAGGGGCGAGAATATGCCTCACCAGCCAAGGAGCCAGGAGGGAAACCAGGATGGCTGCAATGGCAAGGGCAAGAAAAACCAGATTTGCAATGGAGGAGGCCAACCGCCATGCCCCCTCCCGATCTTTATGTGTGAGGAATCCGGTGAAAGTAGGGACAAAGGCAGAGGCTAAAGCGCCGCCTGCCATGAGGTTAAAGATGATCTCCGTCAAGCGGTTTGCGGCGTAGAAAGAGTCCAACTCTGCGCTAGTGCCAAAGGCGCGGGAGACTAACATCGTCGTAATTAGCCCAATGACGCTTGAGAAGGCCATGCCCGCCATCACCACACTAGCAGCTCGTGTGATTTGGCGATTTGCAGGGTTGGATTGTTCGCTCACAAAGAGGGATTATAGCAGGTAGCTGCAGGAAAGTGATGTGCTGCCAGATGCCTCAATCTGTCCACTCCATCCGTCATCTATTCCAGCCAGGTAGAAGCTATCACGGCCAGAATGAATCGGAACCCCTTGGTTAATCAGCACAAGAATCCCACATTCTATTAAATCCAACTGTACGATTTCTGTCTCCGTCCAGTAATCGTGGTTCCCGAGATGGAATATACCTTATAGGTTGCGTTGAGCTGCGCCAGACCTGACGCCAGATCGAAAATATCATCCGCCACATCACGCACATAATCGCCCGTGATGACAAGAAGATTGCGTTTGAGATTGTTGGGAATCTCGATAGCTGGTTGGACGACATCGATCTTGGTGTGGGGAGAAAGATGGATATCATTGAACTGTACAATCTTATGACCATTAAAGGCTGACTCAAAGCCTTGAAATGGGATCTGGACTTTCTCAACGCAGAGCCAATATGGCTTGAGACGGAGGCTGGTTTCGAACACCCCCACATATGCTGGTTCCTCTCATTTGAGTGGCCTTTTTTCAGGTGAGTCAATGAATTCAAAGTAAAATCCAGAAGGACCGGCTATTCGAAAAGAATATTTAATGTGTGATGTCAGGGGGCATTTTATTGTCTGTAGCGAGCTTGCTTGGATGTTAAGTTAGAGGCTGGCGTGGGGCGACGACGCATAACATCAGCATTATTCTCAACCTGGCTATATAGAATTCCTGCATTTTGGATTTCGCTTCTTTGAAAATAGGATGGTGATATTGGAGACGTTTCATTTTAAAATAAGTCTCCATACGCGCCGAGAGCCGAGGACGCCGACCCCGGCTCTCTCGTAAGGAGGAGAAGAAGAGATTCCGCCCTTCCGACTTAACTTTACCGAAACATGGGCTTCCGCGCTTGTCGTAAACCCGACAGCAAACCTACGGAATCCCTACGCACATCCGATGTGATGACTCGATACCCCCACATATGGTGGGCATGGATAATTTGTGGTTGCACATAAAACAGCGATAAGGGCTTATTTTGAAAGCTCCAAGTGAATGGCTTGAAAAATGGATCGGACATATAACCCTGGGGAATGCCTTAGAGTTGGGCGCAGGTGATGGTGAAACGACGGTGTGGCTTGCACAGAGTGGATTCAAGGTTGTTGCTGTCGAGAGGGATCCAGAAGCCTGCAGGCTTTTGAGAGAAGCTTGCATGGGATTGGATGTTGAAATTCATCCCATGGATGTCCGTGATCATGTGCTTTCAGAGGGGAAATACAACCTTATTTATGCCTCTGCACTTTTACACTTTATCAAACCCACAGATCTATGGCCGCTGGCAGATCGGATTGTAGCCGCTTTGGCTTCAGGAGGTTTCCTGATAGCGGAAGCTTTCACGATAGATGATCCTGGCTATGAAGCACTGTGGAATTCGGGAGTGGCGCAAATAGAGCCGAACACTTTCGTGATACCGTCCTCTGAGGAGGTGATCCACTACTTTGCCCCAGGTGAACTGCGCCGCACTTTTTCCGTATTGGAGGTCTTTGATTACGAGGAGACACGCCGAATAGATGCGGAGGATCCAGTAGGATACCGATCGGGCGCAGCTCTCGTCGCTCGAAAAAAATGAACAGTGGTTAATAAGTCAATAAGTCTATAGGTTGATAGGGCAAGAGAGTATATGGGTAATAGGTTGAAAAGTCGATAAGGTCATAGATCAATAAGTCGATAGGTTAAGAGGTCGAGAAGTCTTCCCATATTCGATTTAATACTTGAATCAGGATTGGAAGACCTCGAACCACGCAAACTACCCGTTGACCAATCAACTCATTGACTTGTTGGCTTCTTAACGTATTGATGCAGTTCGCTTATGATTGCTCCTGGATGATTCGTTGAGTGAAAGGTGAAGCCATGAAACTAATGGGAGAGGTGACCATCCAAGCTCCGCGCGAGAGGGTTTGGAATTTTTTATTGGATATCGAAGGGATGAGTAGGTGTATTCCAGCCCTGGAATCGCTAGAAGCCGTTGTTCCTCATCAACAATATCGTGTAACGGCTTCAGTGGGGTTGGGTACGGTCAAAGTCCGGTTTAATGCCGATGTTGAGTGGTTGGAGCTCGAGCCACCGAAACGAGCTCTGATGAAAGGACATGGAACACTTCCAGGGAGTGCAGGTGATGCAACGGCTGAGATGGTCCTCTCAGACGGTCCGCATGGATCAACGAGACTCACTTGGTGGGCGGATGTCGTGGTTTCTGGGACCATTGCCAGCCTGGCTTCGCGCTTAATGGGAAGTGTTACCAAGAAACTTACAGCTTCATTTTTTGACTGCGTTAAGCGGCAGATTGAGGTTTAAGCTTCGATCAATAAGGGGGGTTTGAAATCCTTACGCCCATCAGGAATTAGCCACATTGGATCCGAAGATATGGGTAAGCACAGTGGTTGCAGCAGCACCAACACTCTGCATCATCGCAATGGATGCATTCCTGACCTGGTTTTTTCCGGCGCGCTCGGTGAGTTGAAGGACAATTTCACAGGTTTGATAAAGCCCTGTAGCGCCGATCGGATGACCTCGTGCTTTTAATCCTCCCATGGTCGTGATGGGTATTTCACCGCGAAGACCGATCCTTTTTTCAGCCGCGAGTCGCCATCCCTGCCCTGGTTCTGCAAATCCCACCGCTTCCAACAACAAGCACGCCATGATGCTGAAGGCGTCGTGAACCTCATAAAGATTTACATCTTCGCGGTTGACGTTCGCCAGGCGGAAGGCCTTTTGAGCAGAGATATGTGCTGCTTCGAGCCAGAGGGGATTGGCGCGGTCCTCCACTCGAAATCGGTCCGTCGAAACGCTAGATGCCAGAATCATAACAGGATGGGGACTATAAGCTCGTGCCTCTTGGCTGGGGGCAAGGACCACAGCAGCTGCGCCATCACAGATGGGGGAGCAGTCCATCAAACGAAGAGGGGGATACACCACCCTTGAGTTTCTTACACTGCGAGGGCTCACGGACTGTCCGTAGAAGAGAGCATTGGGATTATTGCGTGCATTGCGATGGGCCGTCACAGGGAAATTAACCAAGCCATCTTCAGGCACTTTATAGCGTTCGAAGTAGAGGCGCATGAGTTCAGCATTTTTCGTGATCATCGTTGCACCATCTGCAACTTCACGTTCTACATCAAGAGCTTTTGCGAGGGCAGGAGCCGCCACGCCTTCACTCATCTTTTCTACACCCACGGCCACTGCCAGGTCCGCCTCACCGCTTCCAACTGCCAGATAAGCCATACGCAGTGCGGCAGCTCCGCTAGCCATCGCGGCTCCCACCTGCAGAGCTTCGATCCCCGTCAGATTGGCCTCATCTGCAATAAGGGCAGCGATATGCTTTTGCCCTTGTAGCTCATCTGCCAGCATATTGCTGGCGAAGAGCGCATCCACTTTCTCCACATTGGCATCTTCCATGGCCAGACGAACAGCCGCAGCACCGAGTTGGCGTAGGCTCTTGGAAGTGGTCTTTTCAACGGGTAGCTGTCCGATGCCTACGATGCTTACATCTCTCACGAATGCCTCCTGTACTTGTATCTATGGTTTAGCCCATAGCTTGTAACATGTCGTCATCTAAAAATACAGCGAGTCCTGGATTTATACCACTCCATTCTCTCGCAGAGATTCAATCGTTTCCGGTTCGTATCCGAGAAGCTCCTGCAGGATTTCCTCGGTATGCTGTCCAAGGAGCGGAGGTGGAAAGCGTAAAGTGGGTGGCGAGGTAGGTATTTTATGTGCTGAGCCCACAAGTGAAACGATACCGGCAGTAGGATGCTGGACCTCAACACGCATCTCCCGTGCAATACTTTGTGGATCCGAGAAAACGCGATCCAAAGAATGGATGGGTGCAGCAGGTAAACCCATTTCCTCACACAGGGACAGCCATTCTTCCATATCACGTTGAAGGAAGAGTTCTTTAAGCAACTGGATGAGCTCTTCACGATGGGAAACACGCTGGGGGTTGGTGGCAAAGCGTTCGTCCGTTGCCCACTCAGGATGCCCTACGGTCTCACTGAATGTTTTCCATTGGCCATCATTTCCAGCGCCGAAAGCGAAGAATCCATCTTGAGCCTTAAAGACTTCATAGGGAACGATGTTGGGGTGAGCATTTCCCAAGCGCTGAGGGACTTGACTTGTGATGAGGTAGTTGCTGGCGACATACGTCATCAGTGCAATTTGACTGTCAAGTAAGGCCATATCGATGCATTGTCCAGAACCATCCTTCTCATGCCGGTAAAGAGCAGCCAGGATGGCTTGGGCAGCAAACATACCAGCAGCTAAATCGGCGATGGCTACACCCGCCCGGTGGGGTTCCCCATCCGCCGGGCCAGTGACGCTCATGAACCCTCCCATTGCTTGAGCCAGGATGTCGTAGCCGGCTCGATGGCGATACGGACCGGTATGTCCGTAGCCAGTGATGGAGCAGTAGATGAGTCCAGGTCGAATACGCTGCAAGGCTTCATAATCTAACCCCCAATGTTCGAGGGTACCCGTGCGGAAATTTTCCACCAGGACATCTCCGGTCTGGATAAGTTCTTTCAAGATTTGCAGTCCCTCTTCCGAGCGCACATTCAGTGTGAGGCTGCGTTTGTTCCTATTGATACTAAGAAAATAAGCCGATTCTCCTCCTTGTGCGAATGGGGGACCCCAATGCCGTGTATCATCTCCAAGTTCAGGTCGTTCGATCTTGATGACATCTGCACCCAGGTCACCCAAGATCATTGTGCAGAACGGACCGGCAAGGACACGAGAAAGGTCGATAATGCGTACACCGTCCAGTAAAGATTTGTTATCCATCAGAACCCTCGCTATGTCGTTCAATATGGGGTGTAAGTCCTTTGATGCTGTAAATTTCCTGTATGATCGAGGCAGAGAGCAGTGTGGGTGGTGTTACAATCCCGCGCTACCACAACGTCCGCCTTGAGAATACCAGAACCAGCATTGCGTGAACAGCAACCCTCCGCAAGTTTCGGTTAGGAATAGGATCGTAGTTCAACTAAAATAATACAATGTCTTTGGGATAATGGTAGTCGCCAAGGGATGATCATGGCGAAGATGCCTTTTATTTTCCACAAAAGTGGGTCATAAAGAACCTTTTCCTTTGCTAAAAACGGTAGTTTGGACATATGATGGGTTAAGCAAGCCTAGCGTGTAGTGAGCCGACCTTTAAACCATCACTTGACTTTCATCTATGCAACGTATTTTTTGTGGTAATCACAGAGAGAGGGAGAAGGATGAAACCAGCACCTTTTGATTACCTTAAACCAGCAACTTTGGAAGAAGCTCTAGCGATCAAAGCTCAGCTTGGTGAGGATGCTAAAGTGTTAGCGGGCGGACAAAGCCTCATACCAACCATGAACTATCGCTTGGTGCAGCCAGCGGCACTGATCGATTTGAATGAACTCTCAGAATTAGACCATATCCATGTCGATGGTGAAGGCAATCTCCGTATTGGAGCGATGACCCGTCAGCGCAGGGTGGAATTTGATTCGACTGTGAAGAAGGTTGCCCCCCTCTTGCATGAGACCCTTCCCTTCGTCGCCCACCCTCAGATTCGAAACCGGGGAACGATCGGAGGGAGCCTGGTTCACGCTGACCCAGCATCTGAACTACCGGTGATTGCGCTGGCCACTGGAGTCCGGTGTCGAGCGAAGAGTATCCATACAGAGAGGTGGATACCAGCTGAGGATTTCTTTATGGGGATGTTCATGACAGCTCTACAGCCTGAAGAGATATTGGTTGAAATAAGCTTACCTGCGATGCTGTCGCGAACGGGCTGGTCCTTTATGGAAGTGTCAAGACGAAAAGGGGATTATGCCATGATGGGTGTGGCTACCATGGTTTCATTGGATGGTGAAGGGCGATGTGCCGAAGGGGGATTGGTTTATTTGAATGCCGGGGATGGACCTGTAAAAGCAAAACGAGCAGCGGATGTCCTTAAAGGGGAGAAGTACTCAGAGGCGCTTGTTGAGAAATCTGCATGGGAGGCTTCCAGAAAGGAAATCGATCCCTTTGGAAGTGTTCATGCTTCTATTGACTATCAACGACATCTGGCTTATGTGTTGACGAAGCGTGCATTAGAGCGGGCTTTTGAGCGCGCACAGGCGTCTGATATTTGAGGAAGGGCAGACGGTTATCTGGAAGGAGATGTGATGGATAATCCACCCGATGAGAGGATGGGTGAGCAATCATGAAAAAGACCTTGCACAGATTCACCTTAAGCGTAAATGGTCAAGAGCATTCATGTGAGGTTGAAGCTCGCCTGCTGTTGAGTGATTTCCTGCGGCATGAACTAGGCCTCACAGGAACACATGTAGGTTGTGAGCATGGCGTTTGCGGCGCTTGTACCATCCTCTTTGATGGGCAAGCTGTGCGTTCCTGCCTCATGTTCGCCGTTCAAGCCCGGGGGCACGAAATCACCACAGTCGAAGGGTTGGCAGCACATCAAGACAGGCTGCATCCCCTTCAGCAAGCCTTCTGGGAAGCCCATGGGCTTCAATGTGGGTTCTGCACTCCTGGGATCCTCATGACGCTGATACCCTTTCTGGCGGAGAATCCCTCTCCAACTGAGGCTGAGATACGTGAAGCCATATCTGGGAATCTATGCCGATGCACTGGCTATCAGAGTATCGTAGAAGCGGTGGAATTGGCTGCTGAGAGGAGTGAAAAGAGTTAAGAGATGGAAGAAAGGGTGATGACCAGGCATCCCGATCCCAGGAAAGCCGGCGTTAACATCAGGATAGAAATGGGTCATGGGAAATCTTGCATAAAGTTGAACCATTTCAGAAGCAGGCGGGATTCATGATTTCATACACGAAAGATCTTGTCTCCCTGGTAAAGGATTTAGCCACAGGGGATCTAAATCTCATGGATTATCTCGCTCACCTTGAAATTCGGATCCGAGAACGAGAACCTGT
>MGNI01000096.1:1173-1478 GCA_001795115.1 Chloroflexi bacterium RBG_16_48_8 | reverse complement strand
CCTCATCCAGAACGACGACCATCTTTATTCGGAATTCCAGTAGGGATCAAGGATATTTTCAATGTGGATGGTTTCAAGACCTTTGCGGGAAGTACATTGCCGGCGGAGGAGTTTGATGGACCTGAGGCGGAGATTGTCACCCGACTGAAGGAGGCTGGCGCTCTTATCCTGGGTAAGACCGTGACCACGGAATTTGCCTACTTTGCTCCTGGTCCCACGACCAATCCCTGCAA
Source organism: Chloroflexi bacterium RBG_16_48_8 (assembly GCA_001795115.1). Lineage (GTDB taxonomy): Bacteria > Chloroflexota > Anaerolineae > Anaerolineales > E44-bin32 > MGNI01. The sequence continues at coordinate 1,245 of MGNI01000096.1, read as the reverse complement.
CGCAGAGTACACTCCCGGTGGATCAAGCAGTGGCTCCGCGGCAGCGGTCAGTGCTGGGCTGTGTCCCTTGGC
>MGNI01000096.1:1014-1156 GCA_001795115.1 Chloroflexi bacterium RBG_16_48_8 | reverse complement strand
ATCTCAGACCATTGGGTCTATCAACCGACCGGCATCTTTCTGTGGAGTTGTAGGATACAAACCCAGCTACGATCGGATAAGCAAGAATGGGGTCATCCCCGTATCTCCTTCTCTGGATCACATTGGATTTTTCACGGGGGAT
>MGNI01000096.1:0-986 GCA_001795115.1 Chloroflexi bacterium RBG_16_48_8 | reverse complement strand
TTATGATCCCAGATTGGCAGCCGGTTTTGCCCAAGGTTCAGCCAATCCTGGGTGTGCCGGAGGGCCCTTATTTAGAAAGGACTTCTCCGGAGGGACAGGAGAACTTCCGGCAGAATGTTGCAAGATTGGTTGAAAGGGGCTTCAAGATCATCAGGCGCAAAGTGATGCCTGACTTTGAAGCGATCGCGGAGAGACATCAATGTATCATGGCCGCCGAAGCAGCCCAGGTCCATGCTCGCTGGTTTGCTGACTATGCATCCCTCTACCACGAGAAGACCGCAGATTTGATTCGACAAGGCCAGTCCATTTCTATTGAAACCCTGCAGGAGGCATTGCCTGGTAGGGAGAAACTGCGGGAAGAGTTGATGACTGCGATGGAGAAGGCAGGCATTGACCTGTGGATCGCCCCTGCCGCCAGGGGGACTGCACCCTTTGGACTTCAAAGTACAGGAGATCCGGTCATGAATCTTCCATGGACGCACAGCGGATTGCCGACCATCACTTTGCCTTCGGGTTTTAATGAGATTGGATTACCCTTTGGTCTGCAAGTGGTTGGAAGATGGTATGGCGATGAGTTGCTATTAGCTTGGGCGAGTGAAATGGAGGGCGCTTTGGGTGGTCAGACCCATCAGCCAGAAGATGTAATAAAGCCTGCCGCAGGTTTCTAATCTATGTTTTCATCCGTACTTGAAGCCTGCGGCAGGCTAAGATTGATGACGGGACCCAAACAGGTTGTGACCTATGAGGGAGATGACGTGACCTTTACAGCCTTTGAGATTCGGCGAGGCGCCTACCATGATTCTGTGGTGTTGATGCAGCTGCAGCGTGGTTTGATCGACCTGATGGGTGTTCTGGATGCCGGTGTCGTAATGGCAACTTCGTCCAACCGCGCTCTTCTCACCCAAAGTGGACTGTTGCCGGAGGGTGCGAAGACCGCTTCGTCAGAAGACCTGCTGATTGTGATTCAAGCCGAAAGCAAAACACAA
>MGNI01000095.1:24982-26699 GCA_001795115.1 Chloroflexi bacterium RBG_16_48_8 | reverse complement strand
ATCACCACAAATTCACCATCGTGCAAACTCGGTTCCATGCTACTGCCCTCAACCTTAATTCGAGCCGTGACTAGATTGACAGCCAGGAAAAGTATTCCGGCGATAAAAAGAGTCTCTCCAATTTCTCGGAGAAGCTGTAAAAAGGAGGCACTCTGACTGGGTGCCAGAAATGATTCGTGGAGGCCAGCAGTAGGCTTTGCTCGTGATGGAAAGCTCATGATGATTGATTATAAGACCCATAAATTGGGCTGACAAGTAGGTCTATTGTCATAGGCACGATGAGAGTCTATGGGAATGCGCCTGGAACCTCTACTGCATGGTTGTGTTTGTAAGGGAAAGCGGATCCCGGCAGATTAGGAACATCGAGTTGGTGCTTTCCTGGCCCATTTGACGGCATTATCCAGGATGTTCGGACGGGGAGAAAATGATGAATATCAAGCTTTGGAACGGACCTGAGAGGAGCACATTCTGTATTTTGGGACCTTGATAAGGTTCCCTCAATCCCTTTGCCTTTTGACTTTGGGGTTTGATCTTTGACGAAAGGAAAGGCGTAAAGGGGTGCCAAGAAACCCATATTTATCCCTGATGCGGTTCTCCAAGAAACGAATATAACTGAAATGAACGATGCCAGGGTCATTGACATGGAAGAGGAAGGTGGGTGGATCTGTTCGTACCTGGGTTCCATAGTAAATTTTCAATTGTTTTCCAGCTTTTGAAGGAGGAGCATGTGCAATGATTGCATCCCGAATGACCCGATTTAAATCTGATGTGGGGATTCTGCGCAGTCGTTCTTCCCGAACTTGTAAGGCTGTTGGGATAACCTGTCCGAGGCGCTGTCCAGTTTTTGCAGATATAAAGAGAACCGGGACATAATCCAGAAAATTCAGCTCTATCCTTACATGTTCGGTAAACTTGGGCATCGTCCAGGCATCTTTTTGGATAGCGTCCCACTTATTTACAATGACGACGACGCTCTTCATTTTCTCAAGTATCATTCCAGCAATATGAGTGTCTTGGGCGGTTACTCCTTCGATAGCATCGATGAGCAATGCTACGACATCGGCACGTTCGATGGCTTTAAGTGTTCGCAGGACCGAATATTTTTCTACCCCTTGCTCAATTTTGCCTCGACGCCGGATCCCAGCTGTGTCAATAAGTCTGATCTGTTTTCCATGATAGGTGAGGATGATATCGATAGCGTCGCGTGTCGTACCAGGGATAGGGGAAACAATCACGCGTTCCTCTCCTAGAAGTTTATTGAGCAAGCTGGATTTTCCGACATTCGGTCTGCCTATGATGGCAATATTGGCAGCGACCTCTTCTTCCACCTCCTCAATGGGAGGGATAAGATCTTCAAGAGCTTCAAAGAGCAAATCGAGCAGGTCTCCGATGCCGGTGCCATGAATTGCCGAAATGGGATGAGGATCACCAAAACCGAGCTGGTAGAATTCGACAGCAGATTCACGCCTCTTTATGTTTTCACATTTATTAACGACTAATAGGATGGGAGGCCAGGGTTTACCGGAGCGAGTCCCTTGATTGCGACGTAGGATTTCAGCCACCTCATGATCCGCTGGGCTAAGCCCAATTTCCCCATCCACGAGAAAAAGAACCGCATCTGCATCCCGAGCGGCTTCCTGAGCTTGAACTCTGATTTGATCGATGTAATCCACCGATCCAATAGAGAGGGGCTCGGCTCGACCAAGATGTGTTGGAT
>MGNI01000095.1:24840-24956 GCA_001795115.1 Chloroflexi bacterium RBG_16_48_8 | reverse complement strand
GGTGCTGCCACGCCATTCTGCTTCAGCCACCAGGCAATCGCGCGTCGTCCCTGGAGTCTCATCGACAACAGCAATCCGTTCGCCAGATAACCTGTTGAAAAGGGTTGATTTCCCTA
>MGNI01000095.1:23262-24826 GCA_001795115.1 Chloroflexi bacterium RBG_16_48_8 | reverse complement strand
ACCAGGGCTACGACAAATTTCCTCATCCGAACCTCTAAGGAGTGGGTGTGGCGGTTACCAGTGGAGCGATGCTTATTTCCACTTCGATGGTCGATGGAATAGTTTCGGCCTGGACTTCGACTTGAGGTACAACAACTTCAGGGGTTACAACGTGAGAACCCTCCTCAAGATCCACCAGGTTTATGAATACGCGCACATCCTCTGGCTGCATTTCCTGAAGGATCACTAATGGACCTGTCAGGGTGATAATGACCGAATCCGGTGTAAGTTTGGCGGCCAGGCCCGGGGGTAGCCCCTGCACCTCGATGGGCAGATTGAATGTAAGGGAACTTTCAATGGCTTCGATGGTTGCTTTTACCAAGATTGTCTGATTTCCAATAATGGGGAAGCCAAAAGGCAGATCCAAAAATACACGGCGTTCTACGGTTTCGGTGGCGCCGGTGATATCAATAGATTCTGTGTCTACAAAACCAGGAAGTCTTGCAATCGCTTCTGGATCTGAGGATGTCACCTGGACCAATTCTGGGAAAGCTAAGACGCTCATGATCCGGTATCCGTATGCCGGAGAACCTTCGATCTTGGGAATGACAGACACCAATCTATATCGATCGCTTTGTTCAATCGGAACGATGATATAAACTACTCTGGGTTCGGTTTCAATCCCCTCCACGATTTGACCATCTTGGTCATAGGCGAGAAGGGGGATTTCCTGCTCGACATCTTGTCGAGCTCCGGTGATTTCGATATCCGAACGCAATTCGATCACCCGATTCACAGCAGAAGCTGGACCACGGATAAGGGCAGTTTCTGGTTGGAAAGTGGCTTCTTTGGCATCAAATTCAATGGCTGGATCCCCCATCACATTTACGATGATGGGAATTTCTTTCGTCAGGATCGTTTCTAACGTGAATGAAATCGTGGCAGGTTCGATGTTGATGATTCGTAAAGGTCGAAGGTCATATTGAGCTTTAAGACCCATCTCATGAGTGCCTGCTTCATAATTAAATAGGTTGACTTGGATGCTCACCGTTTCGAGTGAAATTTTCTCCCAAACCGATTGCGGGGCGCGAATGGTCAAACGAGCGACTTGGGGAAGTTCCCCTACAACTTGTAATTCCTCCACGGGGGGAAGGTAGTTAATGGGAACAAGTTCGTCCATGGGCTTTTCAACCGTGGGATCATCAGCAGATACGGCTGCAACCCAGACAGTCAGTGCCAGGACGAAGGCCAGGAGAAGGGACCCCTTATTATTCCAAAACCAACGTAATATCTGCATTCCCTTATTTGCCTCGCAGTCGTATTCCAAGACTTCCGATGCGCGTTATCCATCGTGTTAACCATGGCGGGCCAATGCGACTTACACGCGGTCGGTGGAAAGCCATGAGAATATTGGTTAATCGACTTCGATCCAAACGACGGATCATCCGGCCATTGTGCGTGACGGAGACCGCCCCAGTTTCTTCCGAGACGACCACAGCCACGGCATCGCTAACTTCGCTGATGCCCAGCGCGGCACGATGTCTGAGCCCCAATTGCCGATCATACGAACGTGAAAGTGTTCCAC
>MGNI01000095.1:19397-23222 GCA_001795115.1 Chloroflexi bacterium RBG_16_48_8 | reverse complement strand
TGACTGCGCCGTCGTGGAGCGGTGTGTTGGGATAGAAAATTTGCTGAAGCATCTCGGAAGAAAGCCTGGCGTTGATCTTGACGCCCGTCTCGATATATTCATCGAGGGGGGTGGCCCGCTCCATGACAATGAGTGCACCAATGTGTAAATCCGAGAGGCGCTGAGCCGCAGATACAATCGCCCTCACAGTGAATTCGATCTCTGTCGCCTCCGAAGCAATGGTGAACATGCCCCCCGCTCTTCCCAATCGTTCCAGTGCCCGTCGAATCTCGGGAGCGAAAATCACCGGGATAGCAACCAAGAGGGCGGGAAGAGCAGTGGATACCAACCACGAGAAGGCGGGTAGACCCGGTAAGCTTTGAAGAATGGAGAGGACAATGATCAGCAGGATCATTCCTCGCAGGATCACAACAGCCTGCGTCCCTCGAACAAGGCTGAGAAGAATAGCGAAGATAAGGGTGACTAGAAGCAAGTCAACAATAGTCAGCCAGTTAAATCTCTGGAAGAAAAAAAATAGGTCGCTGAGAAAGTCGCTCATGCTTTAGTACCGGTGTTTGATGGAGGTAAGACTACCTTCCGGATTCAAGGTTTTTCAACAATTCCTTATAACTCTCCTGATCGGGGGGCTTCATATCAAGGATGGTTTTAATGGTGCGAATCGCCTCACGTACTTGACCTGCATCGAGTTGTATCTCACCCAGTGCATCATATTGGGCGATAGCATCTGCTTTTCGACCAACTGCTTTATAAGCCTCAGCTAAACGTGAATGAAGTACCTGTTTACCCGGATATTCCCTTGTCCACTCTTCAAGCTTGGGTAAAATTTCTGCACCATGGTGAGTGGATACGAGTTGTTGCAAATAATGATCCAAAGCCTCGGCAGCTCCATCCTCCTTGCCTAAGCGTAGATTAAGGTCAATCACTTGGATCTGTGTCTCATCATCTGAAGGCTTGATTTTACGGATTTGCTCGTACACAAGCAGAGCCCGGCGCCAATCAAGACGAGCGATGTCAATGTCTGCCAGTTCTCGTAAGATTGTAATCAGCCATTCTGTCTCCACCGCGTTCAACTGGGCGATTTGAAGAGCTTCCGCCAGGGTTTTTCTTGCAGCGGTGATTTCCGCCAATTGGCGGTAGATCTTGGCTAACTCGATGTACTCTTTCAGCGCCTCTGCAATACGATCTTGCTGAGTAAGCAACGTGATGAGTCGCTCACGTGCTTCGATATTGACAGGGGACAACTTCAGAATGCGGTTGTAAGTCTTGGTTGCTGCAATAGTTTCGCCGTGAACGCGATAAGTCTCAGCGATAATCTGCAATTTCTCTATACCGATCTTCCTTCGACCGGTTTGAAGGAGGATATCAGCCATACATTCATGGAGAACCATATAATAGGGACCGTATTCTAGGGCAAGGAGAGCTTCCTCCATGGCCGAGAAGTGGTAACCCTGGCTGAGCAGGTGCTCAATTCTTTCAAGGGCATTTACAACTCGATCCGTTCGCCCTTCAACCATCAAATCCGCGATCGGACGTACGCTAGATCCAGCTTCTAGTTCATCGAGATGTCCTCGTGCGTTTTTGATTCGTTCAATCCACTCTGGCCCACTGAGGAAATTCACAGTGTTTTCTACAAGATCTAAGAGAACCTCTTCATTTCCCTCGGAAAGAGTAGCCAGGATCTCATCATATTTTTTATTCAATTGAGTGGATTGATCTTCCTCGACAGAGAGACTATCGGCCAGCCGCAAAGCTTGCATCACGAATCGAGCAGCGTCATAAATGTTACCCTTGGACCTGGAAATCCGACACAAAGCCAAGTTGGCTCCCAGGGCAAGTTCAGGGTGTCCGACTGCGACCATAAGATGCTGACGGGCTCCATCATAATCATGCAGCTCCTTTAAAAGCAAACCGAGATTGTAGTGGGCGGCTGGGTGATCGATTCCAGAGTCAATCGCGCGTTTGAACTCCTTTGCTGCCTGGCGTTTATTGCCTCGCGTTTGAAGGTCGATGGCTTTGCCGAGCAATTGGTATTTTTTACTCCCCCCAATCGTATCTCGGAGTTGGCCTAGACGACCTGTGACTCCCCGACTGTCCCCACTTGACGAACCCTGTTCATCATCGGATGAATCTTCAAAAAGCATAGCCGCCAAAATGGTAAGAGCTTGATCCTGTGCTGCAAGTTCAGGATCGTCAGACTCCCGCTCCTTTTCGAATGTAGCGTGGGTTGCATCCGATTTTAAGATAGCCACGGCATCTGTCATCCTCAAAGGGCCTGTGCGACCACGGGGAGGGGAGGGTGGCGGGAGTGGCATCCCCTCACGCAAAGCTCGTAAGGCGCTTCGTGCCTCTACATCCGTAGGCTGTAATCGCAAAGCCATTTGAGCGGTCTCTACAGCCCGTTCGATCTTGTGATTTTGTTGGAGGATGGATGCCACGGATAGATATTCGTGGGCAGCTTCTTTCTTGCGCCTGAGGCGTTCGAAGGTTAATGCAAGACGAGATCGCACAGCAATGTTGCTGGGATCCAGACGAGCGCTGTGACACCAATTCTCTATGGCTTTATCCACATTGCGCTGACGAACGTATAGGTCAGCAGCTGCCTCTCGGTGTTCTATAGCCTGACGCGTATCTCCCATGCTTTCATAAATTTCCGAACATTTTTCAGCTGGAATTGGATCATCCGTAGAGAATGACATGGCTTGTTGATAGATCGTAAGGGCTTCGTCCTTTCTTCCCGTTTCGAAAAGAGCTAATCCCAGGCTGGTCAATGCATTAGAATTATCGGGATATTCAGCCAATGCTTTTCGATAGAACTCAATGGCTCGATCCCATTGCAGTTCCCAGGCAGCTGAATGCCCCAACCGCATTGATTCTTCAAATAGGTCCTCACGTCCGGTCATGGTTCAGTTCATTCCTATCAGGTTGAAGAAGCCAAGCGAGTATAGCATATCTTAGTACCTGTCGCTGTTCCATCATGGCCATAGTTGGATTATATTATCCTTTGAGCTTCCCAATCTTATCCATTGGATTAAACTTGAGTGCAATGCTGTGCTTTCTCCATGATTCAGGCGATCGTTTCCATTTCTGCCCAATTGGATCCGGCTTTGGAATCGGTTTTTAGGGGGATACACAACTCATAGGCCTGCCGCATTACCCCTTTCACGGTCTCAGCAGTGATTTGTAGTTCGTCTTGAGGGCATTCCAAGACTAACTCATCATGCACTTGCAGGATCATTTTTGCTGTGAGGCCTCTTTTCCTCAAGGTATCAGGCAGGCGAAGCATCGCAATCTTGATAATATCTGCTGCAGTGCCTTGGATGGGAGCATTGATCGCTTCTCGTTCTGCCCTTGCTTTGGCTTGTTCTGCTACATTCACCTCTCCCTTTTTTAGTTGGGGGAAATACCTGCGTCTACCTAATAACGTCTCCACGTAGCCCTGTTCAGCAGCTGTTCGCCGGATCTGGTCAAGGTAAAGGCGCACTCCAGGAAAACGCTTGAAGTAAGTTTCAACGAAATCCTCCGCTTCTGCCAGGGTCAGATCCGTCGATCGGGAAAGCCCGAAGGGACTCATGCCATAAATTAATCCAAAATTCACCGCTTTGGCATGGCGTCGCATGGTTGAAGTGACGTCCTCTGTGTTAACGTTGTATATTGCCGCTGCGGTGGTCGTGTGGATGTCCTGATCGGAAAGAAAGGCCTCGATCATCGCTTTATCCTGAGACATGTGGGCAACAATACGCAGTTCAATTTGAGAGTAGTCCACACCTAATAAGACATGACCAGTAGAAGCAACAAAAGCTCGTCTGATCTGCCGGCCCAAATCTG
>MGNI01000095.1:18789-19385 GCA_001795115.1 Chloroflexi bacterium RBG_16_48_8 | reverse complement strand
TATTTTGAAGATTAGGATCCGAAGAAGCGAGGCGACCTGTCACCGATCCAGTCTGATTAAAGGATGTGTGTATTCGCCCGGTATGGGCATTGACCTGTTTTGGTAATGCATCAGCGTAGGTTGATTTTAATTTGACCATTTCGCGTTGTTCAAGGACAAGGGCTACGATAGGATGGGTATCTTTCAATTCTTCCAGGACAGAGGCCGCGGTCGAGTAATATCCAGACGCTGTTTTAGAGGTGCGCCCAGGTGGTGCCAGTTGTAGTTCATCGAACAAGACCTGCGATAATTGTTGGGTTGAATTGATGTTGAATGAATGACCAACATGATCGAATATCAGGTTCTCTCTCCCCTCCAGTCGGATGGATAATTCAGAGGAAAATGTTTCCAGGAACTCTGTGTCAATCAGGACGCCGTTCATTTCCATGTCCGCTAGGACAGGTATCAAAGGCATCTCGATTTCTCTAAATAATCTCTCAAGGGCTTTTTCTTTGAGCTCCTGCTCTAATTCTTTCATCAAACTCAAGGAGATTCTCGCGTCCGCACCTGCATAAGGTGCAACCTGTGCAATCGGAACAGCAGCCATGGACTTCTGA
>MGNI01000095.1:10906-18755 GCA_001795115.1 Chloroflexi bacterium RBG_16_48_8 | reverse complement strand
CCGAGACGGACCCATGCCAGGTTTTTAAGCCCGAGATTCCTTGAACTGGGATCACAAAGCCATTCTGCGATCATTGTGTCGAAAGCCAATGGCTCAACCCGCAGGCCATGGCGCGCAAGGATAATAAAATCGTATTTTACGTTGTGTCCCACCTTGGGTTTCTTGGGATCGGAAAGAGGGCTTCGAAGAGCTTCAAGTACCGTATGCAGCCTGAGCTGCTCCGCTCCGGCATGGTGGGGAAGATGACCAACAGGGATGTAATAACCCTCATAGGGCGAAACTGCCAGTGAAATGCCGACAAGATCTGCTTGCATAGCATCGATGCTGGTTGTTTCTACGTCGAATGCAATGTGGGAGGCATTCTTAAGGCGATTGACAAGATGAGAAAGAGTCTCTTCATCGGATACGATCCTGTCCTCCACACTTTCTAAAGGCGACTCCTTAGTGCTGGTTTTAAAAAGGCTCATTTGTTGACCATCTGTCTCAACGTTGATGCCGGGTATCCGGTTGAGCAGGGTGGGGAACTCCAACTCGCGGAAAAGCTCAACGACCTTTTCTCGATCATAGTTCTTGGCTTCGCAGGATTGAAGATCGAAATCCAGGGGAAGGTCTATAACGATGGTGGAGAGTTTTTGACTTAGATAGGCCTGCTCTTTATCCTCAACCAATTTATTGCGGAAACGCGTGGGGATCTCATCCAGATGTTCATAAATTCTATCTAAGGTTCCATACTGCTGGATAAGGATTTGCGCGGTTTTTTCACCCACGCCCCGAACACCAGGAATATTGTCGCTGCTATCTCCCATGAGTGCCTTGAGATCGACGATCTGGGCAGGTTTGACACCCATCTTTTTCTCAACTTCCTTAGGATCATAATCGATGGCTTCAGCAAGTTTGCGTCCTGACAAACGAATAGTGATGTTTTCATCGGACAATTGGAGCAGATCACGATCACCGGTAAGGATGATGGAATGGATTCCCTCCTCTGCGGCTTTTTTAGCCATTGCTCCCAAGACATCATCTGCCTCGTAGCCCTCCATTTCAAAGATAGGGATGCCGAAGGCTTGAACCAATTGCCGGATCCGGCCCAATTGAATAGCCAGATCTTCAGGCATCTTCTCTCGGGTAGCTTTGTATTCCGGATAAAGTTCATCCCGGAAGGTGCGACCCGTATCGAAGCAGACCGCCAGATATTCAGGGGCCTCTTCAGTGAGGAGACGCAATAGAACAGACGTGAAGCCAAATACTCCAGCTGTTGGCTCACCGGCTTTTGTGGTGAAACGTGAACCTTCGCCAGCACCGGTGAGTGCGAAATAGGTACGGTAAGCAAGAGCATGGCCGTCAATAAGATAGAGCCTTGGTCGGGAAGCCATAAATTCACTCCAATGAATACGTGATCTGATATTCAGATTGTACCGTGTGATGGTGGAGGTGGTAATGGTCGCTTCAATTAACTAAACCCTGTTCCCTACGGGTTAATTCGATGAATGAGGCCAGTCGATCCTTTCCAACATCGCTCCCGGCCGTAAGGAGATAGCTCTTTGTCCAGAACTGACCAGCGGGTAGATCTTTAGTGAGACCGGGGAAGGCTTTAAGAATCCGGCTTGATAGATTGTTTGCCAAATGCTGGACCGCTTGGGCTGGAGCGATATCAGGAGAGAGACTGAACGTAAAACGCAGGAATTCGGATCGAAGGTCGATGTTTTCTACTCGCCAGCCCCAAGCGACGCATAAATCTTTCAGCCAGTTTTCAAGTTGATTTGCTAAGGATCCAGTGAGGCGGTGATTTGGAAATCTTGGAAGTAAGATGGCTGTAAAGGGCAGGTAATACCTCGGTTCTTGTTGGGTGAGATTGATTGGCTCCAATTCTCTGATTTTCTCGGATTGAGGGGTATCTTGTTCTAGAAATGGGAGATGCGCAGTTGGTCTGGGCTCCTTAGGCAACCAATCATTAGGGATGGGCGTAATTTTAGGAGCAGCGGTTAAAGAGGGAGCCATCACCCTTTCTCTTTCAGGTTCCTCCATAGCTGGGGACGAAGGGGAGACTTGAGCGGGTTCCGGCTTTTTTGTTGAAATTTTGGGGGAGGGAATCCAGCCACTTGGAAGTAAGGGCTCATCTTCCTCTCGACTCACAGAGATGAGTTTTTCAATGATAGGCTTCTCCTCTTTGACTATTAATCCTCTGGGATCCTGCTCTATCAGGAGCCGACTTAGTTTATGCGTTTGACGACGGGCTACACTGAAGGGAGTCTCCATACTAAAAATCATTGAGAGATTGATGTCTCCGATAACCGGAGTGGCGTAAAGGAGGTAATCATTGCCCGAACCCTCTAATCGGATGTAACGAATAAGCGCCCCTTTGCTTTGTAAACCCTCATCGTGTTCGGAAAGTAATCGAACGATGCCGTGGGCCTGATTCTCTGTAAGTTGTTCGGAGTACGTCCATGGAGTGTTGCCAATGGAGAGAAGTGTGGCATAGGCAGAATGATCCTGTTCGAAGTATGCCAAATACTTTTCAACTTGCGCAGGTTCTTTCAACCATGGTGGGATGGTTGCAGTGTTATCCTGGGTCTGTTCAATGTGGGAAGGTTCTTCTTGAGAGATTTGGAGTCGGTGATCCTCTTCTAAAAGAGTATCCTCACGGGAAGTTTCATCCTGGATGGATGCATCCTCTTTATCTGAATGCTGTGTCGCCTCAGTTGGGGCAGCTTCTAAAGGTGCAGCCCCTTCCGGGCGAGATTCTTTAAGAACCATTTCGCCTTGAGGAGTTCCTTGTCGTGGACTTTCCTGATGGATGGCTTCCTCCATGAGAGGTGCTTCTTGAGCCGTTTTGTCTTGAATGGTTTTTTCCTGAATACCCTCATCCTTTTTTATTTGTGCTTCAAAAATGGATGCGCTGCTGGAGACTTTTTGAGCGGATGGGATTGGGGAAGGGAGGTTTAATAAGTGGGGAAGTCTTTGGGGTAGGTTCGATAGATAGGTCGATCTATCGAGAACGGCATTGATTGCGAGTTGTTCAATATTTTTGGAGGGTGATTCCACCTTATCTAAGATTGCCACAACGATAATGTTCTCATCAATCCCACGCATCTGACGGATCAGATCAACCCCGTTTAAATCAGGAAGTCCGAAATCAACAATGGCTACCTGGTATTTCGTTTCAGTGAAACGCATTAAAGCTTCAATGGCACGAGTTGCTAATGTCACTTGAAAGAGACGATCCACTTCAAGAGATTTTTTAATTCGTTTTCCATGATCTACATTGGAGTCAACTACCAGTACAGGGATTCCCATTTTCTACCTCGAAATTCATAAATGGATCATGCCCGCATGCGCAGATTTTAGCATCGAAGGATTTTTAAGGCACCCAGGTTGTGTAGGTGAAATCGATGCTCGAATTCAATGTTGTAATGATCAGGTATCCAGGTCGTCCTTCATTAGTAATATAGCAAAGAATGTCATTGACGGCGAGGTCGCTCAGGGGAATGGTGTCCTTGGTTAGCGGTATACCTTCACACTCGCCGATTGTGGGCACTCTTGTTTTGTTTGGATAGATAGCTAGGCAAACCGCCGAAAGTATTTTGATAAAATGAGTTGTCTGAATGGCGGTTTGCTTAAGTGATTGGCTAGGTTTTACGTTCGCTGTTTGTCAAATTACTTCCGGCCAATCACCTAGAAGCGCAGAATGATTGGGAGTCAGGGAATATTCTGAGGTTGTAAGCTCAAGCAGAGTGAGGTCCTTCCCCTCTACTGAGGAGATCTCCCCATCATCCAGGTTGATATCCTGGCCTAGAATCAAATGTATCTCCCCCTGATGATGTACTGTGGGGGTGGGCTGAGGACTTGCTGTTGGGGTTGGGGATTCTGCAGGTTGAGGCATTTCTGATGGTATCAGTGTGGGAGTGAGATCAAAAGTTGGACTGGTATGGGGGGATGCGACAACGGTAATTTTAACCCAGAAAGATTGGTCGCCCTTTGATCCTATTCCAAAATAATCTCCATCATCTGACTTCAATCTCCAAAAACCCTGGTACGTTCCTGGTCCTTCAGGAGCTGTCATTTCGATCGAGAGATCAAGAGTCTGACCAGGTTGGATGGTGTCCATCAGAGAGATGATTGTTGGAGCTTCCATACGTTCCCCGCCAATAAAGGTGAGTGAATAGGATCGGTCCCAGATACAGGTGCCATCATTGCGCAAGCGCCAAATTTTGATAAAGCTGGATCTAGCCTCGATTTGCATGTTATCTCTTATCGTGATGTCATCAACAAAGAGAGCTCGGTTTATGCAGGTTCCGGTGGATGTTGAAGGGGAGGACATATCCTCTACAGGGCTGATAGTCGAGATTTCAGCCCCATCTCCAAATCGTTCTGAATGGGAAGCCACTTTGGTGAAAACGGCTTCTAAAGTCTGCGCGGCAACTGTGGCAGGGCTATGGGGGGGACTCTCTTCTTGAAAGGATTGGAAGTTACACCCGGCTGTAAGGCTCAGCACTATGATCCCTAATGTAAGGTTTTGAATTAATCGATCAATCATCCCGGAATCCATTATCGGCGTGGATAGATTGTACATGAGTTTGGAGAAGAACTACATCACCATTCTTTCCCAGGCGGAGAAGGTGTATCGGGGTGAAGGTTGGAGCAGGCGCTCAATTCGAACGCCTGCTTTTACCAATTTAGCGAGGGGGTCCTTCGATTCTAGGAAGCAGCCAGAATGCCCAATCCTGGTTGGAGGGGCCATTCGCTTGCACGACCAGGGAGAACTCTACGGATTTGCCTGCCAATCCATTGGCCGCAAGGTCGATGTCAATTTTCCGAATTGTGCCGTCATAAGTCTCAGTCCATTGATCAAGCAATGTCAGTGATCCGCCATTTGCATGGTAAGTTATCTGGAACTTCACATCGCAGGCAGCTCCTCCATACAAACAACCAATGACTGTTTTAAAGTGATCACCTTCGACAACATTGAAGGCAGGAAAACGTCCGGAGATCACACCATTGTTGACCCATTGCGGGTGGGTGAAAAGTGCTGGCTCATCATCCGTGTTTCCATTTTCAAGCTTTGGATTATCTTTCTTGACAACAAAGCCTTCAGCGTCACCTTCTGCGCCGGGGCAGGATAACAATCCCGCTCCACTGACCCACGCAGCCGAGCAATAATTGGCGACAAAGTTGTAGACCGTTTGGGGTTTGGGTGTAGGGGTTGGTCCAACAATGATTTGCACAAAGAAGGGGCTGTTACTATCGCTTCCTATCCCAAAAAGGATCCCAGTCGAGTTTCGTAGTTTCCAGTCACCCTTGTGTGTTCCAATGGTTAGGGGTGCAGTGAGGTCAACTGAGATATCCACAGTTGCACCCGGGGGCACATTCCCACTTAGTGAAGTTGAGGGAGGACCCCCCATGATGTTCCCACCATCGAAAACCAGTGCATAGCCTGTGGTCCAGGTGCACGTGCCAGCATTTTCCAAGCGCCATATTTTTGTGAAATTTTCTCCCGGATCCATACGCGTGAAATCTGGAATGGTAACATCTTTGACTAAGTGGGCCTTATCGGTGCAGGCCTCAGTAGGTGATGGTGTTATGGAAGGTTGCGGTGTATCGGTTGAAGGTTTCTCCGTCGGAGGTTCAGGTGTTGCGGTATCATCGATGACGACGGGAGAGCGCTGAGGACCAACCGTCAACTGGGCAGCGACGGTTTCAGCCGCTGCAGTTGCAAATTGGTCCTCGGTTGAACTGAGTCCAGGGAAGTTGCATGCCGATAGCATAAGCATAAGAAAAACCACGCTTGGCATAATAATCATTTTCATTCTATTTTCTTTCCTCATTCTTCCCATCTCCTTATCGAGGCAATCAATCACTGGATTCGTTTAAAGCTGTATGCTGTTTTGGTTGGATGCTACAGCGTAAAGGGTTTCTGCGTCAAGTGGTTTCAATGTTCTGAAATTCCCCATACATAAGTATAAGACCCTTTCTTCCTTATTGAAGAAAGTTTTTCTTAGTCCTGCTATCTCTAATGTATGATCGATGCATGAGTTATGCCATATGGCAGGTTGATCTCAGATGCATTCCAAGAAATGTTGCTCCATGTACTCGGGCGAGCAAATTGTGCACTGGCCTCTAACTCAACTCCAAAAGATATAAAGGCGGAAATGGGGCGCATTCATTGGTCCAAGCATATTTTTACAATGGATGGGACCTAGGGTGGGTTTTAAGCGATCTGAGGGATTGCTTCAGTTTGTGGGTGCAATACAGGATAACCTCGCATGCTCCAAGGACCAGTCCATTCGATAAAGACCTTGACGAATTTTCCCTGCATATCCGCTGGTGAATCGAAGAAAACGAGTTTATTGGTCCGTGTTCGACCCTTCCAACGACCACTCTGTTTTCCTTCGACCAGGATTTCAACTTCTTGACCAAAGTGTTGAGCGTTAATCTTTGCTGCTACTCTGGCCTGTAACTCCTCCAGAGCGCGGAAGCGATCCATTTTTTCTTCTTCTGAGACGTTGTCTACCATTCGCCGCGCAGATAGGGTACCAGGACGGGGTGAATACCTTGCCAGGTGGACAACGTCTAATTGCAGCTCTTCTAAAAGATCGTACGTGTGCTGGAATTGCTCTCGTGTTTCCCCTGGGAAACCAACAATAACATCGCTGGCAATCATAACACCCGGGATTCGACGGCGAATTTTTTCAATGAGATGTCGATAATCATCGCTGGTATACCCACGTTTCATTCTTTGGAGGATCTTATCATCACCAGCTTGAACGGGTACTTCGATATGCTCACAAACCTTTGGGAGTTCAGCTACAGTGTTCAGAAGTTCATCCGTTAACCAATTGGGGTGTGACGTCAGAAATCGGATGCGTTCAAGTCCTTTAATTTCATGGATGGTCCTCAGGAGTTTGGACAAACTGGGTTTTTCAGATAGATCCAGGCCATAGCGATCAACAATCTGACCTAAGAGGGTCACTTCTTGCACACCTTGTAGAGTGAACGCTTTGACCTCTTTTACGATTGCTTCTACAGATCGGCTTTTCTCAGCACCGCGGCGGAACGGGATCACGCAAAAAGAACAGGCGTGCGAGCATCCCAACACGATGGGCACAAAAGCGCATACCAAGCGATCACGAGAATCCTGAGGGAGAAGAAACTCCTCATCCATCAATGCATGGCGCATCGTCGTTTCTGCTAATTCCACATCTTTCCCTTCTTGTCCACTGAGATACTCAATCAGGGGTCTGGGATCAGAAGGTGGGGAAAAAACGTCTACAAAGGGAAAAGTCGCGGCGAGTTTTGGATTCCCTTTTATGCCCACCAAGCATCCCATCAGGTTGATGACCATATCAGGTCGCTGCGCTTTCAGAGGGCGCAGGGAATTTAAGCGACCGTAAGCCTTGTCTTCCGCACTCTGTCGGACAACGCATGTGTTGAGGACAATGACATCTGCCTCCTCGGCTTGTTGTGTTGCTTGATACCCCAGCTTCTCCAGAGAGGATGCCACACGGTGCGAATCGGCGACGTTCATCTGGCATCCGGCGGTCCAAATATGGTACTTCATGCTCGGGATTATAACCTAGGATTATACGAATTGGGGGTTCCTCCTGGCTGAGTAGGCTTTTTGGGGGTGGGTTATGGATGCCCTTAACCTGATTTCTTTCTTGCCACAATGGATGAATTTTAACGGATGGGAGCTTGATTTAAAATTGGTACAGGGATTCTTACTTGTCCTTTATAATCAGTCAAAATCTAAAAGGGGTCCGTGTGCAAAGGATTGAAGTTGCATAAAACCAATCCTTCGTTTTGTGAGGAGGTATTAACTCCATTGTGAAGCTGCTGCAATCGGTAGTTCTTT
>MGNI01000095.1:7171-10846 GCA_001795115.1 Chloroflexi bacterium RBG_16_48_8 | reverse complement strand
TAAATCGACTCTCGAAACAACTTCCACCCATACCTCCACAGCTATTCCTGCCGCGACGTCCACAGTTCAACCATCGCCGAGTCCAACACAAATGTGTACAGAATCCTCCGGTTTTATTGAGGAGACATCCTATCCGGGATACGTCATTGATGGTGAGGTGCCTGTTCGGGTTTACCTGCCCCCATGCTATGAACTCACGACAGATCTCTATCCCATTCTATATGTGCTGCATGGTTATCCGATGGATGAGACTCATTGGTCAGACCTGGGCGTGGATGAGGTTGCTGAAAAGGGTTTTACAACAAGAAGTTGGGAGCCTTTTCTCATTGTCATGCCACGCATCCCTGATTCGCTTAACATCTATTCGGATGGAGGCCTTGGATCCTATGAGGAGGAATTGCTCCTTGGGTTGATCCCCGCGATTGAGAAGGAATACCGCGTGATTGGAACCGAACAGTACCGCGCCATTGCAGGTGTCTCCAGAGGGGGTGTTTGGGCATTAGAGATTGGTTTTCGTAATTCGGATATCTTCGAAACGGTTGCAGCTTTGAGCCCTGCACTACATGTGAACAACCCTCGACCAGCTTACGACCCCTTTAAGTTGATTGCAGTAGAGGAGGAACTTCCAGAAAATATCTTTCTCAGTGCAGCTGAGGATGAGGGTGGTTTCCGATCCAAAACCGAAGAACTCAGCCATCTTATGGATAACTTGGGTATCACTCACACCTACTTACTAACGGATGGGTTGCATGAAGATACTACTTGGATGAAGATTATGGGAGATGTGGTGGGTTTCATCACAGCCTCTTGGGAGAAATCATCGCAGTGAATTAGTACTCTATCGCCAGTGGTTGGGAGAAATCCCTTAACAACTGGATTTCGAGTACAATGGAGCTTGCCAGAGGTAAAAATTTGACCAACTGGTGATAAAGGAGAGGGAATATCATGTCTGAGTCGGATCAGAACGCATCTGATGTGATTGAATCCTACAGACGACGTCGTGAACGCACAGTTCCTATGATCCTTGGAGGCCTGGCTGTTGTCTTGGTCGTTGTAGGAGTATTCCTCATCGTTATTTGGTTGACAGGGGGTAAGGCTCCCAATATGCCTTCCTTTTTAGCCAGTGAAACGCCGACAGCAAGTCCAACAGAGACCCCTGCGCCACCCACAGCAACCGCTACCAGTACCTTGACACCAACCCCTTCCGATACGCCCACCCCCGAATGGCCCAAGGAATATCTTGTTGAATTGGGAGATTCGTTGTGGTCCATCGCTGAGGAATTTGGGGTCAGCATTGAACTTATCATAGCCTATAACGATATTGAAGATCCAAACAACGTTCCCATTGGCACCAATTTGATCATCCCTAAGCCTGATTCTGATCTGCCAACGGAGACACCCCTGCCAGAAGATCTTAAGCCCGGTGATAAGATCGAATATTTTGTCAAGCCCGGTGATGTGCTCGCCCTGATTGCTGAGCGATTTGGCACCACGGTTGAAGCCATTGTGGAGGAGAATGACATTGAGGATCAGAACAACATCGGGGCTGGAACGAAGCTAATTATCACGGTGGGTGCAACAGCAACACCTACAAACACAGCCCTGCCAGGCACACCAAGCCCTACATCAAGCCCTACATCAGGCACATAATAGGTCCGTGGATCAGGGTGTACTTGGCAAGGAAAAAGCCATCATGGAGGCAGCTGCCCTTAATCCCCTGCTTGCTATTCCTCCCGGGCTTCGCTCTGCTCAGTCTCGTGGAGATTGAGTCAGTGGGCTCAATCTCCTGAAGACAAGCGTTCGTCTGCGAAGGATTATCCTGGCTTTTTCGCACGAAATGGAAATACATAGAGGCGGCTTACCGGCCGCCTCTATGACCCTAAAACATCATTTCCCGTAACCAATCGAGATGACATTTAATCCACTCGATTTTTCGATCGTTTGGATCGCTTGGACAATCTCTTCTATTACAATCCGCTCATTCTCCACTTCCATGGCATTCTTGAGGATGGTCTTCACATTAACCCCTCCAATCTTCCCCAATGCCCATGCAGCGTGTGACCGCACCATGGGATCTGGATGATCCTTCAGGAGGTTCGCCAGAGGTGGGACGACTTCTGTCCCGCCATGATTGCCGGCAGCGATGGTTGTGTTTCTCAGGATCCCCGCCCATTTGGCGCGTTTGAATGGACTCATTCGGAAGTGTTTGTGAAAGTCCTCCTGTGTAAGTTCCAATACATCTGTGATGGATAGTTCCTTCAGAAAAGGGAGTGGTTGAAAGGCCGGTTCGCTTGCAATTTGTGCAAATCGAATATTCCACGGGCAGACCTGTTGACAGATATCACATCCAAAGATCCAGTCACCGATCAGCGATCGCAGGTCTGGAGGGATGGCGGCCTTCAGTTCAATGGTCAGATATGAAATACATCTTCGTGCATCAAGCGTACGATCGGGCAAGATACAGCCTGTCGGGCATGCATCCACACAACGAGTGCAAGATCCACAAAGATCCTTCTCAAAAGGCGCATCGATCTCCAGTTCAAGGTCGAGCAGGATCTCTCCAAGAAAGAGGTATGAGCCTATTTGGGGATGGATGAGGCAGGTGTTCTTACCGATCCAGCCCAGACCGGATCGTTGCGCCAATTCACGCTCTAGAAGTGGGCCTGTATCCGAATAGATACGGTGAGGGACAGAGAAGCCTACCAAACGAGTGATGTAACGCATCAGTTCTTCAAGACGCCAGGCGATCACATCATGATAATCCTCTCCTAAAGCGTAGGCTGCGATTTGCGGGATCATGGGCTTCGCAACCGGCTTGTTTGAGAGATAGTTCATCGCTATGACAAGGACGGATTTGCATTCGGGCAAGATCTCAAGGGGGTTTGCACGGCGACGGACAGCCGATTCCTTTGCCAGATACCCCATTTCCCCATGTCTGTCAGCATCCAGCCACCTCTGGAAAACATCTATGTGAGGTGGTGGATCAGCGGATGTGACTCCGACCAAGTCGAATCCCAAGCGCCTTGCTTCTTGTTTAATTTGTTGGGCTAACTCGCTTTTTTGGAGGCTCAATCTACCTCCCTATCGTAGAGAAGAACGTGATGTGGGTTCTGTATATCACGATGATCTTCCAAGGGCAATTGATTTGGAAGACCTGGATACATTGCAAGAATGGGTGCAATATGCACCTTCAGGGCAAGAGTTGGGTACCCAACGTGTTAATTAAACAACAAAGGACATTTGTATTAAAAAGGGAATGTCCCCGGAAGACATCTGCAGCAAATCCTAAAGAAGATTCAGATGGAAGGATCCTCTACCTGAGAAAAGCCCCTGGTCTGATGATCAAAGATCAGGGGCAGCAGCAATCGAATTGTTGTGGTGATTGTTTAGAGCTTCTCCAGGTAATCAGCGATGGAAGCGGCAGCAGTGCGTCCCGCACGCATGGCTGTAACCACCAGATCGGGTCCAGTGACCGCATCACCGCCGGCGAAAACGCCGGGGCGGGATGTTGCCAGTGAAACAGGATCGACCGTGATAAGACCCCAATCATGCGTTTCAAGGTTGGGAGTTACCTTCCCGATGGTTTCATCGGGCCAATATCCAAGGGCGAGGATGACACTGTCCACGGGGACAGTAAAATTGGATCCATCGATGGGAATTGGGCGACGGCGACCA
>MGNI01000095.1:2741-7123 GCA_001795115.1 Chloroflexi bacterium RBG_16_48_8 | reverse complement strand
CGCCCATCCGGACCTGCGATGTATTCGATGGGCTGTGCAAGGAAACGGTATTTGGCTCCTTCCTCTCTAGCTAATTTTCGATCCTTCGCATTTCCAGGCATCTCTGCTTCTGTACGGCGGTAGAGGCAGATGACTTCTTTTCCACCAAGGCGTAAGGCGCTTCGCAAGCAGTCTGAGGCTGTATCGCCTCCGCCAATCACAGCCACTCTTTCACCGATCTCTATTTCTTTCTCCATACCTTCAGGCAGATAGTCCACTGGAACGTTGGCACGAATAAGGAATTCGGTCGCCTGGAAGATGCCTGGCAGGTCAATCCCGGGCACCTTCATGGATGCATCCATTCCAGTACCAACACCGATAAACGCTGCATGGTAATTGTCATTGAGAAGATCGTCGATGGATTTTTCAAGACCAATGGGCGTGTTGCACACAAACTCGACACCAGCCTTCCTAAGGTCTCCGATAACAGCATTGACAACATCCTTACCCAGCTTGAAGTTGGGAATACCGTAGAAAAGCAGACCACCAGGGGATGGTTTCGCTTCAAAAACCGCCACGCTATGTCCCTTTCGAACCAGTTGCTCTGCACAAGCTAAACCTGCAGGTCCTGATCCGATGATCGCAACTTTCTTGCCTGTTGGCCCACCGACGGGAATGACGACCTCACTGTGTTTGCGTTGATAATCGGTTACAAAAGCTTCAATCGCACCTGTGATCACAGGTTCGCCGCGTTTAAATCGCACACAGGATCCCATACAGAGTTCATCATGCGGGCAGACGAGTCCGCATATTTCCGGCATGGAACTGGTCTGGCGGTAGATCTCAGCCGCACCAATAAAATCGCCCTGCTCGATGAGCCACATTGCGCCAGCGATGTCATTGTTTACGGGGCAGGCTCTGTTGCAAGGGGCAGGATCAGGGCAGTGGATGCAACGCTCTGCAGCACGCTTTGCCTCCTCTGGGGTCAAGGGTTCATAGGTGGGATTAAAGTCAAGCACTCGAACCTCTGGCGATCGAGGGGTGATATCTATAAAGGGTAATTTCATCCTTGCTTTTCGATCTACTGTGCGATCCTCACTCTTTGGAACTGTCATTATGCCTCCTTAGGCTAATGAATTTTCGTTGTTGGCCTTGAGTAGGGACTTATATGATTTCGTTCTACCCAATAGAATTTCATTTATAACCAATCGTCGATTGCCTCTTTAGATGATAAAGACCAAAGTGGGATGCGTTCAGTCGCAGATGTCACCACTCCCTGTGACAGGTGTCACAAATTGGACTGACAAACGTCGGATGGTTGGTTGTTACCGAGGTACAATTTCACTTGCTATGATGGCTTGCCCGAAAGAAGTCACTAAGCTGAGGGGCACACTCATACATGGGGGTGCGAATAGAGACCTCACCACCAACTAAGTCCCTCTTTTCTATCTTGAAGGACTTATTTACCAAGGACGCGATAATTATTCTGTTTGTGGTTATCGAATACGTATTTGAGTGATAATTTTCAATGAATCTACCGAAAAATGGCTTACAGGAAAATCGGGGTTTCTATTCTCAGTTTCGCGCCATGTCCATACTGGGTTACAGTTATCTCCAGATGCGTTGAAACTTTTCATGGGGTTGTACGTGATTAAGAGTGGGATGGAAAGTTATTCCGATGAAGAACTCCTACTGCGCGCTCAGGAAGGTGATTCAACATCCTTTGATTTGCTCATCGAAAAACATACTCGAACGTTATATCAAGCTATCAGACATCTTACGAGTGATCGCGGTGAGGCAGAAAATATTGTTCAGGAGGCCTGGTTACGTGCCTGGAAAGCACTGGATCGATGTAAAATCGAGCAGCCTTTCTTCCCCTGGTTTGCAAAGATCGGGTTAAATGTCGCACGGGATGCATGGAGAAAAAAACGTCCACTTGACTTTGCGGATTTAGGTTTTCTATCAGAGAACATTGCGGACCAGGATCTAAGCATTGAGGATCAATTGGAAAAGGATCAAGCATTGGAATTGCTCATGCAGGGTGTAAATGCGCTCAGAGAAGAATATCGGTTGGTCATTTCCTTACGTTATGAGGCACGGTTAAGTTATCAGGAGGTTGCGGAGGTAATGGATTTGCCTGTGAACACGGTCCGCACGTATTTGCATCGCGCTAAAGCCTTTCTGCGAAAGTGGATGGAGGTTGAGGATGTCGGATTGGCTGGATGAAATGCTCCTCGAATTACCTTCGGAAGGGTTGTCGCCAGGTTTAATACGAAGCATTCAAGCCAAGATCGAGCGTTATCGACGACGGAAGGAAAGGCTTAAGAATGTTTTGCGCACCATCAACGGGGCAATTGCTTTGGCAGGATTTTGTTTGGCAATCCTTGGCATGGAACAACTGGCGGAATATATCCCTGTGATTACTTCATTAGAGGTGGAGCAGTGGTTCAATCTATTGATAAATTCACCTAACGAAGCCTATCTTGGAATGTTAAATGAACTTGGTTCATGGATGAAGCATTTGCATACCCAAATGGAAACAGCTTTGATTCTGGCGTTCATCTTATTGGCTGTGAGTATATTCATAGGCTTGAGTGATTTCTTAAATGGAAAAGAGAAGCGTAAAGGAGTGCTTATATGAAAAGGTATCGCATTTTGTTGCTTACCATTCTCGTCTTGGCACTGATCCTACTTTTGGGATCGGAACTGTTCTTTGATCGTCCGTTTAACTGGATACCCGGTCGAGAATTTCTCAGTCAGAGGCATCAAATGTTCCTGGCGCGTGCTGGGATCGATGAGGTCACACGACATATCCTTCTGCTGATTGCGTCATTGGTCTCGTTGTTTGGAATAGGAACTTTCGTTATCTATGCGTTGCCCAAACGAGTACGATATATCGCGGAAAGCCTAGCGCATCACCCTACTCCCCTTTGGGGATACCTTGGTGTTGGGTTGGTCGGCGCCATGGGAATTGGCGCAACCACTTTCCTATCTGTCTTTTCTGTTTACACCTTCCCGGCAAGTTTGTTACTTCTTCTCCTGCTTTTCACTTCAACGGTGTTAGGGATGGTAGGGATGAGTTATCAACTTGGCTATAAGTTACTTCATCTGGCGGAATGGAGGGTTAAAAATCCTCTCGTTCCTTTCGGATTGGGAATGTTTATTCTCTATTCAGCTATTCGCATTCCATATCTTGGCATCGTCTTTCTACTCTTCGTAGGACTTGCTTGCTTGGGTGCTTCGCTTGCTACTCGGTTTGGAAGCGGTAATCCTTGGACATTTCGTCCATTTGTGGAGGATGAAATATGAAACGGTGGATAGTGCCCATTTTAATCGTCGTTATCATAGTCGGTACAGTCTTTGGTATTGGCGTTTACCGTAGGGGGCAGAGTCGCACTCTCATAGCAGATCTTGAGACCGTTGAAGCTCAACGAGGTTCTCTCATAGCCATGATTGGAGCCTCCGGATCAGTCCGAGCGAATCAAACAGGTCAGGTTGCTTTTCAAACTACAGGGATTATTGAAAGCGTCTTGATTCAAATCGGGGATAAGGTCAGGAAGGGCGACATGCTTGCAAAGCTGGAGCAAGAATCATTGTCGACCCAGCTCATCTTGGCAAAAGCGGATCTTATCTTAGCAGAGAAGGCCCTTGAGGAGCTATTGGATACTGAAGCTGAAAAGGCTAGAGCAGAACTTGCTTTAGCTCAAGCTCAAGACGTGCTTGAAGATGCAGAGTACAAATGGTACGTCCAGCAAGAGGGCAACCGGGCAAGCGGTGAGACCATAGCAGCTGCAGAAGCCAACCTCGTACTGGCCCAAAAGCAGGTTGATGATGCACAGGATGAATACAGTAAATACTCTGGGAGATCTGAAGATGATCCCGCCAGAGCTTTTGCCCGATCGAATTTGGCAGCAGCACGACAGAAACGGGATTCTATCCTACGAAATTTAAACTGGTATCTCGGGTATCCTTCAGAAATAGAACAGGCCATCCTTGAGGCGGAGCTTGAAGTTGCTCGCGCCAATCTGCGAGAGGCGGAGTCAGCGTTGCAGAAGATCGAGAATGGCCCTGATCCGGATGATGTAACAGCAGCAGAAGCGCGTATCGCTGCTGCCAAAACTAACTTAGCCTTATCAAGTATTGAGGCGCCCTTCAGTGGTACGGTAACAGCTGTGGAGATTAAACCAGGGGATTCGGTTTCACCCGGACAGCCTGTCCTCCAATTAGCTGATCTTTCAAGTCTTTTTGTGGATGTAGACACCTCAGAAGTGGACGTTAATAAGGTGAAGGTCGGTCAGGAAGTCCGAATTACTTTTGATGCGGATCTTGAGCGTGAATACAAAGGTGAAATTATTGAAGTTGGCTTGATAGGGAGCAACGTTCAGGGAGTCGTGAATTTTAAA
>MGNI01000095.1:2345-2608 GCA_001795115.1 Chloroflexi bacterium RBG_16_48_8 | reverse complement strand
GGGTTGTAACTGTATTGAGGGAGGGAACACTCGAAACCTTAGATATTGAGCTAGGTGCATCATCGGATTTATTCAGTGAAGTTATCAGTGGCGAATTACGGGAAGGGGATTTGATCGTCCTCAACCCTCCATCCAGCCTGATGGATATGGAAGGTGGAGGTCGAGGTCCATTCGGCGGATTCTAAGATGAGCGATTTTGTTATTGAGGCTGAGAAGATTACGAAGGTTTATCTTATGGGTGAAGTAGAGGTCCATGCTTTGCG
>MGNI01000095.1:1382-2288 GCA_001795115.1 Chloroflexi bacterium RBG_16_48_8 | reverse complement strand
GAGTACGTTAATGAATATTATTGGCGCACTTGATCGCCCCACGAGTGGTACCTATTACTTGAATGGACAATTGGTTTCAGATTTGAAGGATGATGAATTGGCATTAATCCGCAACCGAGAAGTGGGCTTTGTATTCCAGACTTTTAACCTTCTAGCACGTCATACTGCCGTTGCCAATGTGGAGCTACCCATGCGTTACGCTGGTATAACCAATGGGCGACGGAAGAAAGCCATCGAGGCTCTCGAAGCTGTGGGTTTAGGGGATAGGGTGAACCACAAACCGAACGAATTATCCGGCGGCCAACAGCAGCGAGTAGCCATCGCTCGGGCAATTGTGAATCAACCAGCTATTATTTTGGCGGATGAGCCCACCGGAAACCTAGATACAAAATCCGGTTCTGAGATCATGGATATTCTTCTCAGACTGAACAAGGAGCGAGGCACGACACTTATTTTTGTTACGCATGATCCTGAAATCGCCGTCGAAACAGAGAGGATCATCTATCTGCGGGATGGGCTGATTGTGGAAGAAGAAGTAAGAAGCAACGATCACTTGAGTGAAAAGGTAAAGACAAGAAGAGACGAAGTCGATAAGTCAACAAGTTAACAGGTCAAAAGGTGATCCGGATTTGAAATCGCATTTTCGAGAAGTATTGAGCACCGACTTATCAACTTGTCGACTGATATCATACTAAGGGATTATCAAAAAAATGGATTTATTCAACAGTCTCTTAGAGGCGCTTAACAGCCTTTCAAGCAATAAGCTTCGATCAGGACTGACTGTCCTTGGTATTGTTATTGGAGTGGGTGCTGTGATTGCGATGCTCGCTATTGGTCGAGGTGCTGAGGAAACGATCACAGGTTCCATCAGTGGGATTGGTACAAATTTGTTGTTTGTACTCCGTG
>MGNI01000095.1:0-1348 GCA_001795115.1 Chloroflexi bacterium RBG_16_48_8 | reverse complement strand
GACGATTGGAGATGCGAATGCCATGGCAGATCCTTTCCAGGTGCCTTCGGTTGTGGCGGTTGCCCCCTATGTTTCCGGGAGTGTGGAAGTGAGCTTCGCGGGGGAGGGGGCATTTACCCAGGGGCTTGGTATCACTCCGGAGTACAGCTCTGTCCGCAACTTAACTGCAGCGGAGGGGGAGTTCATCAATGAAGCCCATATACTTGCACGTTCAGCGGTTGTGATCCTGGGCCCGGATACTGCTGAAACCCTCTTCGGTCGTGCCGAGGGTGTCATAGGGGAGATCATCCGCATTGAAGGACAACCGTTCCGTGTGATTGGCGTTGCCGAGCAGAAAGGTGGATCTGGATTTCAGAATCCAGATGAACAAGTCTATTTCCCGCTCACTACGGCTCAAGTGCGGTTAATCCGACGGCGCAGTGATCGTGTGGACGTGATCCTGGCTCAAGCGGTCGATGCAGACTCGGTCATGCAAGCCAGCGAGGAAATTTCCTCGTTGCTGCGTGTACGTCATCGGACCCCGATCGGACAGGATGATTTCACCGTTTTCACCCAACAGGATTTTCTTGAAACCGCGCAGACCATTACAGGTGTTTTGACGATTTTTCTAGGAGGGATTGCGGGGATATCGCTCTTGGTGGGCGGTATCGGGATTATGAATATCATGTTTGTCTCAGTGACGGAGCGAACCAGGGAAATTGGTCTTCGCAAGGCCGTTGGAGCCAGAAAGCGCGATATCCTCTTCCAATTTCTGGCTGAATCCTCCTTACTAAGTTTGTTAGGAGGTCTTATTGGAATTGCATTTGGATGGGGGTTGTCACTTCTTGTTGGGGTAATCGCTCAGGCAAGCGATGCAGAATTGAATCCTTCTGTATCGCTGGATGCCATTTTACTCGCAACGCTTTTCTCTGCGGCCGTGGGTCTTTTCTTCGGACTGTATCCTGCTAAGCGCGCCGCCGATCTCGAACCGGTCGAAGCCTTGCGCTATGAGTAAAGAACATTCTCCCGCAGGCTCGCAACGCTGGTTGAGCCTGTCAAAACCAAGGCGGCAGCCTGCGGGAGGATTGACTGGGCTTTATTTGTCTAAATGCGGTTTTAAAAATTTTCCTGTGTAGGATCCCCCTACTTGACAGATCTCTTCTGGGGTTCCTTCAGCGATCACCTTCCCCCCCAGATCCCCTCCTTCTGGGCCAAGATCGATGATCCAATCAGCTACTTTAATAATGTCTGGATGATGCTCAATAATCAGGACAGTATTATCTTGATCAACAAGCCTTTGAAGGACGCTCATTAGCTTGAGCACATCTGCTGCATGCAAGCCCACGCATCTGCTGCATGCAAGCCCACG
>MGNI01000094.1 GCA_001795115.1 Chloroflexi bacterium RBG_16_48_8 | reverse complement strand
ATTTCATCTCGGAGTTGTTGGAAGCGGAGTTGATTGTGGGATTGCCATAATGATGGAATGCACTCAGACCACTTGGCGCAATGATAAAGAGCATTTGCAACGATTTGGTAGAAAGGTCGCGCAGCTGCGAATCCCCCTTTCCGGTAGCTTCGAATTGACCCATCGGTGCAACTTGCGGTGTGTCCATTGCTATCTGGGCCCTCAAGAAGTCCAGCACAAGATGCGCAATCGTGAGATGACGACGGATCAAGTGCGATCGATCTTCGATGAGATCACGGAAGCGGGTTGCTTATACCTGCTTATCACTGGTGGGGAACCACTCTTGAGAAGAGATTTTTCCGAAATCTATCGCCACGCCAAAGAAAACGGCCTGTTGGTCACTGT
The DNA here is from genome assembly GCA_001795115.1 of Chloroflexi bacterium RBG_16_48_8. Lineage (GTDB taxonomy): Bacteria > Chloroflexota > Anaerolineae > Anaerolineales > E44-bin32 > MGNI01. Next base: position 11,198 of record MGNI01000094.1, on the reverse strand, counting down.
CTTCTCCAACGGCACCTTGATCACAGATCGGATCTTGGATCTGTTTGATGACCTTCCACCGCAGAAAGTGGAGATCAGCCTATACGGCGCCACAGCGGAAACATATGAAAAGATTACGAACGTTAACGGATCGTACGAGCGCTGTTTGGGAGGGATTCAGAGGCTATTGGATCGCCAGATTAATGTAGGTCTAAAAACCATTCTCATGACCCACAACAGGCACGAATTCTTCGCGATGGAGAATTTGGCAGAAGAGTTGGGTGTCAGGTTTCGTTTTGATCCCATCATATCGCCTCGTTTTGATGGCGATCAAACGCCTTCCTGGCTGCGCGTCCCTCCCGAAGAGGCGATTGAGAAGGAATTCTCAAATCAAGATCGGCGCCAGGAATGGCTTGATTTCTTTGAGAGGTTTCGAGATCTCCCAGAATCGGACTTGCTCTATCAATGCGGTGCAGGGCAAACATACTTTCATGTCGATCCCTATGGGAATTTGCAACCGTGCTTGATGGCCAGACGTTATCAATACAACCTTTTGGACAATAAGTTCCGAGAATTATGGTATGAAATCATGCCCTCATTTCGGGAGAAGAAAATCGACTCTGGTCATCTTTGTCGTCAATGTAAAAAAAGAGCGATATGTGGCTATTGCCCGGCTTTTTTTCAATTGGAGAATGGTGCGGAAGAAATCTATTCGGAGTATATTTGTATCTTAGGCCATCTTCGTTATCAGATGCTCGTCAATGAGGATTAGCAAGGAGCGGAAATGAAAACCGAACGGGAGAAAGAAAAAAGGAAAAAGCCTTATGAAAAACCACGGCTGACGACCATTGAATTAGCCGCGGAAGAAGTGCTTGGTGTGGGCTGCAAACTCGAGCTGGGGGCCACCGCATTTGGCGTATCCCCATGTCCGTCGAATAATTGCATGCTGGCAGGTTCCTAGTTAAGGATGCGATTCTTCTAGGGCAAGAGCCTGAATGATGGATCAAATGCATTTCGAAATTGCAGGTGTGGGGTTTTCAACATCCTATCCACGAACAGTGGACCTTCAAAAGCCGGTGTCTGACTACCCAGTGGACTTTAGAAAAGTGAGTGCCGGTCGAGGGGCTGATGTTATCGATATTCGACTTGAGTTGGTGAATGCTTCCGAGATTGAAGGGTTAATAAAACTCTGTGATAGCGGTCAAACCTGGTCGATTTTTCGAGAGGGTGACGGTTACGTCCTGTCGTTTAATCCCATTAGTTACCCGGGAACACCACTCTGGCTGGCCAGGTTCAATCAGGACTGTACTTGGGTGACGATTCAATGCAGCGAGAAATTCATTGATGAGAGCGATGGCAGAACCACGCTATTAAATCCAGTCCGTTATCCCTTGGATCAACTTCTGCTCATGTATTACTTAGCCGGCAGGGAAGGCGCCCTCCTCCATGCCGCAGGTGTCAATATTAATGGTCGAGGGTTCATCTTCCCCGGGCGGTCTGGAGCGGGGAAGAGCACCCTTTCAAGGCTGCTTGCTGATGGACAGGATATGCAAGTTCTCAGCGACGATCGGATGGTGGTGAGGAAGATCGACCATTCATTTTGGGCTTTTGGAACGCCTTGGCCGGGGGATGAGGGCATCGCAAGAAATGAGCGCATGCCATTATCCGGTGTTATGTTCCTCCACCACAGTCAGACCAACAGGGTAAAACCGATTACGGCTCAGAAGGCACTTGAGAGTCTTTTCCCGGTAACTTCCATACCCTGGTACGATAAAGACATCATGTTAAAGCTCCTCCGATTCTGTGAGGAGCTGATCACAAATATCCCATCATTTGAACTTGAATTCAAACCAAGTCATGAAGTTATCAAGTGCTTGAAAGATTTCGCTTCGTCTTTAGGAGTATAAGGGGACATAATGGTTTGAATGGTTGCATTGATCCGGTCGAATCAACTTGTCTATTAGCCGGAAATTGGAGACTATAGGATGGCTGAAATCATCCTGAGCCATACTGATTTTGCTGACTTGTCAACACAAATCCTACAACAAGGCACTTCATTGCGATTCACAGCACATGGTTCCAGCATGTCCCCTTTTATTCGAGATGGGGATGTGATGACAGTTGAGCCTGTGCGTGTGGCAGATCTCAAGGTAGGGGATGTGGTCTTCTATCATACAAATGGCGAGATGTTAGCCGCCCATCGCGTCGTATGTCGGCATGTGGAGGGAGATGAGATCGTACTGACAATGCGAGGGGATTCGTCATTGCGTTATGATGAAAAGGTCCACGCAGGACGAGTATTGGGCAGGGTGGTGAATGTCCAACGGGGGAAGAAGGTCTTCCATCTGAACAAAGGATGGATGCGGGTCTTGCCAATTCTATGGATCACTTCCACACCATTGAGGTCAATATTATTGCGGATTGCGTGGAGGGTCAGAAAAGTTGTAGCGGCGTTCATTTCTTAATCCTTTCATCGATCTGCAGGTGGGAGACACAGTCTTAATGACCACCTTGGGAGAGGCGCTTTGGAGCGTTAGACAGCTCCCATCTGGCGCCTTCATCCAGGTGGGCAAAGCTACGAACATTGAATATGAGGTGCCCCTGGTCATGGGTTCTGAGTGTGAGCAAAACCTTGAGGAGCAGGAGTCCCGCTACTGCCATGCCTGCCATGCTGTTGAGAGACCCTGAGCATGGGGATGCACCGATGGATCGCCGGGATTTTCTCGGGTTGCTCACTCGCGCTTTTTTATGGCTTTCTGGCGCGGCTGGTTTGGTAGGTCTGGTTCGATTCCTGTCTTATGATCCTGAACCTACTATAATCGGGCGTTACACACTCGAACCCCCTGCAGCTTACCCCCCTGATTCGATTACTCCCATCTCTGAGGCGCGGGCCATCCTAGTTCGCGATCAGGTAGGATTCTTCGCCCGATCCTTGGTTTGCCCCCATCTGGGTTGTGTTGTTGAGAAAGGCGATGGAGGCTACCAGTGCCCCTGTCACGGAAGTCGCTTTGGAGAAGTAGGTGAGTTGATCAGTGGTCCAGCAAAGAGGTCGCTCGACTCCATCTGGCTAGGATTAGATGAGGCAGGCCGACTGGTTGTGGATGTACGATTAGATGTACCGCGGGAATGGCGTCTGATCTTGTAAGTCCTTTCTTTGCTTTCCCTTTGCCATGAACGTGATATCACAATTCCGATGGGTTAAATATGTTCAAAAATTGGGGTGCACCACCGATATCAGGATTTCCAGATTTATTGTCTGTAAATAGGGTCTAAAACCCCTGCCTTTAGGCAGGCCGTTTTCAACCTTGGGTAAGTATAATGGAAGTATGAGTTATCGAAAAACAGCCCATTCAGTCTATGATCTAAAGTATCACATTGTATGGATAACCAAGTACCCCAAAGCGATACTACATGGCGTGATTGGGCTACGGGTGAGGGAATTAATCAAACAGACCTGTGCAAGTTTAGATGTGTACATAGAGAAAGGGCATGTGTCGAAAGATCACATACACTTGCTGGTATCGGTGCCTCCGAATTTGTCTGTGAGCGAGTTAGTGAAAAGATTGAAGGGACAAAGTAGCCGGCTGATGCTGCAGGAATTTGGGGAGTTGCGGAGAGCATTTTGGGGGCGGCACCTGTGGGCGCGGGGCTATTTTGCAGCAAGTACTGGGAACGTTACAGATGAGATGGTTGCGGATTACATAGAGAAGCAGGCACAACAAGAGTTGGAAGCCGGAGATGAAACCTTTAGTGTGACGGATGAGCTTTAGTCGAATTTCATTCGATCTTCAAAGCCACCGGCTTTAGCCAGTTGTAATTTACTCGTGGGCAGCAAGATGGTCACCTGGGCTCCTAATGTCAAGCCTAAACCTGGGATGTTTACGATTAATAAAAACCTTGAAGTGATCCTGACAGGAGATGTCCCATTAACTGTATCTGCTGTTGGGCGTTACGCCAATGTTTGTTCTATCCTATTTATGGTGGGAATCTGGGTCATTTCCAGAGTCAATATATTGCCGGTAGCAATTGGGGGACGGGCACTCAGGAATCCAGGATCACCATTCCCTTTGATATCACTTATCATTACACCATTCAAGCCAATTGGTTGCCGTAGGAGGTGTTGTAGGGGCGAAGCATTCAATGAATATCATGATCAACTGAAAATAGAACCTGCGAATGCTTCGCCCCTACTGTCAAACGTGATAGGGATCCAATTCCCATTTCAGTGGGTTTTCTTCGATGTAGCGCCGTATGCGATCTAATTCCTTATCGTTTCGAATGATCCGGTCGTAGTAACCGCGCTGCCAGATTGGAATGCCAGGAGTGCCTTGGAAATGATTGACTGTCCGAGTTGAAATCGATTTGAAATTCTGGACGATCGCGCTTAAAGATCCTGAGGGCGTCCCTTTGGGGTGTTGTACGGGCGAAGCATTCGCTGTTTTCAGTTTCATTTGATTAAGATTTGCAACGAATGCTTCGCCCCTACGCGAATCATGTAAAAAGATGATCCCATGGAAATGATTGGGCATGATGATCCACTTGTCCAATTCCACATTAAGAAAATGATCAGGGATACCTAACCAACAGCCTTCAATCATTTTTCCAATGGGGAACAAAATCACCCTTTCACCTTCAACATTACTAAGGATATGTGTCTTGTTCTTAGTACACACCGTTACAAAGTATGCCCCCGGTTGGGAATAGTCATATCCTTCTAATCGAGTGGATCTTCGTTGAACTTCTCTTGAATGGCTCATTTTTTTCCCCCATGGTTTTCAGTAACCATTAAAATCGCTTATCTAACCTCTTATAGGCCTGGAATGGCGTTCGCGGTTCCAAACTCAACCAATCGCTGGATTGATCCAATTGGCTAAGCGACCGCAGCAGATCAAAGGTCACCCAGCGGGAAGCCTGGGGCCGTCGTTCGTATTCCCAAAGCCCATAAGGCCCTTGCAATTCAAGGATGAAATCCACAAGATCCTTCACCCGTGGGTCCTGCAGACTGGCGCCCACTCGCCAGCAGAGATCAAGCACAAGTGCGAGATCGAACCGCGCAAAGAAGGTCGTCCAGCCGCGAGCGGGTTCAATGCCCATTGTCCTGGCGACTTCAAAACCGATATTCTGTTTTTCGCGAGTCTCGCGTCCAAGCAAGAGATCCAGCGCGCGCCGCGCGGCAGGTTCACTTCTTCTTTGTGGATGCAGTGCCAGACAGATCAGGGCGGCGGTGGTGTTGGATCGGCAACCCCATCGGGAATGAGCCAGTTTTCGATAACCTGCCACGTAACCGAAATTTCCGGAGGCCATCCCTGTGGGCCAGGCTCCATCCTCCAATCGTTGATCAAGCAGCCACTGGTAGGCCTTTTCAGAGCGGGGATCCTGCGCATAGCCACAAGAAGCCAGGCCGCGCAGGGGAAAAGCAGCCTGCACAGGCATCATGTCGTAGCCCCAATCTTCCTCTTTCTCCTGAAAATCTTTGGGTTGTGGCCACGATCCGTCCGGCTTTTGTAGAGAAAAGATGAAATCCGCTGCTTGCCTCACAGCAGGATGGTCCGAGCTAAATCTCAGGTAGCCCAGTCGAGTCAATGCCTGCGCTGTGACCTGGAGGGCACCACCGGGTGCATTGTCATTGATCCCAATGCGCTTCCAGGAACCATCCGGGTTCTGGTTCTGTAGAAGCTCTGTAACGAGGGGATCGATATCTTGCAGAGTGATGAGCTCTTGCCTTTCAGGATCATCCTCTTGTCTATGCAGCAAATCCCTGAGGACAAGCAGGCGGAAGCAAGGGGAAGGATCGGAAAGCAGGAGGGGAACCCACGTCATCGTCCTGCCTCCAGAACCTCTTCCAGATAAGGGGCTGTGGGGGTGTGGCCTTGGGCGACAGTTTCCGGGGTGCCCTTGGCGATAACATGCCCGCCTTCAGGTCCACCCCCTGGTCCCAATTCAATCAGCCAATCACATGCTGCAAGTACGTGAGGGTGATGCTCGATAACGACGACCGTATGTCCTTCCTCCACCAATCGATTGAGTACGCGCAATAATCGCTGGACATCTTCAAGGTGCTGCCCTAAGGTAGGCTCATCTAAAATGAACAAAGTAGCCATCGAGGATTTATGGCAGAGCTCTCTTGCGATTTTCAATCGCTGAACCTCACCGCCGGATAAAGCGAATCTCGGTTGTCGCAGGACAAGATATCCCAGCCCGACATCTTGGGCAGCTTTCAGATTTTTTTCCAGCGTGTCATCGTCTTTAAAAAGTGCGTAAATCTCATCGATTGTCATTGTATTTAGCTCAGGCAGGGAAAAATCCTTCAGGCGAACATCCCATGCCTCAGGGCTGTAGCCTGTCCCGTGACAGGTTTCGCAAAGGGTGTAAACATCCGGTAAAAATCCTAACTCCACTCGGATTGTTCCGGCGCCCTGACATGCTGAGCATCGAGAGCTAAGCTGCTTCTCATCCAGACCAAGATCTTTGGCATCCGGACTATCGGCATAGATGCGTAAGAGGGGCTTATCCAAGTTCAGGAAGGAGAGTGGACTGGACACCCCTTTTTTAGCCTGATCTAGCAGAAGGATACGAGCAGGTGCACCAACGATCTCATCGAATCGCCCAGGTTCTTGAGGTTCATATGCCACGCTGGTGGTGTGTTTTTTGGGGGCTAGGGCACGCCCGACAGTGTCGATCAATAACGTGCTTTTTCCGGAGCCTGATACACCACATATGCCCGTCAATGTGCCTATCGGGATTTGGACTTCCTCTCCAGCCAGGTTATTCTCACGCGCTCCTACGATCCTCATCCACCCTTGCGGATCCCTACGTTGCTGGTGGATATCCACTTTCCGCTCACCGCGCAACCACTTTGAGGTGAGGGTTTCGGTTTTGATCACTTCACTTGGTTTGCCTTGAGCAACGATCTCTCCTCCGGCGATTCCAGCTCCAGGACCCATGTCTACGAGGTAGTCCGCGGAACGGATGAAGAGGGGATCATGCTCGACTACAATGACCGTGTTCCCTTCATCGCGTAGTTCGAATAAAACACCAAGCAAGGCTTCCACTTCTGTTGGGTGCATGCCACGTGAAGGTTCATCCAGCAATACGGTGAGTGAAGTCAACCCGCTGCCGAGCATCCCAGCCAACTTCACGCGCTGCGCTTCACCCGCAGAAAGCGTCCCGCATACTCGATTGAGATGCAGGTATCCCAATCCAACCAGGTTGAGAAAGCGAAGGCGCCTGAGGATCCTTTGTAGACTTGAGAAAGCAAAGTGGGACTCGGAGAACGGGTTTGATAAGCTCTCAAGGATTGGTGAAAGCGGATAGAGGGACATTTCACTCAATTGGTGGATGTTATAACCCGCAAGCGTTACAGCCAGGTACTCTGGTCGGAGGCGGGTGCCATGGCAGTCAGGGCATGGTTGGGTATCCGTGTAGGTGCCACCCACATCCCAATCTCCAAGCCAGCTATAGAAACCTTTAAAGACCATCCTGCGGGTGGTTGTACGACCGGTTCGGCTGTGAAAAGTCACTGTTAAGGGTTCAGGATCGCCAAAGAGAAAGGCACTTTGAGCCTGCGGTGTCATCTCCTCCCAGGGCAGGGTCATGGGGTCGAAGCCAAAGCGTTCCGCAATGGCTTGGACAATGTAATAACCACCGTTATAGGGTTTACACAGGTAACCCTGTGGGAAGAAACCGGGTGAATACATAGCCCCTGCACAAAGCGGTTTTTGGGGATTGCGGATGAGTTTTTCCGGGCTTGGGACCTGGAGCGAGCCGACTCCATTGCAGGTCAGACATGCGGCAGAATAAGTGGAGGGGGAGAAGTGTCTGGGTTCAGCCAGCGGAGATGTGGAGTTGCATTCAGGACAAATCCATCTTTCCTTTCGAGTCATCTCCGCGCCGCATTGTAAACATTTCCGTTGACCTAAGGCTGCGAATACCGCAGCCAGGTGGTGCCATATCCCGGTTGCAGTGCCTACGGTGGATCTTAGATTGTAAAGTTGTCGCTCAGGGGTGATGGTAACCGTCACGCCCAGGCCGGTTACCGAATCCACAGGCGCCTCGGGACCTTCTCGGATGCTCTGCCTCTCGTATAAGGAGAGGGTTTCAAGATATCTTCGCCTTGCTTCCGCCTCCAAAACATCGCTTACTAAACTGGACTTCCCTGAACCGGACACACCTGTCACAACGGTCAGTGCTCCCTTGGGAAGGTCAATATCAACATCCTTCAAATTGTGGGCTCGTGCGCCGCGAACAGAAATTTTCTTTGAAGGCCGGGATCTCTTTGTTTCCTGCGATTGAGGCTGAAAGATCGCATCCTCCCGGAGGACTTGTCCAGTGATAGAGTTGCTCTGTTCTCTTATTCCAGATGGAGGGCCAGCATAGATCACATGCCCACCTGCAGGGCCAGCTCCTGGTCCTAAATCGATGATCCAATCCGCAGCTCGGATGACATCCAGATTATGTTCAACGATGACAATCGTTGCTCCTGAACGAACTAAACGATCTAGAGCTGTGATCAAGCCTGTAAGATCTTGAGGGTGTAAACCGGTGGAGGGTTCGTCCAGGATAAGTAATCGGTTGACCAGAGATGCATTGCCGAGATATTTAGCGAGTTTAACCCGTTGAGCTTCTCCCCCAGATAGGGTTGGAGAGGACTGCCCTAGATGTAGATATCCCAAACCGATATCTCCCAAAGCATGCAAGATCCGCTTTGCTGAAAGGCGATTTCTATCTGTAATAGCTTCCTCTTCAAGAAGCAACTTCGTCGCTTCCGAGACGCTCAATCGATAGAAATCCGCAATGGAAAGCTGGCGATCCCCAAATGACACTCGAGAGGCAAGGACTTCATCCGAGAAGCGTTGACCATCGCAGCCCGCACACGGGATCCAGGTGGAGGGTAGATAACGCATCTTGATTTCAACCGCGCCCATTCCATTACACGTTGGACAGGCTCCTTCGGGCCGGTTAAAGGAGAAGTGAGAAGCGGATAAACCGGTCCTTTCTGCATAGTGATCTCGGATGATGTCGGAAAGTTTCGTGTATGTGGCTGGGTTGGAGCGCGGATTGCGTCCAATGGGGCTTTGATCGACCAGAATGGGTTTTAATATTGGTCCATCGATGCCTTTACAACCGACAACCTGAGCTCCTTTTAACGAGGTATAAAGGACATTCTCAACCAGGGTGCTCTTTCCAGAGCCTGAGACACCCGTGATGACAGTCAGGCGTCCGATTGGAATGGGGACATCGATCCCTTTCAGGTTGTGAAGGGTTGCCCCCCGGACAATCATGAAATCTTCTGATTTGGTACGAGGTTCAGGGATTTGGACGCGCTCGCGCAGACTGAAGTAACGACCTGTGGGGGTGTCCGCCTCCCATAATTCAGCAGGTGTTCCTTGGAAAATGACCTGACCACCTTCACTTCCCGCTCCGGGTCCGAGATCGATGGCCGCATTGGCGCAAGCCGCTGCGATGCGATCATGTTCAACATAGACAACAGGGCCTTTCAACTGACGGAAACCCTCTAGTAAATTCGACACGTCAGAGGGATGTTGACCAATGGTAGGCTCATCCAGTACATGCAACATATCCTCGAGACGGCTGGTGAGAATGACAGCCAGCCGCACACGTTGTGATTCGCCTCGTGAGAGTGAGGGTGAAGCTCGGTCAAGAGAGAGATAGCCCAGACCAACTTGATTCAGAGCTTCCAACCGCCGCAGGATCTCTTCTTGTAAGCGCCACGCGGTCGAAGGCAAGGCCGTGTCTCTAAAAAGGGTCAAGGCATCTTGTACAGAGTGCTTAAGTAAATCTGGCAGCCGCAGGTCATTCCAGTAGACGGCTGCGGCCTGGGGAAGCAAGCCCGTTTGATCGCATTTTTTGCATCCATCCCCTTTACAGGATGGGCAGGGAGTATAGAAGTGATAAGGTTCTAGCTGTTCGAACCATCTTCCACAGTTGGCGCAAACGGGTGCAGTGGAGAGAAACCATTGGTGATCCTCTTTTTTTATGGATAGCGCAAAGGAACCCAGAGCTGCACTCGTTTTCACAAGCTCGCGAATGTGTTTCTTAGAGGTTCTTCCCTCTAACCGATCCAGCTCAATGTCAATATTGTGTTGCTCCTTAGGATCAAGCCTTTTCTGATCCCAAGGCTGACCATTGACGAATATCGAATCCTTGCCCAGGGTGGAACTCAGTAATTCAAGTAGGGTTTGATAACTCCCTTGAGCACTGCGGACGAGTGGGACATAGATGGTGCTTGATCCCTTCTTGCTGATCTCACTGATCTTTTCGATCATTTCATCTTCGGTTTGAACGCTTAAGCTGCTTCCACAGCATGGACAATGTCTTTGACCGAAGTTGGTGTAAAGCAGTCGCAGGAATGGATGCAATCCGCAGGCTGTTGCCAGGGTGGAAAGGGGATTTCGATTGAGAAGGTTTTGCCCAACCGCAACTGCCGGGCCAAGACCTGTGATGCTCCCCACATTGGATGGCGTCATGCGAAGGTCTGTCGATCGAGTGGAGAAGATTTCCAGAAAGCGACGACGCGCCTCATGATAGAGCGTATCGAAGACTAAGGAGGATTTGCCCGACCCGGATACACCGGTGACGACCGTCAAGCCCTCCCCGATTTCAACATCGACGGATTGTAAGTTATGTTCTCTGGCACCCTGGATCGCAATCTTCATGACATATCTTGCTTTATGAGTGGAAGGTTTTTATTTATTGCATCTCTTCGTTATTCAAAGTAAAGATAAATACCAGTTTACGATATTGTATGGATAAGTCTATAACCCGTTAAGGGGAATATGGTTGATGAAAAATGACATCGGAAGTTCGAAACTTTTGGGAAAGTCAAACCCAATGGCTCGTCTTTTGAGTAATGTATTGTACAGGCGGGTTTAATGCCCACCCGCATCCGAACAGAGGTCGGGTTCATTTTCTTCCCCCAGTCGCCGGCTACTGAAGTCGCGTGCTCCTGAGCAAACTGCGTTTGCTTTAAAGTCCACGTGCGTGGACTTCTACTTCTTCCCCATCATTAAACCAGTCGCCGTAGGGCGACTTCGCAAATTGTAGCCGCGGTTTTAACCGCCGGCATCTATGGCTACAAAGTCCACCTTCATGGACTCTACTACCTAGGAAAGTGGAATCGGCGAAGGCCGATTTGGTAATTGGTGCGCCCGGCATGGGCGTTGGCTAGAGGGTGAAAGTCCCTTACGGAGGTTGATCGC
>MGNI01000093.1:43012-43744 GCA_001795115.1 Chloroflexi bacterium RBG_16_48_8 | reverse complement strand
TCGAATTGAACGAGGCATTCGCTGCACAAGTGCTGGCGGATGGAAAGGCATTACAGGGGTTAGGATGGGATTGGGAAAAGGTCAATGTGCACGGCGGTGCAATTGCACTCGGGCATCCAATTGGAGCATCAGGTGCACGCGTGCTTACCACACTGCTTTATGCGCTGAAAAACCTTGGTCTAAAGCGAGGAATCGCAGCCCTTTGCCTGGGGGGTGGCGAGGCAGTAACGATGGCCATTGAACTTATACCTTGAGTGACTGATATTGTCGGTAGAGACCAACAGGGATCTGCCACACCATTCAAGAACTCAGATTAAAAGGATGGATTTTCGCGGATTTCCGATAGAAGGAGAGGCTTCGAAATGAAAGTAAAGAATATTGTTGTGATCGGTGCAGGAACCATGGGGAATGGCATTGCCCAGACTGCGGCTGTCTCTGGTTATCAAGTTACCATGACGGACGTTATACCCGAGGCCATTGAAAGGGGAAAAGCCACCATCAAAAGATCCGTTGATAAACTTGCTGAGAAAGGGATCATCACAGAAGATCAGAGAAACGCCGCTCTCAAAATTCCCACTTCCCTCGATCTGGAAGCCGCTAAAAAAGCCGATCTTGTGATTGAGGCGGTCAGCGAAGATGTTGGATTAAAATTGAAACTTTTTTCCAGGCTCGACCAAATCGCACCCCCTACTGCAATCCTCGCCTCCAATACATCCTCCATCTCTTTAACGA
>MGNI01000093.1:42864-42991 GCA_001795115.1 Chloroflexi bacterium RBG_16_48_8 | reverse complement strand
ATGCACTTTTTCAATCCGGTTCCTCTGATGAAGCTTCTTGAACTCATCCGAGGCATCGCCACATCCAATGAAACCACCCAAATCGCACTCGAGGTTGGGAAAAGCATGGGGAAAGAACCGGTTGAGG
>MGNI01000093.1:42704-42855 GCA_001795115.1 Chloroflexi bacterium RBG_16_48_8 | reverse complement strand
CGCCCGGTTTCATCTCCAATCGTATCCTCTGCCCCATGATCAATGAGGCCATATTCACCCTACAAGAAGGTGTGGGTACACGCGAAGCCATAGATACCGTTATGAAATCAGGAATGAACCATCCCATGGGACCTTTAGCACTGGCGGATTT
>MGNI01000093.1:42443-42633 GCA_001795115.1 Chloroflexi bacterium RBG_16_48_8 | reverse complement strand
TCCTGCGCAAAATGGTGGATGCAGGCTACCTTGGTCGGAAGACCGACAAGGGTTTCTACGAATACAATTAGCTTCCCCATGAAGCTATTCGATGGGAAGAAGTGTTGAATGGGGACCTCCTCCTACATTCAACCTCTTTTGCTGCACTCCCCTTTACCCCCCCGACTTCTTTGCCATCCCCAATCCGTTG
>MGNI01000093.1:40127-42428 GCA_001795115.1 Chloroflexi bacterium RBG_16_48_8 | reverse complement strand
CCCAAGCTGAGCGTTCTATCAGGTTGAAATGGCGACTGCGCCCCACACCCTCCTCTTAACTCTTACCACGGGAAATTTGCATCTCAAAATAGAATATGTCCTCCCAAGGAAACGACTAGCCCCTAAATGAAGTTGAGCTATAATCCGCTTCTAATTGGAGGTAGATCATGACAAATCGTAGGTCTTTGTTTCTTATACCCTTCCTTTTTCTTTACCTAATCGCCTGCAATTTGTTTGAAGGAAGTTCATCCGATAGGGATGAGATTCCCACAGATCTTGCAGCCACTATGACGCCAGGAACCTTCTCCACAGAGGAGCCACCCATTGCCACAACTCCGCCAACCTCCATCCCTCCTTCGGAAATACCCCCGTCCCCACCTGTGCATAAGATTGTTTTCACCAACGGAGGGAATGTTTGGTTGATCGAAGCTGGCAGCCCTCCACAACAGCTTACAACCAGCGGTTTCGCAGAAGAAGTAGTGATCTCCTCCGACGGCTCAAAGATCGCTTTCAAGCGCCGACTCACCTTGGATGATCTTGCTGAACTTCGATCTGTTAATGCAGATGGGAGTGGAGAGACCGTACTTCTCTCAACGGATGATATGAAAGCCCTTTACCCCTCCACATTGGAATCAAAGGGTTTTGAAATTGCGCAAATAGCCTTTTTCCCAGGAACCCATGATCTCCTCTTCAATACCTATAAAGCTTTCGAGGGTGTTGGCCTGGCGATGACGGATGATTTACTGCGGATCAATACAGATAGCGGTGACCTTACACGCCTCCTCCCACCAGATAGTGGAGGGCAATTTGCAATCTCCCCTGATGGAACTCGAATCGTCATCATCCAACCTGATCGTATTCACCTGGTCAATCCTGACGGGAGTGGATTACTCACCGATCTGATCACCTATTCCCCTGTGATCACCTATAGCGAATTCCAATACTATGCCCAACCTGTTTGGTCCAGGGATTCGGGTGCAGTGGGTTTTGCGATCCCATCATCGGATCCGTTGGGAGGAAGCCCAAGTGGTGATATCTGGCGTATTCCCCGGACCGGCAGCTCAGCTGTGAGAACAGCGACCATCCCCGGAGATTTCTATTTCAGTCAAGTCTTTTCCTCCTCCACCCTTTCTATCCTTTTTGACCGAGTGGCCTTTATGCGGGAGACAGGGACACCCAATGTCCGAGATCTCTATATTGCTAACTCGGATGGCAGCTCAGAAACCATGTATGACACAGGTGAAATCAGCTGGTATGGCTGGGCTCCAGATGGCATTCATTTCGTGTACAGCCTTTCAGACCCAATGAACTTGCAGCTGGGCACCGTTGGCAGTTCTCCAACTTCATTGGTTCATGGTATGGATCTCCGATGGATCAATGCTAGCGATTTCGTTTATTTGGCCGGTAGCATAGGCTCATGGACCTTGTACAAGGGCACCGCAGGAATGGCGCCCATTACGCTTGCCACACCGAGCGGAGATTTCATCTCATACGATTTCACACGATCTCCATGACCCAACTGGCTTATGGACGAGGTAATTAGCAGGATTTCCAGGAGGAGGTAGAGAAAATCTTGTCCAATTCGAACCTTTTTAGGATCAATTTATTCTACCGAATTGTCCCATTTCTAATTTTGCTGTACAGTTCCCGTGAAGAGAATGTATAGCTCTTGATGTATACGGAGGCGGTATTATGCCACAGATAAAAATGCTCGATGTCATTTGGTTCTTTTTCATGGCTGTTTTCTTCTACCTGGGTTATGCCTATTGGCGCAACTCACAAAATGAAATACGGCAGTTCTTTATCCGCAATAGACCTAAAGAGGGTGAAGAGGGTTATGAAACCTTTCAACCCATTGAAGAATTCATCCAGCAATTCAACAGCTACTTAGATATGATTAACAGCAATGCGAAAACCCAAAATATCCTCGCTTCTGCTGGATTCTTTTTCGCGGGTTTAGCATCACTCATCGCCTGGATTCTGGGATTTATTGAGTAGATATTTAAAGATTCAAATATCCATCCTATTCATTCGCTCTAAAGAGCGATTCAAAAGAAGCAGGATAACACTTCTCAAGAATGCGTTTACCATTCCCAAACGACATTCATGAAGCGTTCGTCCTGCTTTTATGTTCTCCTAACCATCACAGTGCCCTTCTGTTTCCCCCCAGAAGCCCTGCTGAGGATCTCCCAAATCCGCATGATCCGACGGAAATAGGGGGGCAGTTCCTCCATCCGACCAACCTTATCAAAGCCAAATCTCTCATAAAATGGCACGATATCTTTCCTGCACATTAACCAC
>MGNI01000093.1:39507-40105 GCA_001795115.1 Chloroflexi bacterium RBG_16_48_8 | reverse complement strand
GGACGATGCTGGTAGCAATTCCCTTCCCCCGCCACATCTCCTCAACGGCAATCGAAGCCATCTCTCGAGAGCCATCCTTGTGCAATTTGATCTGTCCGCAACCGATGACATGGTTATCCTGATCAACTGCCAAATAGAATTTATGCCAATCCAACCCGAGAGGGTTAATGCCAACCTTACGAATCAGGCTTCGTATAGCAGCCTGATCCACGGCTTTGGCACGGCGGATTTGAAAGTAAAATGAGGTATTCATCATTTAGAAAAGAGCATTCGTCACTTAACACCCCGAAATTCCCTCTTTTGATACCAAGAGCCATATTTCAACTGGATAATTCACTTTATGGCGCAACCTTCCATTCGTCTTTAGTGAGAGTTATGGCCACCTGCAATGTGGGTAGTGACCAACGAGAGCACGGGCAAAGTGTTCGCTTCTGGAATTTGACCAGGTTGGACTATACACAAACGAATGCTTCGCCCGTCCACAATGCCACAAATTTGAAGACGTGGCATGCTAAGTCTTTAGGATGATCTTAAGATGTTGCAGGAGATTTTTGTACCCTACTCCTCGTTTAAAAATGCTTCCAAGATCGTACGGGTA
>MGNI01000093.1:39084-39494 GCA_001795115.1 Chloroflexi bacterium RBG_16_48_8 | reverse complement strand
TTGGCCTTTCGTTTGACGCATGACCTGTCCAACAAACCAGCCCAGAAGCGTGGTCTTTCCACCTTTATAAGTGGCAACCTGTTCTGGATTTGCCGCTACGACTTCTTGTACTAGCTTCTTGAGCATATCTTCATCCGATACCTGCCCCAAGCCTTCCTTTTCCACGATTTCTTTTGGATCCGTGCCGGTCTCTTCAACCTTCACCAACAAATCCTTTCCAGTACTGTTCGTGATCTCCTTCGTCTCAACCATACGGATGATCTCCGCAAGGTGTGTGGGGCGCATCTGTAATTGGCCAGCATGAATATTGCGCTCTCGAATCATCCTCAAAACATCGTTCATGAGCCAATTCGATACGATCTTCGGGTCACCGCCAAAAGCAGAAACCGTTTCTTCGAAGTACTCTGACA
>MGNI01000093.1:7320-39058 GCA_001795115.1 Chloroflexi bacterium RBG_16_48_8 | reverse complement strand
TCATACATGGGTACATGATATTCCTGAATAAACCTTTCTCGACGTTCAAGGGGTAGTTCGGGGAGTTCTGCTTTTAATTCAACCAGCCAGGCATCTGATACACGGATAGGCAACAGATCGGGCTCTCGGAAATAACGATAATCAGCCTCTGTCTCCTTTGAACGCATTTTGCTCAATGTTTGGCTATCTTCGTCCCAATCGAGGGTCCAGGCGTGAATCTCATTCCCATCCTCTACCTCACGAATCTGCCGTTCAATCTCAGCTTGGATCGCGGATCGTATATTCTCAATCGAGTTGACGTTCTTAATCTCCGTCTTGGGATTTAGACCCTGCTCTCCAAGCGGTCGAACGGAGACGTTTGCATAGCATGTCAATTGCCCGCGCTCCATATCCGCCTCAGAGATCCCCAGCCACCGCAACAGCTGCCGCAATCGGATCAGGAACTGTGCAGCCTCATCTGCCGAGCGGAAATCCGGACCCGTAACCATTTCTACCAACGGAACGCCACAACGATTAAAATCGATCAACCGCTGTCTATTTTGATAAACTGTCTTTCCAGCATCCTCTTCAATATGCAGCTTGTGTATGATAATTCGGTGAATCGCACCATCCGGCATGGCGATATCCATATACCCCCCTCTGGCCAGTGGCTCGTTATACTGGCTGATTTGATACCCCTTAGGGAGATCTGGATAGAAATAATTCTTGCGAGCGAAGTAGGATACGGTTTGGACTGCATCGACATGCATGGCAAGTGAGAGCAATATGGCCTTTTCGACAACAGCTTGGTTAAGCACAGGGAGGACGCCTGGCAGACCGGTACAAACGGGACAGATATTGGTATTAGGCGGATCCGTCCAAGAGTCTGCTTTGCAGCCGCAAAAGATCTTCGTCTTCGTATTCAATTGAATATGCGTTTCCAGGCCAATAATGCTCTCGTAGTCTTGCATGCATCTTTCCTTTTTTCGATACGCTCGGGTTTCCCTTCCTTTTGCAACTGGCAGCAGTGCCACCCCATGGAAAACGATTTTGCTCTTAACTACAATTTTGCCATCACCTGAGGTTTGACTTCTCGCCAAGATTCGCTTTCGGTAAGAATCTCAAAGGCTCGTCCAATTTGCAACAACCTTTCCTCCGAAAAGTCGGGACCAAGGATTTGAATCCCGATCGGTAGCCCTTGTCGATCCAAACCAACTGGAATAGAGAGGCCTGGCACGCCAGCATGATTGGCTGGAACGGTGAGAAGATCTGCATACTGCATCAGAACCGAATCGCCATAAATAGCGCCAATTTTAAATGCTGTTGTGGGGGTGGTTGCTGCCAATAAGCAATCCAATTTGTGCTTCCCGTCCGGATCAAATACTTTTTCAAAATCCTGTCGGATTAACGTTCGTACACGAAGGGCACGCTCATAATAGCCCTTCTCATATTGCTCGGCTGATACATACATCCCCATCAAAATCCGTAGTTTAACCTGACGGCCAAATCCCCTGGCTCGAGTCTCACGATATGACTGCCGCAGATCACTAACCTCACCCGAATAACGATAGCCATATTTAACTCCGTCGTACCGGTGTAAATTTGAGGCAGCCTCAACCCGCGAGATGACAAAATAGGCGGGAATACCGTAATGCGTGTTTGGCATGGGAATATCCTCAACAATCTCAGCACCAGCATCCGAGAAAAGAGCTGCCGCACGGTAAACACAATCCGCGATCTCTTTGGTGATAGATTGTTCTCGCAATTCACCACTATCAGGATCGGGGTATTTCAATTGGAAGTAATCAGGTGAAAGTCCGATCCGCAAACCTTTCACACCCCTCTCAAGTCGTACTGTGTAATCCGCAACAAGGATATTCGCCGCTGTTGAATCGTGGGTATCCGGCCCCGCAATCACATTCATTGCAAGGGCAGCATCCGTGACGTTCCTCGTGACCGGACCTGGGCAGTCCAGGGAAGAAGCAAATGCGATCAACCCATAGCGGGAGACTCGACCATAGGTTGGTTTGAGACCTACCACACCGCAGAACGCAGCTGGTTGACGGATCGATCCAGCTGTGTCCGTACCTAAAGAGATCGCCGCCTCCCCAGCAGCAACGGCTGCAGCACTGCCTCCGGAGGACCCACCGGGAACATACGCTGGATTCCATGGGTTGCCCACAGGCGGAAGAAACGCTGAAGATTCATTCGAAGAGCCGAAGGTAAACTCATCCAAATTGACCTTCCCAACTGTTACCGCACCCGCTTGTTCCAATCTTTCTGCAGGTGTTGCACTATAGGGAGAAACAAAAGGCTCAAGAATCCTGGAACCTGCAGTGGAAGGTGTACCTTGGACACAGAAAATGTCCTTGATGGCAACTGGCACCCCTGCTAAAAGGCCAGGATCCTCCCCCTTTTCAACAGTCCTATCAACAGCTTCAGCTTGGGAACGTGCCCGATCCCGTGTGATTGTGATGAAGGCATGAATTTTCTCCAGATCTTCTGGTTCAGGCTCATATCTTGCAGAAGAGGGTGATTTTCCTTCCACCGCATCTATTCGTGCCAAGGTTGACTCAAGGACATCTACGGCCGAGAGTGCCCCATTGCGCACTTCTCGTGCAATCACACAAGCCGGTAAGTCACATAAATGTTCGCTCATACCAATTCCTCGGTCGGAATATCTGGTACAAGGATATAGCGACCTTCGACCTCTGGAGCCTGCCCTAGAATGGCATCCACATCTTTGAAGGGCTCAATTTGGTCTTGGCGTAGGGGCGCACTGATAGCATCTGTATAAGGCACACCATGTGAAGTAATGGGAATTTCAGGATTGAGTTCGATGGCTTCCAATTCATGAATGGCATTCAGTTGGCTGTTCAACTCGCATCGAAGATATTCGGCTTCTTCTTCCTCCATCTCCAAAGCAGCTAGATCAACAAGATGATCAAAAATTTCCCGCGTTATTTCATCCGGCACAGAATTATCTCCTTAGAATGGTGGCAATCGACAATGATTCTACCTTTTGACCAGCAGCGGGTCAAAGGCGAACTTCTGAAGGTGGCCATCACTTGTCACCTTCCCGGAAAATTCCTTCTCATTATTTTTATATCTTACCGGAAGGTCAGGTGAATTCCCCTCCTGAAAATTGAAAAACATAGCTCCAATAAGCATCCAGCTTATCTGCATGCTATAATCGCTCCGCCACTCAGATAGAAGCGACAGGAGGGAAACATGGTTATTACAGAAGGATCCAATGCTGGCCCCAACCTCACTCTCACCTCCGAACATGAAATGATCCGTCAGGCTGCTCGTGATTTCGCACAAAACGAACTCGTACCAATCGCCACCGAGTTCGATGAGAGCGGGGATTTTCCTATCAACAGCATACGGAAAATGGGCGAGATGGGTTTCATGGGAATTGAGATTCCTGAAGAATATGGTGGTGCAGGGCTGGATACCCTTTCCTATGTCCTCGCCCTTGAGGAGATTTGTAAAGCAGATGCAGCTCACGGCACCATTATGTCGGTAAACAACTCGCTTTTTTGTCATGCCATCTATCGATTCGGCACAGAGGAACAGAAGGCCAAATTCCTTCTCCCAGTGGCTTCAGGGAAATGCGTAGGTGCTTACTCCCTTACCGAACCCATGTCCGGTTCAGATGCTGCTACAATGCGCTCACGAGCGGTGTTGGAAGGGGATGAATATGTCCTGAACGGACGGAAATCCTGGGTCAGCAGTGCACCCTACGCCGATTACATTATTGTCTTCTCGATGACGGATCCCGAGAAAATGCATCGAGGCATTACTGCCTTTATCGTTGAGACTGATCAACCCGGTTTCAGCCGAGGCAAGACCGAGCCGAAACTGGGTATCCGTGCATCTGGAACAAGCGAGATCCTTCTGGAAAATTATCGATGTCCTGTGGAGAACCGATTGAGTGATGAGGGTCAAGGCTTTAAAATTGCGATGGTTGTCCTTGACGCGGGTCGCATTGGAATCGCCTCCCAGGCTCTCGGAATCGCCGAGGCCGCATATGAAGCTAGCATTGAGTACGCACGCCAACGGGAGGCTTTTGGTCAAAAAATTGGTGAGTTCCAGGGAATTTCGTTTAAATTAGCCGATATGAAAACCCGTATCGAAGCCAGTAGGCTCCTGATTTATCAAGCAGCACTTGCTAAAGAAAAGTCCAAAGTCACAGGAGCTCGCTATACCCTGGAAGCCTCCATGGCCAAACTCTACGCTTCAGAAACGGCTATGTTCTGCGCCCACGCTGCAGTTCAAATCCATGGAGGCATGGGATACTCCAAGGAACTTCCGATTGAGCGTTATTTCCGGGATGCCAAGATCACGGAAATCTACGAAGGAACCAGCGAAATTCAGCGTTTGGTCATTTCACGTTTGGAACTCGGCTTGCGATGAGATCTCAATAAAAGATGAACTCTGCCTATTCGGGCAGTGGAATGGGCATCATTTAATAGCTCCATTCGAGAGACTTCCAATGGAACCTTCCCCTTGCGCTACTGCACTCTTCGAGTATAAAGGCCGGTGATAGATATTTGTTGGACAGGTAATCCATGTCGGTGCAAGAAATAGAACAAGAAGAAAATTTTGGGAAGAACTCTGAACAACTGGTTCTGCTGCTAATCAGTGGTTTCTTGGTGTTCCTTGGACAATCCTTAATCCAGATCCTCTTGGAGAAAGATCGGTGGCAAGCCTATGTGCTTACCGCCTTGGGGATGATGCTCTTCCTCCTAACAGCCCACTCTTTTACACGGGGCGGCTTTCCGGCCTGGTTTCATAAACCAATTCGGGCTATCAGTCATCGATTGCATCTGCAACCTTCGGATTTTCACCTCTTATGGTCCGCGCCCATCTTTAGCCTGAGCGCATGGCTAGCTGCCGGTGATGGCAACCTCATGAGATCTGTACCGATTGCCCTTACTGCATGGATCGTATCCATCCTGTTTCTGCTCTCCAGCCACCGGGATCATCTCAAGCGAACTCGCTTAGAAGGCTGGTCTCGAGGCGACACAAGGATTATTCTTGCCCTCACCATTTTTGCCTTCCTACTACGTGGGATTCTCTTAGATCAAATTCCCTGGGTCTTGACAGGCGATGAGGGATCAGCGGGCTTAAGCGCGGTCGAATTCGTGGATGGCAGAAGAAATAACATTTTCGGGACAAGCTGGTTTTCCTTCCCTGCCATGTTCTTCGCTGTCCTATCCCTTTCCATCCGTTCCTTCGGTCAAACCATTTTCGCCCTCCGACTACCCTCCATGATCGCAGGCGCCTTGACCATCCCGGCCATGTACTTTTTTGCGCGCATAGCCTTTGACAGAAAGATCGCATTCATGGCCAGTGCTTTCATGGCAACCTTTCATTTCCACATTCACTTCAGTCGTATCGGATTAAATAACATCTGGGATGGACTATTCATCACCCTATTTTTTAGTTTCCTTTGGTGGGGATGGAAAAGCGAGCATCCCAAAAAAGATGGTTCAAGCGCCTTATTTCTGCTGGCAGGTCTTATCTTAGGATTGGGACAATACTTCTATACAAGTATGCGTGTTGTGTTCGCCATGCTCGGTCTTTGGATCACGATTTTGGCTATCCAAGATTGGCCTGCTTTTCGGAAACGGATCCCAGGGCTCGTTTCTTTGTCTTTCGGCGTAATCGTTGTAATCATTCCTCTTGCAGCCTACTACCTCAAGTATCCAGATCAATTTACTGCTCCCTTTAACCGCGTCTCTATTCTAGGTCCATGGCTTGAGCAAGAAATAGCCTATACAGGCGATTCAGCTTTAGCTATCTTGACATCGCAGTTTAAATTAGCTGCTCTCGCTTTCACACATGTCAATTTACGCCATTGGTATATGCCCAATCACCCCATGCTTCTTCTGATCCCATCAGTGTTGTTTTTACTGGGGATTGTGCTTCTTTTACTAAGAATGAAAGATGCTCGATACCATTGGCTTGTATTGTGGATCATCAGCGCCATCACTATAAGCGCATTGAGCGAGAGCACTCCCGCTTCTCAACGCCTAACCTTTGTAGCCCCGGCTATATCCTTGGTTATCGTGTTACCATTAAGGGCTATGATCGTATGGTTGAGAGACCTTTTACCGTTACGCAGGCTTCTTCCAATCCTCATTCCAGGATTCCTGCTCTTTCTAGCCATGGGATACGATCTTTACTTCTACTTCGTTGATTATTCTGGCAATAACCAATTCAGCGATAACAACACTGAAACCGCCAACGCTATTGCGGATTACTTGCTGGATCTAGATTCGTATCACAAGGTCTACTTCTACGGTCCACCCCGGATGGGTTACTATACGCACTCCACCCTTCCCTATTTGGTGCCGTCGGTTACGGGTTACGATGTCTTTGTGCCCATCCTTGAGCCGCCTACCGAAATTCTCGATGAGCCTACGGTGTATATCTTTCTGCCAGAAAGATTGACTGAATTGGAACTTGTGGAAAAAGCTTATCCTGGTGGAAAAACGGTTGTGAAAAAAGGACGAGATATATTAACCCTCTTCACTGCCTACCAGATCGATTAAACCATGCCCTTCCGCCAATCGTTGAAGGATGCATTTCCGGTGTTGAAGGGACATTCACTTCATCCCCATCATCCTAAGAAGTCAGCATGCTATTCTTGACGCCCAGTGCAGCACCACAGGAGTTCCTTCATTCCACCATCTCAAGCTATAATGGATACTGATAGCTGATGAATAAAAAGACCTATGGGAACTAACTCCATCCACGTCCATTTCATTTCACTCATGAGGGTGATCCCGTGAAAGCAGTTTACTTCTACACCCATGGTGGTCCAGAAGTCCTCGAGGTTGGAGAAACGGATACACCAGAACCCAATGCGGATGAAGTTCAGGTCAGGCTGAGAGCCTCCGCCCTGAATCGTTCGGATTTATGGGCACGAGAGGGCTGGCCGGGTTTGAAACTCGCATACCCCCACATTCTGGGAGCAGATGGCGCTGGAGAGATCTCAGCCCTAGGAGAAGGTGTAACGGAATTCAAGCTGGGAGATCGGGTTGTCATCAACTCTAGCATCGGTTGTGGTCGATGTTCTTTATGTCAATTCGGAAAGGACAATCTATGTCGAGACTGGCATCTGCTTGGCGAGAGTAAGAGAGGCACCTATGCAGAATATGTCGTGGTTCCATCCAGGAACCTGCTTAAGCTTCCTGATGGCTTCGATTTTCGTTCAGCGGCTGCAGCCGGATTGGTTTTTCACACTGCATGGCACTCTTTGATAACCAGGGGAGGGCTTCAAGCGGATGAGACTATTCTTGTTGTTGGGGCTTCCGGAGGTGTGAACCATGCCAGCATTCAGATCGCGAAGCATGTGGGCGCCAGGGTGATTGTTGTTGGGTCTAATTCAGAAAAACTTGAATTCGCGGATTCCCTGGGCGCAGATGTATTGATTGACCGCTCTAAGAGCGAAAATTGGTCGAAAACAGTCTATTTAGAGACCGAAAAACAAGGGGTTGACGTTGTTGTGGATAACGTGGGAGCTGGCACAATGCCATTGAGCATGCGTGCAGCTCGCAAAGGAGGTCGCATCCTCACTGTTGGGAATACAGCAGGACCGACTTTTGAGATCGATAATCGCTACATTTTCGGAAAGCACCTCACCATCATTGGATCCACCATGGGCACCATCCGCGACTTCAAAGAGGTGATGACTCTGATTTTTGAAGGGAAACTTAAACCTGCCCTCGATCGAGATTATCCTCTGGAAGAGGCTGCTCAAGCCCACATCCGTCTTGCGGCAGGAAAACAATTAGGAAAAATCACCCTTGAAATCTAAATCCCGCCCACACATCGTAACTTGGCTTGCATGTGGAGTGTTAATTTTTTCAATCCTTTTCATCATCCGTCTATTCTTGAGCTATCGCATGCCCGATTTACCTATCCAGGTTCCCCTCTGGTACATGTCTTTGACTGGCCTCATTTGGGGGCTCGGTGGTTTAATCCTGAGCTACGCGTTATTCCGAACCTTTTCTTGGGCCTTACACTTGCTTCGTTGGGGAAGTCTGTGCTTCGTGGTATGGTATTGGGCGGATCGACTTCAATTTGTACATTCTGAATATGGCCGGATCACCTGGCCTGCATCGATCTTCCTATCATTGATTGCCCTGGGTGTCATTTATTGGTGCCAGCGAAAACCTGACGTGCAAGCAGCCTTCCAGGAGAAAAATAAATGAGTGACTCCTCCAAAATCGAGCAACTTCAAAAAAAGCGTCAAGAGGCAGTGTTGGGAGGAGGCCCGGAAAGGATTGAAGTCCAGCACAAACGCGGCCGCTTGACAGCTCGGGAGCGTATCGATCTATTACTCGATAATGGTTCTTTTCGTGAAACAGATATGTTCGTCACCCATCGCACCTATGACTTTAACCTTGATCAACGGAAAGTCCTCAGTGATAGTGTTGTCACTGGTTGGGGGACGATTGACGGACGCCTGATCTATGTCTTTTCACAGGATTTCACTGTATTCGGTGGGAGTTTAGGTGAGGTTCATGCCGAGAAGGTATGCAAGATCATGGATATGGCCCTTAAAAATGGCGCACCGATCATCGGTTTGAACGATTCGGGCGGCGCGAGGATTCAAGAGGGGGTCGTTTCACTTGGCGCCTATGCAGATATCTTCCTCCGCAATACCTTGGCCTCCGGTGTTATCCCCCAGATCAGCGCTGTGATGGGTCCCTGTGCAGGCGGTGCTGTTTATTCCCCAGCCCTGACGGACTTCATCTTCATGGTCCGAAACTCTTCTTATATGTTCGTCACCGGACCAGATGTGGTGAAAACGGTCACACATGAGGAGGTGGATTTCGAAGAGTTGGGTGGTGCCGATGTTCATGGAAGCACTTCCGGAGTATGCCATTACGTAGCGGATAATGAATCAGACTGCCTGTACATGATCCGCACCCTCCTCTCTTACCTACCCCAAAACAATCTCGAGGATCCCCCCTTTGCTGCGACAACAGATGATCGGCTGCGAACAGAAGAAAGGTTAGACACCATCGTGCCGGATGATCCAAGTAAGCCATATGAGATACGGGATGCCATCCGAATGATCGTCGATAACGGAGCTTTTTTCGAAATTCATGAACACTACGCGCCTAACATCGTTGTGGGGTTTGCACGCTTGGGCGGGCATAGCGTTGGGATTGTAGCCAACCAACCAGCTGTGTTAGCCGGGGTATTGGACATCAATTCCTCTGATAAAGCTGCTCGCTTCGTGCGATTTTGCGACTCATTCAATATTCCCATCATCACTTTCGTGGATGTGCCAGGTTTCCTCCCGGGCACATCTCAAGAACATCATGGGATCATCCGACACGGTGCCAAACTCCTGTACGCATTTTGTGAAGCAACCGTGCCCAAGATTACCATCATCACACGCAAAGCCTATGGTGGTGCCTACGATGTTATGTCCTCGAAGCATATTCGGGGCGATCTCAATTTAGCCTGGCCAAGTGCCGAACTAGCCGTGATGGGACCTGAAGGTGCGGTCAACATCATCTTCCGAAAGGAATTGGAGGAATCCCCAAACCCTGATCAACGAAGAGCGGAATTGGTGGCTGAGTACCGAGAGAAATTCGCCAATCCATATATCGCTGCCTCGCGCGGCTATATTGACGATGTCATCGAGCCAAGACTGACACGCCCCAGGTTGATCAACGCCTTGGAAATGCTCTCCAACAAACGTGATCGCAACCCGGCGAAAAAACATGGCAACATCCCGCTCTGATGAGAACATCATGATAAAAAAAACGACCTGCCCTTCACCGAGATTGACCGGGCACACAAATCTTAACGATCATGACGACTATTGGGAATGCTACGGTCCCGAAGCAGGCCCAAGCGTTGTACTCTTGCACCACGGGCTCGGATCCATCCGCTCATGGAAGAGACAGATCCCCACGCTTGTCGAACAGGGATACAATGTTGTGGTCTATGATCGCTGGGGGTACGGTCGCTCCGACCCCCGTCCTGCCTTTGAGGCTCATTTCCTCCATCATGAGGCTGAAGAAGCCGAATCGCTCCTTAGAACTCTGGGAGTCGAACAGACCTCACTGATAGGGCACAGTGATGGAGGCACGATAGCCATCATCCTGGCCGCACGGCACCCGAAACTCATACGAAACCTAATACTCATTGCTGCACACATCTATGTGGAACCCAAGATGGTTACAGGATTACGGCTTATCCGGATGGCTTCACAGGAACCCCCGTTCAGTACAGCATTAGAACGAGAGCATGGCTCAAGGGCAAAAACCCTGGTTCAATCCTGGCTCGATTGCTGGATCGAGCATGGCTCCCAGACACTCGATTTGATAAAGGAATTAGCAAGTGTGATTTGCCCTACCTTTGTGGTTCAAGGGGAAAGAGATGAACATGCCACGCCCCAACATGCCAAGGATATCGCTAAAGGAATCAGGGAGGCTTTTTTATGGCTCATCCCAGAGGTTGGTCACATGCCTCCCCAAGAGATTGCCGACGAATTCAATCATCGAATGATTCAATTTCTTCAAGAAAATCTCACTCCATCGACTTCCTTGAAGGCAACTGGATCAGAGAGAGAAAATGTTTAATAAAGTCCTGATCGCCAATCGTGGGGAAATTGCTGTCCGGATCATCCGCGCCTGCCGCGAGCTTGGTTTAATCCCGGTGGCCGTTTTTTCAGAGGCGGATCGAGAATCCCTGCATGTACGTTATGCGGAGGAAGCCTACTATTTAGGTCCTTCTCCATCCCGCGAGTCCTACCTGAGAGGCGACAAAATCATTCAGATCGCAAAAACCTGCGGTGCTGGGGCTATCCACCCCGGCTACGGTTTCCTTGCAGAGCGCGATGACTTTGCCTTGCAGGTAGAAGAAGCTGGTTTGATCTTCATTGGGCCTCGACCCAGCGCGATTACTGCTATGGGCGATAAAGCTGTCGCCCGTGCGACAGTGACCGCGGCTGGTGTTCCAGTCGTCCCAGGCACCGAAGGCGAAGGAAACCTCACAGATGAGGAAATCATCGCTGTCGCCCCTCAAATCGGATTTCCATTGTTGATTAAAGCTACAGCGGGAGGCGGAGGGAAAGGGATGAGGGAGGTTCAAAATATTGAGGAACTCCCCAACCTCATCTCAGCCGCACGTCGAGAGGCTGAAGCAGCCTTTGGAGATGGAAATGTTTACTTAGAGAAGCTGCTGTTAGATGTTAGGCATATTGAGTTCCAAATCTTAGCCGATGAACACGGTAACGTCATCCATCTAGGTGAACGTGAGTGCTCTCTCCAACGCAGACATCAAAAATTACTGGAAGAATCCCCCTCTCCCTTCTTGGACGAGGAATTAAGACAAAGGATGGGAGAGGTCGCTTGCAAAGCCGCACAAGCGGTCGATTACTTGAATGCAGGAACAATTGAATTCCTTGTCGACAAGGATCAGAAGTTTTATTTTCTTGAGATGAATACTCGTCTCCAGGTTGAACATCCCGTTACGGAAATGGTTACCGGGATCGACATTGTGAAAGAACAGATTCGTATTGCGCGAGGTCGTAAATTACGTTCCAGCCAAGAGGATATTCGATTGAAAGGATGGGCGATAGAATGTCGCATTAACGCAGAGGATCCCTACAATTCTTTCCTTCCCTCCACAGGGATAATCACACAAAGCATCCTTCCCACTGGACCGGGCATCCGGGTGGACACTGGAATTTATGCCGGCTTTGCCATTTCACCCTTTTACGATTCCCTCATCTCAAAGCTGATCTGCTGGGGCGAAACCCGGGGAGAAGCCATCCTACGTATGCGCCGTGCACTGGAAGAGTATCGCATCCTGGGTGTTAAAACCAACATCCCCTTCCACCAGAACATTATTGCATCGCATCGATTTATGGCGGGTCAATTTGATACACGCTTCGTGGAAGAGCGATTTTCCATGAACAATTCCGAAGAAGGAAAAGAAGAATTAGCCAAAATAGCCGCCATCATGGCTACATTGGTTGAACATCGCCATCATCAAAAGGCCTCCCAAATCTTCCGAAAATCCGAAAGGGATACCAGCAATTGGAAATGGTTGGGTCGCTGGGAAAGGGTGAACCGCTGAAAATTCGATTTGATTTGCGGGTCCTACAACCTCCGCTTAATACAGGGAGACTCTTATGAAATATGTTGCTTCCTTAGGTGGTCAGGAAGTTGAGATCGAAATCAACGGAGAAGACGAAATCATCGTAGATGGGGAACGTTATGCCATCGACTTTCGTTCTATTGCCGGTCAACCTGTCTATTCCCTTCTCATCAATGGTCGCTCCTATGAGGCCTTGGTTCAGCTCTCTGAGGAGGGTTCAGAAGTCCTCCTCCAGGGCCAACTATTTTTGATATCCGTTGACGATGAAAGACAACGCAGATTACGACAAACATCAGGACCCCAACTCACCGAGCGGGGCGAGTTTCATTTGAAATCGCCCATGCCCGGTCTCATCATCTCCGTAAGCGTAAGAGAAGGTCAAGAAGTCGCCCGGGGGGATCGAATGATCATCCTTGAGTCAATGAAAATGCAAAACGAACTCAAATCCCCACGGGATGGCATTATTCGAAGTCTAAGAGTCAAGTCGGGGGATAACGTTGAGCATCACCAAGTCCTCCTGACCGTGGGCTGAAATGAATACGAAGAACATCGAAATTGAAGCTAAGTTTTATCTGGGTGACTTGGAGCCATTGCGAACAAAGTTAAGCTCCCTTGGAGCGAATTTGACTGATGAACGCATCCTCGAACGCAATTGGAGATTCGACACACCCGATGGGAGATTAACCGCAAGTGGTGAAGTGCTGCGAATTCGGGAGGACCGTCGCATCCGCCTCACATACAAACGGCCTATCCAAGGAACTCTGGAACGATTGGAAATCGAACTCGAAGTTGACGATAGTGAAAAAATAAAAATGTTCCTGGAGGCCTTGGGTTACAAAGTCTTCTTTATCTACGAGAAGTACCGAGAAACCTTTGAATTTGGTCAAGTGGAAGTCGTCCTGGACGAAGTACCCTACGGCAGTTTTGTAGAAATCGAAGGACCTTCAATTGAGTCCATACGACAAGCTTGCAGGGATTTGCATCTAAAATGGGACCTTCGGTTATCCTCTACTTACCTTGGGATCTTTGAACGGATAAGGAGAAAAATCAATTTACCCTTTACGGATGCCACATTTGAAGCTTTCTCACAAGTTGGAAAGATCGTGCCTGAGGATCTGGGCCTTCAGGACGGGTTTCAGAGTGACTCTTCATCGGAGTGAACAGCATGACACAATCCATTGGGGATGCCTATGCGGAATGGGAAGAGAAGACCTTATCCCATCTATTAAAACGTTTCCCAGAGCGCAAGAAAACCTTCCAGACGTCCTCAGGGATTCCCATAAAGCGATGTTACCTACCGACTGATTCGGATCCTGATTATCTCGACAAACTTGGCTTCCCGGGAGAGTATCCCTTCACGCGCGGAGTCCAGCCGACCATGTATCGCGGTCGGTTATGGACCATACGACAGTATGCAGGATATGCTACAGCTGAGGAGACCAATCGGCGCTTCCGATACCTTCTAGAGCAAGGGCAAACAGGTTTATCCGTGGCTTTTGACCTACCCACACAAATCGGGTTAGATCCTGATCATCCCCTTGCTGAAGGCGAGGTTGGCAGGGTTGGAGTGTCCCTCTCATCATTCGAGGACATGGCACGGCTTTTCGAAGGGATCCCTTTAGATCGCGTATCCACAAGCATGACCATCAATGCACCTGCAGCTATCCTTTTAGCCATGTATGTCGCGGTTGCAAAACGCCAAGGAGTGAAGCTCGAGGAGCTGCGCGGTACAATCCAAAATGATATTCTGAAGGAATATGTCGCACGAGGCACCTACATCTTCCCTCCTAAGCCCTCCATCCGCCTTGTAACCGACACTTTCCACTACTGCCAGGAAAAGCTCCCTCATTGGAACATCATCTCCATCTCCGGTTACCATATTCGTGAGGCAGGAGCGAGCGCCATTCAAGAGGTCGCCTTCACCTTCGCAAATGCCATCGCCTATGTGGAAGCAGCACTGAAGGCTGGTCTCAAAATCGATGATTTTGCCCCCCGATTGGCTTTCTTCTTCAGCGCGGATCGCAATTTCCTGGAAGAGATCGCAAAGTTCCGAGCAGCCAGACGTCTTTGGGCTGACATCATGCGAAATCGCTTCGGAGCCGAGGATCCGAGATCCTGGAGGTTGCGATTCCACACCCAAACCGCAGGCTCCAGCCTCACCGCTCAGCAACCCGAGAACAATGTCATCCGTGTGGCGCTCCAAGCATTATCTGCTGTTTTCGGCGGCACGCAATCTCTCCACACCAACAGTATGGATGAAGCCTTAGGCTTGCCCACAGAAACTGCAGTTCGGATCGCTTTACGCACCCAGCAGATCATCGCCCACGAAACGGGCGTAGGAGATACCATCGACCCCCTGGCAGGGTCTTATGCCATCGAATCACTCACAGATGCCATTGAGGCGGGCGTGCTAGAATATATCGAAAGAATTGATCACCTCGGTGGCGCGTTAACTGCCATCGAGATTGGATTTATCCAGCGTGAGATTTCTGAATCGGCGTTTCAGATGCAGAGGGCGATTGACAATGCCGAGGAAATTGTCGTAGGTGTGAATGACTTCATGACGGATGAAAAAATCACCATCACCCCTCTAAAAGTCGATCCGGTTGTGGAAGCTTCCCAGAAGGAGCAACTTATGGTTTTTCGTTCACAACGGAATGAGAATCAGGCCAAACAACTTCTCAATAACCTCACTGAAACCGCCAGGGGAGACGGTAACCTGATCCCAAGTTTTATTGAGTGTATCGAAGGGCATCTCACTTTGGGAGAAATTTGTACGCAACTTCGAGAAATCTGGGGAGAATATGAAGCGCCCCCGATCCTTTAGGTCTTGAATGGTGTCTGAGATTCACGCAGTAACAGGAGCCTTCGGTTACTCGGGGAAATACATCGCCACTCGATTACTGCTCGCCGGGAAAGAAGTGATCACATTGACTAATTCACTTCACCGAGAGAATCCCTTTGGCGAAAGCGTGAGAGCCTTCCCTTTCAATTATGGCCAACCCGATAAACTGAGAAATTCTCTGAAGGGTGTAGAAGTCCTTTACAACACCTATTGGATCCGGTTCAACTATAAGGCTTTTGGGCACACTCTTGCTGTTGAAAATACACGAAAGCTGATATCAGCCGCTAAGGATTCCGGCGTCCAACGAATTGTGCACATCAGTATCACCAATCCTTCCATAGATTCCCCTTTAGAATACTTCGCCGGTAAAGCGATCTTGGAACAGGAGATCATCCAGTCAGGTATATCCTATGCCATCCTTCGACCCACCGTTCTATTTGGCAAAGAGGACATCCTGATCAACAACATCGCCTGGACCCTACGCCGATTTCCCATTTTTGGGCTCTTTGGTGATGGGAAGTATCGACTTCAGCCCATCTATGTAGATGATTTGGCAAAATTGGCTGTGGAGCATGGTCAGAAGGGAGAGAATGTCATTGTTAACGCCATAGGCCCAGAAACCTTCACTTACCGAGAATGGGTGAATAAAATCGGGAGGATCATCGGCAAATCCCGACCGATTATCCCCATGCCAGCACGAATAGCATTCCTGACCGGGTGGATCATTGGCAAGTTTGCGAAGGATGTTATGATCACTTGGCCTGAGGTGCAGGGATTGATGGCCGACCTGCTTCATGTCTATTCGCCACCCACGGGTCATACCCAATTAACGACTTGGGCGGAAGAAAATGCATACTCCCTCGGTCAACACTATGCGAGCGAACTCATGCGTCGCAAAGTAGAATGAATGGATGCTGGCCAATCATCAACAGTTGAATGATGCTAATTAATCCATAGCCCAGGCGGATGAACTTGCTCACCTTCTACTTCTCAACGAATCTGACCTTGAATTCAATCGTTCTCAATGCTGTAGACTCAAAATGACACCAAGTACTAGGTTAAATGGATAATCTGAACCAACATATCAAAAAAGCGGAGGGAAAAATGACCTACAATGAGCTTGAATGGAATTCCAAGGATAACCTTAATATATACGCGAGATACTGGAAACCTGAGGGTACTGTGAAAGGAACGGTCTGCTTGGTTCACGGTCTTGGAGAACATATCGGTCGATATACCCACGTGGGAGAATTTCTCAGCGCGGGCGGGTATGCTTTCCTCGCGGCCGACATGCGGGGACATGGGAAATCGGAAGGTCAGCGAGGACATACACCCAGCATGGATGCGCTTCGAGAGGATATCTCCAAGCAAGTGGAAGAAGCTCAAAAGCGGGTCCCTGACTCTCCCATTTTTTTGTACGGGCACAGTCTGGGCGGCACCCTGGTATTGAGTTACTGCGCACGGTTGCATCCCCAAATAAGTGGTGTGATTGCCACAGGACCGTTGCTTCGGCCTGGTTTTGATCCCCCGGGATGGAAATTAACCCTCGGCAGGATGATGCGCAACCTATGGCCGACGATGGCTATGTCCAACGGCCTGGACCAGGATGGTCTTTCACGCGATCCGCAAGTCGTTCATGCCTATCATTCCGATCCCATGGTGCATGACCGTGTATCGGCGCGCTTAGGGATCGAGATGATTGAAGAAGGCTTATGGTTGTTGGAAAACGCTTCAAGATTGAGGGTTCCAGCCTTACTCATGCATGGGAGTGATGACAGATTATGTTCTCCTCAAGCCAGCAGGGAGTATCAGCAAAAAGCAGAGGGTAGATGCACCTTGAAAATCTGGGAAGGTCAATATCACGAAATCCACAATGAGCCCGAAAAAGATCAGGTTCTCCAATATGCCCTTCAATGGATGACCGGGACGGTTCATCCTTAGAAATGGGAATACCACCAATGACAATACAACCCCAAAAAGGGCAAACCATGATGGGTGAAGAAGATAACAATGAGTCTGATGAATTGGAACGTATAGAAGACGAGGTGGAAGAGCAAGAAGAATTCAGCGAGCTCCTTCGTTATACCCTCACAGGTTACCTAGGTGGTTTGATCCTTGGTTTGGGTCTGGATAGCTTTGGTTTCCAAACGAGTGCGGTTGGTCAATGGCTGGTTCGCACACTTTCAGGCGAAGGGGAAAGCATCCTGGAGGGATTATATGCCATTAAAAAACGTTTCAGCCAATCCAAAATAGGGATGGTTGAGGCCTATGGCTGGGGCAAACTTCTTGGGATGACGATCCCATGGTGGATTGACTGGGGCAGTCGACTCTTTGGTGTTGATGTATATGGAGTAGAAGGTTTTTATATCCCTTATTTTTACGCCATGTCAGACCAAATTGGGGGCAACCTCTCGGGTTTAATCCATCTCCGAAGAAGATCGGGATCCTGGAAAAAGGCCTTCGCCGAGTATATCAGACATCCAGTCATGATTGCTGGGGTAGCCGTTATTTTTCTTGTGCCATTGGGGTTGTTCTTCGCACGAACGGTGGGATTCAGCCCATCGACTCAATTGCTCACAGCCCTGGAGACCATAGCCTCCAACCTCTGCTGGGTTCCCCCCTTGGTCGGATGGTTGAGGGAGAGACAGCGCTCTGTGACATGAACAAAAGACAAAAAGTTGTTGAAATCGCAAATAGAATCCTGGACCCAAAACCCGATCCAGTGGTCCAATTCCGACTGCTACACGGAGTCTTAGGGTTCTTTCTTAACAAGCCTGAGACGAAGACTACACAGGATCTTTTAAAAAGATACGCAAATTAGAAAGCGAGCAGATAGAGAATGCCATCTGGGGTGGACTCCATCTAAAGGATCCATAATCTAAACAAAGAATTCCCGCAACATATTGGATCGTTTATTGATCCTTGGACATGGGTGGCTTCTTCGCTACAATTCTTGAACCCTATTTAAGAGGAAATTATGACAGCACTGAAAAAAATCAACCACGTTGCCATTATTGTTGACGATATCGAACCCGCCCTTCGATTTTGGCGGGATGGGTTGGGCATGAAAGTTACCCATGTCGAGGATTTGGAGGAGCAGAAAGCTGTTACGGCATTCTTACCAGCCGGCGAGGCTGAAATCGAGCTGGTTAAACCGACGGGCGAAGAAACGGGAGTGGGTCGTTTCCTTAAGAAACATGGACCTGGACTGCATCATATCTGCTTCGAAGTGGATGACATCGTTACATATCTGGATCATCTGAAGGGTCAGGGAGTGCGACTCATCAACGAGGAGCCTGTCATCGGTGCAGGTGGGAAGCTTGTTGCTTTCATCCACCCTCAGAGCACACACGGTGTCCTGATTGAACTCTACGAGCCCACAATACAGGAGCCACAAATCCGTCTCGCCCGCGCTCGGCAACTCGCCGACCGCACAATTGCGGGGGGCCAGGTCGTCGTCGCTGCGACCCTAGCATTTCTGCGTAGTCTTCGTAGCTATGAGGACGATGACTTCTCGAAAACTGAGAGAAAAGAATAAAACGCCTCGACTCCCCGAGTCCACAGTCAGCAGGTTTTCACTCTCAGAAAATTGATTTTTTTAGTTACATACTTGGTAAATAAGAACCATATGAATCCTCCAATTTCGACCTGAGGCAAGGATCATCGCCAAAATCGCCCCCATGCTATAATTCCCTCGAAGTTCCGGTGGGAGATGCAGATGTTCAGTTTATCCAAGTTAGAAGAACTACGGCAGAAGCTTCAGCAGTGGGAGGAAACAACCCTGCAACCATCCCTTTCCAGCGGGAAGGAACGCAAAGAAAGCTTCATCACAACTTCCTCTGAACCCATCCATAGACTTTACACACCCCTTGATATCACCGATATGGATTTTGAAAGAGACTTAGGTTTTCCAGGTGAATATCCCTATATGCGCGGCATCCATCCAACCATGTACCGAGGTAAAACCTGGACCATGCGTATGTTCGCAGGATTCGGGACAGCTGAAGAGACCAATGAACGCTTCAAGTATCTTCTGGAACAAGGACAAACGGGACTTTCGGTTGCGTTCGATCTGCCTACCTTGATGGGTTACGATACCGATTCTCCTGAGGCTTTGGGGGAATTTGGGAAATGTGGTGTGGCGATCTCGTCCCTCAAGGACATGGAAATCCTTCTGGAAGGCATCCCATTGGATAAAGTCTCTACGAGCATGACGATAAACTCCCCGGCTGCCGTGATTTGGGCCATGTACATTGCGACAGCTGAAAAGCAGGGGATCAAGCCCAAGCAGTTACGCGGGACCATTCAAAATGACATCCTCAAGGAATACATCGCTCAGAAGGAATACATCTTCCCCCCGGCTCCTTCCATGCGTTTAGTCACGGACACCGTCGAATATGGCACACAACGCCTCCCTCAATGGAACACCATCTCCATATCGGGCTATCACATACGGGAAGCTGGATCCACTGCCACACAGGAGCTTGCCTTCACACTGGCGGATGGCATGGAGTATGTCCGCTGGGCAATCGAAAGAGGTCTGCATATCGACGACTTCGCCCCTCGACTTTCCTTCTTCTTCAACGCTCATAACGATTTCTTCGAAGAGATCGCCAAATATCGCGCCGCGCGTCGTATCTGGGCTCATGAGATGCGCTACAACTTCCATGCAGAAAATCCTCGCTCCTGGCTCTTACGTTTTCATACCCAGACAGCTGGCGTCAGTCTAACTGCCCAGCAGCCCGAAAACAATATTGTACGAGTCGCCCTGCAGGCTCTTGCGGCTGTCCTCGGCGGTACTCAATCCCTGCATACCAATTCCATGGATGAGGCTCTTGCTCTCCCCTCCCAGCATGCGGCCACCATTGCTCTTCGGACGCAACAGATCATCAATGAAGAATCTGGGGTAGCAAACACCGTAGATCCCTTGGGGGGTTCCTTCTTCGTTGAAGCCATGACCAACCGCATCGAAAAACAAGCACGTGAATACTTCGACCGTATCGATAATCTTGGTGGAGTGTTACCCGCAATTTCTGCGGGGTTCTTTCAAAGGGAAATCTCTGACTCCGCCTATCGGTACCAGAGAGAATTGGATTCTGAGGTGAGGGTTGGTATTGGCATCAACGCCTATGCCGGGGAAGATCACTTTGCAATACCCTTGTTAGAAATGGATCCAAAAGGGTATCAACGCCAAGCCGAACGACTAGAAGAACTCCGTCGTACACGTGACACCGGCGCGGTCGGTCAAAGTTTAGATCGATTACGGATCGCATGCCAGGGCACGGAGAATCTCATGCCCCATATCTTGCAAGCGGTGAGAGCCTACGCAACTTTGGGGGAGATTATTGGTGTGATGAAGGAGGTCTTCGGAGGTTATGAGGAACCAACCTGGATTTAAAGCCTTCCGAATGGAAATTTGCAGCTAGACCATAGGGGCTAATTTCAGAAGAACAGAAAACAAGCTTCGGATATTGGAGAAGAGTTCCATGATGAAACGGTTGCGGATCATTCTGACAAGTTTTTCAATCCTTCTAATGGCTTCCCTGGCCTGTAATCTCGATAAGATCATCAGCGATAGTGAACCTGGAGAACTAGAGACTTCAGTTGCGGCTACGCTGGACGCTTTTTCAGCGACCCTCACTCAGGAAGCACCCTTACCAACAGGCACTCCCCCAACTCCCATCGAAATCCCCACTGGCACACAGCATCCCACCGTCACTCCCGAGCCTACTTCTACTTTCACCCCTCCACCCGAGGGATTGAGCCTCAATTGCGATGGCACCTATCAGCGGGTGAGACTTGTGGATGGTGGAGCTTCTGGTAAAACCCTCTTTGTCGATCATTGGACTGGTGCTGCCTGGGAAGAAGTGTGGAGAGTGGAAGGTGGGGATCCCATGAATCAACAGATCGAAGATACGGCTGGTCCTTACCTCTTCGGTGATTGTCAGTATATGGTGATCGTGCCGATCCGCTTCAGTGGATCGGGGGCGATTCTAGAATTGAAGATTTACGCCTGGAATGGATCTGAAATGGTCGAAGGATATGCCCATGATGGAGTCCATGGCGATTGGCAGAAGTTAGGGGATATGATCACCTTCGAGGAATCAATCTATTTATATGATGAACCCAACTGCTGTCCATGCAACAGGCAATATTTAGAACATTCCTGGGACGGGACAGACTTCGTCCAAACCGGCTCTCTCATCTCACCAACCTATGAGGGCGATCCACCAGACTACTGCCAGCCGTGATGCTGAACATTTCGTGAGAGCATCCTTCAAGCAAAAAGCAGCTGGGAAAGATATTTTTCATTCTTCAAACCAGAAGGTTCCCTGGCTATTTTTAGCATTGGTTTCATGAAAGCATGAAAGAATTTCAACCCGCCTATCTCAAGCTTTATGCTAGCGGCGAATTGATTCAACGTGCTGAAGAAGCTCGTCACCATCTCAGATCCTGCGATCTTTGTGCTCGAACTTGTCGCGTTGACCGCAATCTACAAGTGGGAGTTTGCCGTACAAAGGTAAATGCGCGCGTGGCTTCATATAGCCCACATTTTGGTGAGGAGAATCCACTGAGAGGTTGGCGTGGTTCCGGGACGATATTCTTCTCTTGGTGCAACCTTCGCTGTCAATACTGTCAGAACCATGACATCAGCCAACGACCAGCAGGGGAGGAGATGGACCCCAAAGAATTGGCGACGATCATGCTTTGGCTGCAGAAAGTCGGCTGTCATAATATCAACCTGGTCCTCCCTCCCATGTCGTAGCTCAGATTCTGGAAGCTCTTCTTGTGGCAGTGGAGTACGGTTTGAAACTCCCTTTGGTGTACAACACTGGCGGTTATGATTCGCCCGAATCACTTGCCTTGCTGGACGGAGTGGTAGATATCTACATGCCTGACATGAAATACAGCGATCCAGATATCGCAATGCGAATGTCAAGGATCAAGGATTATCCTCAAGTTAATAAGGCCGCTGTGCGAGAAATGCACAGACAGGTTGGAGACTTGATCTTGGACACGAATGGAATTGCTCAACGTGGTCTGCTGGTAAGGCACCTGGTTCTACCTGAAGGGCATGCCGGTTCCGAGGAGATTTTCCGTTTCCTGGCTGAAGAGATCTCCACCAATACCTATCTCAATGTAATGCCGCAATACCGCCCAGCCTTTCGAGCCAGGAAGTTTCCCCCTTTTGATCGTCCATTGAAACGTGAGGAATACCTTGCAGCCCTCAAACTTGCAGAAAAGGTTGGCCTAAAGCGCCTCGACTCTCGAAATCGATAGCGCAGAAAAATTAGGGCAGGCTCTGTGCCTGCCCCGAACGATCAACCCTGATCTAGGCAAACCGCCGAAAGTATTTTGATAAAATGAGTTGCCTGAATGGCGGTTTGCTTAAGTGATTGGCTAGGTTATACGTTCGCTGTTTGTCAAATTACTTCCAGCCAATCACCTAGATGAATATCCCATCCTCTGATTAATACAAGAACATGGGTTTCCCATCCACATGCCAAATCTTAGGACGGTACTGATCGATATCATATAATTCATCCACATCCACAGTACGGGCGCCCTCACGTAAGACAGTGATAGGAACGTTGGTGTAGATTCCACTTCGCAATCCTACCATTCGTCCCATTCTACGCGTCATAACCAAATCCGCTGCCATGACGGCAAAATTCATTGCTACCATTAGATCCAAGGAATCGGGCGACCCCGAACGCATCATATAAGCAAGTTGTTGGTAGATGATATTCTGACCCGTCAGTTCTTTAATTAAATCTCCTGTCACTGCTCCGATACCACCCAGCTTTTTATGGCCAAAGGCATCTTCCTTGCCCCGAACCAAAACGTCTCCGCCAATAAGTTTGGCGCCCTCGGATATTGTCATCATGGCGTAATTGCTGGGATTGCTGTGTTTGTCTTCCACTAGAAAATTAGCAAGCTTCTGGGGATCGAACGGGACTTCGGAGATAATGGCACGATCTACATTCGATAAATAAGCTGCTACAAGAGAAGTTTCACCACTATAGCGTCCAAAGAGTTCGACAACAGCGATCCTCTCATGAGAGCCCGCACTGGTACGCAAATTATGAATGATATTCACACTGCGTGTCACTGCTGTTGAAAATCCAATGCAATAATCCGTGCCGCGAACGTCGTTATCCATGGTCTTGGGAATGCAGACCACGGGAACCCCCTCCTGATAAAGCCGAAAAGCGTAGGATAAGGTGTCATCACCGCCGATCGGCAAAAGGGCATCGATCTCAAGTTGCTCGATTACAGATAGGACATGATCCGTGAAATCCTGGAGGCCATCTCCCACAATTCGATCCTTCAAAAATTCTGGGGTCTCTGATGGACTTACTTTGGTAGGATTTGTTCTAGAGGTATGAAGGAAAGTACCTCCTGTGCGATCGATCGTTCGAACGATATTTCGATCCAGCGGAACGGTATGCTTCGCTACTGATTCTAGATCATCAGGTTGACATTCCAGCAGTCCAGCCCAACCCCTGCGTATACCAACAGTCTCATGTCCCTCTTCCCTGATACGACTAACAGCAGATTTAATACAGGCGTTCAACCCTGGGACGTCTCCCCCGCCCGTGAGAATGGCTACTTTCATCTCTTTCCCTTCACTCACATTTCAGATATCAGATTATTTAACCTTCATTTCATTTTGCTAAAGTTCTGGCCATATCCAATAATTCTAAATTGGGTTTACGGGATTGCTTGACCACATCTATCAAAGGCACCGTAATTATATCCCGACCTGAGAGCCCTATCATTAAATCCGTCTCTCCAGCTTTAAGCACCTCCACCGCCTTAACGCCCATGCGCGTGGCTAGCATCCGATCAAAAGCCGATGGGCTGCCTCCGCGGGGGATGTGGCCCAATATGGTCACCCTGGTTTCAAAGCCTACTTCGTTGATCCGAAGATACTCCGCCACGTCGTGAACCTTCAATGATGACCCCTCCGCAACTACAATGATGCAGTGAGATTTGCCTCGATCATACGCTCCTGCAACCATTTGAACGATTTCCTCCATAGAGACTTCTTTTTCTGGGATGAGGATCATTTCTGCACCACATACTACACCGGCATTCAAAGCCAAATATCCACAATTTCTTCCCATGGTCTCGATCAAGAATGCACGTTCATGGGAGGAGGCGGTATCGCGCAGCTTGTCGATGGCATGCATGATGGTATTGATGGCGGTATCAACACCTATGCTCATGTCCGTTCCCCAAATATCGTTGTCGATGGAGGCTGGCGCACCTACGACTGGAAAACCAAGAATGGCAAGAGCATGCGCACCACGTAAGGATCCATCTCCCCCAATTACAATCAGCCCATCAATATCTGACTCATTTAACTCCCTCAAGGCTTTTCGTTGGGTTTTTACCTCAAGAAATTCCGGACAACGGGCGGTTCGCAGAAATGTCCCACCACGTTGCAAAATTCCCCCGACATCCCTGGCCTTCAAAGGGATCATTTCACCGCGTACCAAACCATCAAAACCCTCCTGTATACCAATAACCTCAACACCCATATCGAGAGCGGTACGAACAGCAGCTCGAATACATGGGTTAATTCCAGGAGCATCTCCTCCTGAAGATAAAATAGCTATACGGCGCATCATGGGATTTTCTACTCCTACTGCAATCGTAAGGATTCTATTTGAACATTTGCATCACCCACAAGGTCACGCAATTGGGTGTGTAATTCGAGACAATAGCCTGTTGTGTCATTGGGAAATTCCAGATGATACCGTCGGGATCCTTCGAATACAAACACTGCGAAGCGATCTACCCCGTGGTAGGTTGTAAGCAGACCATAAACTCTTCGCATTCGTAATGTATCTCTTTTCTTGTTGCCGGTGGAGCGTAAAAATACTTTTATCAGATTGAGATCACCCTGTGGAGATAATCTGAGGTTTGAAACAATTTGTTGAGTCTTTTCCGCTGGAATGGGTTCCTTCGCTGGAATGAGCGTATGTGCAGCAGCTTCACCGGTTCCAACCTGAGGAAGCGACTCAGGTGTTCCTATAAAAAAGGGATTATCTTCGGAAGACTTAGATCCCTGTTGAGTTTCAATGGGTAAGTCATTTCTGGACCCTGATGTTGTAAAGGTTCTTTCATCAGTCAGCATCTCACCCACCAATGACCCTTCACTGACCGTTTCTTCAGAAGGATCATCCCAATGATCTTTACCGGGGGTACTGAAAGTTCCACTGAAATCATCCGCAGGGATTCTTTCTACATAAGATGGATCCTGGGAGGATTGAACAGGGATTTCATCCATCTCCCCCATTCCATTGTCCAATCCATCCATCAGGGGCATTCCCCATTCCTCATCCCGAATTTGAGGTCTTGCTTCCGCAGCTGAACCGGGAGTGGAAAGTTCCTGAGTGATTTCATCGACCAGAATTTTAGGGTCGCCTCGTTCTCGGTCAACCTTTCCTTTTACCTTAACGATGATCCCTGTTTCAAGCCAATCGACAACTTGGTTCCAAACCCGACTGAAAATTACGAGCTCTATGGTGCCTTGCAGATCCTCCAGCGTGACGAAACCCATCGCCTTCCCATTCCGGGTTTGATAAGGTCGTACCTGGCATATTTCCCCTGCTACAGTAACTTCCTGCGCCTGATTCGTTTCACTCAGTTCGGCGCTGAAATGTGTAACCACTCGTGTCAGATCTTCTATGTATGGATTAAGCGGGTGATCAGAGACATACACACCCAAGAGTTCGCGCTCCCAATCCAATTGTTGACGCCGCGAGACCTCCACAGCTGCAGGCGGTAGATCCAGCTTATCCAACACACCTGTATTCGATCCAAAGAGAGAAAGCTGTCCTACTTCCTTTGCCCGGAAATAGGCCGTTGAGATATTCACGATCCTATCAATGGAATCCAACAAAGCGCTTCTTTGTGCATATCGGTCGAATGCGCCAACCCGGATCAAACACTCCAATGCTCTCTTTCCTACCTGTCGTAAATCAACCAACCGCAAGAATTGCTGCAGATTTTCATATGGGCCGTGCTTCTCGCGCCCACCCAGCAAAATTTCAACAGCGCTCTCCCCCACATTCTTGATGGCTGCTAAACCAAAACAGATAGCTGGAGGCTCATTTTGACGTTCCTCGATAGTGAAGTCCATTCCACATGTATTAATATCTGGTGGAAGCACATCAATTCCCATCCGGCGACAATCTGCGATATAAAGAGCAACCTTATCTGTATCATGCTTAAATACGGACAAAAGAGCTGTCATATATTCAATGGGGTAATGTGTTTTCAGATAAGCAGTCTGCACACAGATCACGGCATAGTCAGCAGCATGGCCTTTAGGGAAACCATACCGAGCAAAAGCTTCCCAATCATCAAAGATCAAATTGGCAATTTGCTCGGATATACTGTTCTTGATAGCACCCTCAACAAAAGTAACACGATGATCTTGCAAGGCGTCAGCTTTCTTCTTGGCTACCGATTTACGTAGGTCATCGGCTTCAGAAGCAGTATAGCCAGCTAGATTCATCGCCGTGTACATAATCTGTTCTTGGTAAACCGTTATGCCGTACGTCTCCTTCAGAATGGGCTCCTGTAGGGGGTGTCTGTAGGTAACCCCTTCTTCAGCATGCATGCGTTTGATATATTGGGGGATGAAATCCATTGGCCCTGGTCGATAAAGGGCTACCATGGCAATGACATGAGGCAGGGATGTCGGCTTCATCTCCATTAAGTTACGACGCATCCCTGCACCTTCCACCTGGAAGACACCCAAGACATCCCCTCGTCCAAGAAGGTCAAAGGTTTCTGGATCATCCAGGGGAATGTTGTCAATATTTAATTCGACACCATGCCGCTGGCGTATCATTTCGCAGGCACGCGCCATCACGGAAAGGGTTGAAAGCCCCAGGAAGTCCACTTTCAACAATCCCAAATCGTCCAGGATCTGCATCTCAAATTGGGTGATGGCACCGACGGGGCTGTCTTCCAAGCTGCCTTTTGTTGGGCGATGGAGAGGGACATATTCCACAATCGGATCAGGGGTTATGATCACTCCCGCGGCATGAGTGCCCGCGTTACGAGCCACGCCTTCCAATTTAGCAGCCGTGTCAATCATCTCTCGCAAATAAGGTGTAGTCTCATAGATCTCACGGAACAAGGTCACTGTCTCAAGCGCTTCGGGGATAGAGACAGGTTTACCAGGGATATTAGGGATGACTTTCGCAACGCGATCTACTTCAGGCAGGGGGATATCAAGCACTCGCCCAACATCGCGGATCGCCGCTCTGGCACCCAATGTACCGAAAGTGATAATTTGAGCGACCTTATCACGACCGTACTTATTGGCAGTGTACTCAAGCATCTCTTGACGGAGATCGTCTTGAAAATCGAGGTCGATATCCGGCATGGATACACGACCAGGGTTCAAAAAGCGTTCAAATATCAGGCCATGTTCGATGGGATCCACAAGGGTGATCCCAAGACTATAGGCGACAATCGATCCTGC
Source organism: Chloroflexi bacterium RBG_16_48_8 (assembly GCA_001795115.1). Taxonomy (GTDB): domain Bacteria; phylum Chloroflexota; class Anaerolineae; order Anaerolineales; family E44-bin32; genus MGNI01. Next base: position 11,582 of record MGNI01000093.1, on the reverse strand, counting down.
CGCGGAACCGCGGGCGTTATACCAAATCCCCTGTTCCTTGGCGTAACGGCATAAATCCCAAACAATCAGGAAATAGGTATCGAAACCCATTTGGTGGATGACCGTGAGTTCATAATCCAATCGCTGCCGAACGACAGGATCACTTGATCTGGAATCATACCGGTTTGAAAGACCCTTCTCACATAAGAGCCTCAAGTAACTCTCCGGGGTCTCACCCTGAGGCACTTCAAAATGCGGGAGATGATAGCCTTTGAATTCCAGATCGACCTCGCACCGCTCCGCGATGAGGTTGGTATTCTCAATGGCTCCAGGCACCTCTCCAAAGATCGCTTGCATTTCCTGAGGTGAACGTAAATAGAAGGAATTATCCGTCATTCGCATTCGATTAGGATCAGCGCGCACTGATCCCGTTTGCACGCATAGCAAGATATCTTGTAAGACAGCCTCCTCAGGATCCACATAATGTACGTCATTGGTGGCAACAAAACGACCATGATATCGAGCAGCGAGTTCGAATAACTTGCTGTTTACTTCTTTCAGTTCAGGGATGTCATGTTCTTGCAGTTCGATAAAGAACCGATCTGAGCCAAAGACCTCATAATACCAGTCCAGGAGTTTCAGAGCTTTATTTTCTTGTCCTGCAAGAATCGCACGGGGCACCTCGCCAGAGATACAACCGGTGGTTGTTATCAAACCCTGATGATGAGCTTGAAGGAATTCATGGTCGATCCGCGGACGGTAGTAGAACCCGTCTAATTGAGAGGCAGTAGCTATTTTGAGTAAATTCTTATAGCCAGTATCATTTTCAGCTAACAGCAGCAAATGATAAGCTCGGGAGTCGAGTTGCGGGTCCCGGTCCTGCATGCCACGTGCCGAAAGGTAAGCCTCCATCCCAATAATGGGTTTAATGCCAGCATTTTTGGCTTCGTTATAGAACTTGATCGCACCAAAAAGCACCCCATGATCAGTGAGTGCCAAGGCTGGCATACCCAAATCTTTGGTACGTTCAACAAGCTTCGGTATCCGGCTCAACCCGTCAAGCAGGGAATATTCAGAGTGAACATGCAGGTGAACAAAAGACATTGGTAACCTACTCTTGGGGATAATCACCGCTGACCCAGGAGGTCTCTCGAATAACTCTTAACCTTAAAATCTACTACCCCTATTCTAAGGATTCTAACTCTAAATGGTAGGAAACCTCACTCCTCTGGAAAAGTTTTAAGGTTCCTGTAATGACTCACCTTCAAAAAGGCCACTTAGCCGAGAGGAACCGGCGTATGTGGGGGTGCGGGCTCCACCCGCACCCCCACATACGCCTATCTCTTCTATCTTGAAGAGCTTTTTGCAGTGGACTCTTAAAATGGTTTCGAGTATTTAAACCCAAATCCTCTTCCCCATCAGTACGAGGTATCAAGAACCAATGATCTCAAGCGCATCAACTCTGGCCTACTTCTCACCTCCAAGGCTATTGTTCCCTTTCATGGCAAAGGTACTTACCCTCTCAGTAAATCATTGAGTAGACCTCTACCCATAATCCCTGTGGCCTAAAAGAATATAGCAAAATTCAAGAAAGCAATAGGGGAAATATTCTGAACAATCATCAGATAAATGCAACGACCGGGAAACCTTTTCAAAAACTGGCTCCCGGTCGTTCGATGGAATATCCGCTCTCAATAGAGTATCCAAGCTGATTTGGCTTATTCGATAACCTCCAACTCGATCGAACCGATCGCGCCCAGAATTTCAATCTCAATGGTTACTTCCGAATCACCATAAGCCTCGTTCACATAGTATTCTCCCTGACGACTGAGCCCGAGGGACACCACTGATCCCAAACCACTGGCAACATTCACCCGGACCCCCACGTCAGCCGGCAAGAGCACAGAGGCTTCACCCACCCCTCGCTTAAGGTTGACGCTGAAATCCTGATCCCAATCCCCTGAAAGATCGATTGTGACTTGGCCAGCGCCTAACTCAATGTCCAGATCTTCCAAATTAAGACCCCTTAGATCGATATCCACCTCACCTGCTCCCAGGCTGACCGACATCCTCATGGGAATGTTTTCATTGAACCGAAGTGACCATTCGTTGCGTGCATCTGCAGCCTGGATTGTCCCCTTCAAAGGTTGTCTGACGGTGAGTGTGCCAATTCCAGCCTCCTGCTCGAAGGAGACTGCCGGCTGCCATTCATCGACATTGTAAGTAAATTCAGCCTCCATCAAAGCCTCTGAGCCACCTGTCAGGGCTAAGGTTCCTGCATTCATTCGCACTTCCACGTCAACTCTTTCCACGCCCTCAGCAGGAACGGTTTCCACCTCGCGCTGCAACTCACCAACTTCCAGCATCTCTGGATCCCCGATTTGAACCTCGAAGTCTCCGATCTTCATGGCGCAGGCTGACATTAAGATCATACCTAACAGAAGAGATAGGATTTTATAGAGAGGTTTTCCGAAATCATTCTTCATACTTTCCTCCGGAGGTTTTGCCATAGCGCAGAATTACTCTTCCTCTTTCTCCCCAGCTTCAGAGGCATCCAGGGTTTCAAGAGCGCCAGTCGAGGCGCCTGCAGGTTTGAAGGTGTAAGACTGACTCCCAAAGCGAGTGAGAAGGATACCACCTGTAGCCAGGAAACTCACAAATACCTGGGCGGTCCAACCCACACACGGAATGAAGCCGATCCCCAAGACCACCACACTGAAGAGAAAAGTGCCCAAACCAGCTGATGCTGCAGGATGAAGATCCCACTTAAAGATCTCAGCCATTCGGTGACCAACCTCCAAACCAATGCTGATCCATCCTAGAAGCACAGCCAGTACAACAACGAACACGTAGAGGAGTGCTACCGGGATGGTGATGATGAAGATCACAAGAAAAAACAGCACAAATGGAGTCAAGATGGCTGTAAGCAAGCCCAGGCCACCCGCCAGCAGAGGTTGCTCAACAACTGCAGATGCAATCCGTCGAGTCGGTTCAGGTAAGAACAATACCACCAACATCGCCAGCGCAGCCAGCATGAAGCATCTGAAGAGGAACCATAAGCCCTGTCCAGCGACCGAGACCGGGCTAAATCCAGCCCATCGAAAATCGGGTCCTACCCACTGGAAGTCGAAGGGAACATTAAAGCTTCTCTCCGAAACTTGTTCACCCAGGACTCGTGCACCTTCTTCCTTCTGGAGTTCACCTCCCAGGAGGATGACGTCACCTTGTACAACGGCATGAGAATTTAATTGGACGTATCCACCCAAGACAGCTAAATCACCCCCGATTTCTCCATCTGAGGTGATATTCCCTCCGAAGAGAACTACATCACCTGTAATTCGAGATTCGGGCTCCAAAATTACATTTCCACCAAAGACAAGCAGCTCACCATCTAACGTTTCACCGCTTTCTAAAGTGAAGTTCGTTCCAAAGATGACCTTCCCATCATACAATCCTCCGGCCATGGCTGTTGAAGGAAAAGCAAAGGTAACCAAGAGGACAAAACTCAGAACAGCGAATTTCCGTTTCATTTCTAACTCCTTTCTCTACTTGGTAAGTATCCAAGCCGTTGTAATGAATAGCCCCACAAAACACCCATCACTACAAGAACTACCATGATCATGAGCCACAATACGACCGGTATCGTCGAATATAGAGTGGTGAAGAAAGTCACAACAAGTTCACCTATGAAACCCAGGAAGGATAACCACTCAACCAGAACACCTGCGAGATGGAAGAGAATATCTTCAGGAGAAATCATGATAAGGATGGTTTGCAGTATGAGCGGTAAAAACAAAGCCGTGGCTCCAAAGGACAATAAACCCAAAATCATGGATACTTGACGACGATGGGTTTTTATCCGTCTTTCACCCACCCTGATCTTCCAACGTTGTGCAAAACCCGGCATGGGTTCAGACATCTGAGAAGAAGCAAATACTCTATCCAGCACCATGCCCGTTTCAGCTAGCTGCGTACACGCCATACATTCCTTTACATGCGCTTCCAAATCTCGCCTCTGATCGGGCGTGAGCTCATCTCGAGCCATGATCCAACCCTCATATAGTCGGTGCTTCATCTGGTCTCCTCTTCAACCTCATCGGCTGACTTTGACGATCCACCCAGTGCAAGGCCATATCACGACGTGCTCTGTGCAACCGACTTTTCACTGCACTCACAGTCAATGAAAGCATCTCCGCAATCTCCTCATAGGACAACTCATACCAGTACTTGAGCACAACGGCTGCTCGATCTCGAGGTGCAAGTTCTTTGAGCAGCTCTTGGAC
>MGNI01000093.1:7133-7308 GCA_001795115.1 Chloroflexi bacterium RBG_16_48_8 | reverse complement strand
CTCTTGTTCTAGGAGTGCTGGTTCCGGTCCTAACGTTTTTTCTGCTGGTAAGGAACCAGGTACGAGATCATCTAAGGAGACAAGCTTGAGCCGGCGACGGCGCAAACGATCTACACAATGATTTGAAGCGATCGTAAGCACCCAATTGAGAAACTTTCTATTCGTGTCATACCTT
>MGNI01000093.1:6293-6560 GCA_001795115.1 Chloroflexi bacterium RBG_16_48_8 | reverse complement strand
ACTCAAGCGATGGGCAATCACGATCGAGGTTCGACCCTTCATGACAACTTCCATAGCCTGTTGGATCAGAGCCTCAGACTCAGAATCCAAGTGACTGGTAGCTTCATCCAGGATTAGGACCTGGGGGTCCTTGAGGATCACACGAGCGATGGCTACACGTTGTTTTTCCCCTCCAGACAGGCGATATCCTCGCTCCCCCACCAGAGTGCCATATCCCTCTGGAAGAGCCGCAATATAATCATGGATATTGGCTGCCCTACATGCAGC
>MGNI01000093.1:4652-6198 GCA_001795115.1 Chloroflexi bacterium RBG_16_48_8 | reverse complement strand
TATGCTCCGACAACGAGTCGATTCTCACATCCCTTAGATCATGACCATCGATGGAGATACTGCCTTTGGTGGGATCATACAATCGTGGTAAAAGATACGTGATCGTAGTTTTTCCTGCGCCACTGGGACCCACCAAGGCTGCCACCTCACCCGGAAGGACTTCAAAACTCACATCTTCAATTGCCCAGCGGATTTTTTCCTGTGCTTCATCCTCACCCTGATCCACTTCATCTTCATTTTCTTTTTGTTTTCTTACCGACACAGGTACGGAAGTGGCATGCCTCGAGAATCGACGTACTTCTCCAAGCCCTATAGGTGCGCTGTTTGCTTCCAAATAACTGAAGGACACCTCATCAAAACGCACACAACCCTCAACATCTATGAGTTCAATGGCATCTGGACGGTCTGTGATTTCAACCGGAAGGTCTATCACCTCAAACACCCGCTCAAAGCTGACCATGGAGGTAACGAAATCTACACGTGCGTTGGTCATAGCTATAAGTGGACCGTAGAGTTCTCGTAAGTAAGCGCTGAAAGCGACAATGGTACCGATGGTGAATACTCCTTGAAGGACAAAATATCCACCGATCCAAAAAACCAATGCCGTTCCGATTGCCCCTACGAGACTTAATGCGAGGAAAAACCATCGACCAATGACGGCCTGACGTACACCGATATCGCGTACCGCACCTGCCCGATGGATGAACCGCTCCTGATTGGTCGAGTAGCGACCAAAGATCTTTGAAAGCAGTGCCCCGCTGATGTTGAGCGTTTCATTCATCATAGCATTCATGCGTGCGTTTGCTTCCAATCCATCTCTCGCGATTCCACGTAAAACGGATCCCACTCGCTTGGCTGGAAAAACAAAGAGTGGCAAGATGGCAATGCCGATCAGGGTCAATCTCCATTCCAACGTGATCATCACAACTAAGATGGCCACCAAGGAAACCGTATTACTGATCAGGGTAATCACCGTGCCGGTGATGGCGCGTTGAGCACCGATCACATCATTGTTCAATCGGGACATCAACTCACCAACTTGAGTGTTGGTAAAAAAGCGCAAGCTCATACGTTGCATATGAGAATAGAGTGCACAACGCAAGTCAAAGATGATCCCTTCACCGATTTTTGCACTGGCGTAACGTTGTACCACACCCAAAAAACCGCTTATCAGAGGGATAAGGATCATCCCAATCGCTAGAAGATTCAATCGTAGGAAGTCCTTATCAGGAAGGGCATGATCGATAATGTCTCGAATAAGCAGGGGAGGGATAAGACCTAAAATCGAAGTTGTGACGATTGCCACCAGAATGATGGCTACACCCTTCCAGTAGGGGCGTGCATGCGCTGCAATCCTTCTCAGAAGATTGGTGCTAACTTCAGGCTGATCTTGTTCCTCATCGTACTGCAGAAAGGAATGCCAATTACCCCCATGTAAACCCATACAAATCAATCCTTTCGAAAGATCTCACAAACCTTTTTAGAAGGGTGTATCCTAATTCGACTGCTTGATGGACACTTTGGGTTCCGGTAGCGAGGGATGGCT
>MGNI01000093.1:4301-4628 GCA_001795115.1 Chloroflexi bacterium RBG_16_48_8 | reverse complement strand
ATCAATACCATGAGTAGTCTGCAATTGTAGATAGAAACCATCCGCTTGGATTATATCTTAGAGAGAATGAAATGGCTGTTCGATGTTACCCTCCGACCCCATCGGAATATTCCCTTTGGATCAGGAATGCCGAGGATCTGATAGATCATTCTCGTCATACAAGAGGAAACCGTCTTTCCCTAGTTAACATGAAAGACGCATTTATAAGCCCTAGAGAAGGATGCCTATCCGAATTTTCAATATTGATAGAAAATTCGAAATAGAAAACGAGCTGTAAGGTTCAAGGGCTGTGCATTGCAATAAGCTAGGAATGGCATAGAAACGGGC
>MGNI01000093.1:0-4282 GCA_001795115.1 Chloroflexi bacterium RBG_16_48_8 | reverse complement strand
TCTCAACGGATCAGAGGATCTTCTTCAAAACAGTATTATTTGTTCTCATCTTCACAACACTGTCTTGTAACCTCACCGAAGCAATCAGACACCCAGCGCCCACTTCATCTGATACTAAACTAGAAACCGAAAATGCCCTCCCTTTCCCAAGATCTTCAGTACACCCTATCTCTACCCCGATTCCTACATCGATATCAGGATCGGATTTACGGTCGACGGATAGACCTACAGCTCAAACTCCCGTAGAGGCTCTTCCCTCAGCTACTCCCGTTGAGAATATCGAGATGCTCCTATCCACCTGTCCTACAGAATCCGAATTGAACCGATTCAATACGGATTTCGATATCCTTTTTGATAGCACCATTCCATTTCCTCCCTATGGCTGCCAAAATGGGACAGGACCAGATGGTGAAGTCAATCCAAAATTGACCCTGTATCAAGGGCTGCGTGTTATTCATGCCTTGCATTTTAATCAGCCCCTCCCTTGGACAGAATTGAGCTTATATGAGTGGCTCAAGGGCGCAATCCATGGGATCGTCATTACCGATGCCGAATTCAGCCATTGTTGTGCTGCCGGAAAACAGATCGTCCTGAAAGGGGACCTGTTATATCAACCTGATTATCAAATCTGGGTAAATCCACAAAGCGGTGGTGGATTAATTGGCCTAATTGGACTCATTGTTCATGAGGCCAGACATGCCGAAATTGGTGGCCATACCTGTGGGTTGGATGATGCGACACTGGAGGAACTTGGTGCATGGGGCACACAAAGTTATCTCTTCCTCTATTTGGCTGAAAACACTCCCCTGGCTTTTTTCAATCAAGAACAGCGCCAAATGGCTATCCAGCATTCGGATACTGCTCTAGCTCGCATATGCAATCCTTAGTTATCCAACTTGACCATTGAACATATTCCATCTTAGATCACCATTTCCTGGTTAGGTTAAGTTAACAGTTGGCAAGATAGTTCAACCCGAAAAAAGGATGTTTGGATGCCCCATGGGCAAAACGAAAGGCTAGTCATGCCAAGCGCCAGCTTTTCTCAAATGTAGACTTAGCATGCTATGATTCCACTGAAAAAAGCCCTTCAAGATAGAAGAGAGAGGCATATGTGGTTTCCCTGGTGAAGGAGGTGATCCGAGAGTCCACGAAGGTGGACTTTGGAATACCAGCCTGTGACATGAGTCACAGGGCGCTTAAAATACTTCGCCCAACATGAATGAGCTTACCCCAATTCTCAAGGTATCACCCAGTTGGCTACACTCCATTTTTCCTATCCTCACCCGGTGTTATACTGAGTAGTGGAACCTAAGGAACAGAAGTCATGCCCCGAAATACACCTTTCCCTGATCATGGAAATATACTGTCTGTCGATCTGGCATCCAGGAAATATTCGGATAACGGAATAGCTTTTTTGTCTTATGGAAGCCTCCAGCCACAATTGATAAAAACCTCTGATCTAGGGCTCACTGGTAAACCAATTGCGCCCGAATTTGCCTACGAGCTAAATCAATTTTGCGAGCAACAAGGGGTAAGGGTCCTTCTATTGGATGGACCTCAAGGGTGGAAATCCCCAAAAACAGAGTTCGAACATATGCGTTTGTGTGAAAGGGTATTGAATACACCTGCCAAGACAGGTCCTATAGGTTACATTAAACCAATAACCTCCCTACGGTATATCACCTTCTCGATCAATTTATTCCATATTTTACGGGTCGATTACGGTTGGAAGTTGTTAACAGAAGATTGGCCAAAACATCTTAAGAATCGTTGGGTGGTGGAATCCTTTCCAAGCACCGCTTGGCAAACCCTCGGTCTGCAAAGGCTTCCATCTAAGGCAAAGACAACACCACGTCACTTATCCAAATGGCGAAGGGATCTGACCATCGCCACAAACTACAAGATCCCCGCTAGAGCGACCCATGATGAACTACAAGCCACCGTGGCTTTACCAGCTGGTCAAGCTATCGCGGAAGGGAACCCAGACGGTGTCCTTCTCTCAGGGATGGACCCCGTCATCACACACAGCGGGGATGTCCTGGAAGGTTGGATCGTAAATCCAAAGATACCGGAAACTTGAAGCAGGATATCAAGATGCAGATCCACAAGGAAGTCTCTTCTGAACCAGGTACCTATGTGATCATCCTTCGAATGAGAGAGAAGGAACGGCTTCCTATCGGTAGACTTGGAGAATATGAATTTCCAACAGGATAACTACCTACGTGGGCAGTGCGCGGGGATCAGGTGGTTTGGCGGGTAGATTGGGAAGGCATTTACGTCAAAATCACGCCAAGCCTCCCCACTGGCATATCGATCACCTTTCCAGCTCAGCTGAAATCACCCAAATATGGTGGGAGAAAGGCTCGCCAAGTCACGAATGTGCATGGGCACAGAGACTGTCAGCGATAGGAACACGCTTTATCCCAGGCTTCGGATCATCCGACTGTCGCTGTGGCGGTCATCTCATTTGGTTCCGAGATAATCCAGAGCTGCGCTGGTCCGACTGCATAGAGACGATAAACAGTGATCTTGAAATGATTGAACTTCATCCCAATCCACGAAGGCACCAGCGAAGGTCGATATGAAAAATAGAATTCTCATTACTGCAGGTTCTATTTCCCTCACAGCCACATTACGTGAAAATGAAACTGCGAAGGCTATTTTCGAAGCCCTCCCCATTGAAAGTCATGCCAACCGCTGGGGGGATGAAATCTACTTTTCCATCCCGGTTCAGTTGGATGAAGCCGAGGACGCTCGTCAGGAAATGCATGTGGGTGAATTAGGTTATTGGCCTGTAGGAACTGCCTTCTGCATCTTTTTTGGACGTACGCCAGTCAGCCGGACTGATGAACCCCGTGCTTATAGCAATGTAAACCCTTTCGGGCAAGTTGATGGAGAAGCGACCAGGTTTCGCAGCGTTAAGGATGGCGAGAGAATAGAAATCACCAGATTGTAATTTCACGCATGCTCCTATCCCGCACCCCACAAACTCATAACGGATGGATTCCAACATAGGCATTTAATCAGAGATAAGTTTCCCCCACGTCCGGGGGTATTCTCTTGCTGTAAATCGAAAATCAAGGTCGTTTGCTTCATTAATCCCTCAAATGGAATGCTCCCCTTGAGATTGGGATTCAATTTAGGATTCAACTTCAGACAAAATATCCCTCAATTCAAATTTTGTGCCTCCGTATCGATACCTCATTACAAAAGTATGTCACTCTGAGGCATAATGCTCCGAAGAGTCCTTGAAATGATGCTCTAATTTGCTTCATCAAAGAGATTCTTCGCCTCCGCTTTGCTTCGGCTCAGAATGACATTTAATATGAAGCATAAGGCACGAACTAAGACAGGCGCGAATGAAGATTCGGCACTATCATAGTGCACACCAATTACCGGGTTGGATATTGCTGACATGCATCTAGAAATTTCATCTTTACAGACACCAGAGGAGATCGAGCTTGAAAGTAAGCTTTCCGAGCTCGGTTCCCTTGAAAAGGATTTAGCCCAGCGTGAGCTTGAGCTTGCAACGCATATCGCTGAGTTGCATGCCCTTGAAAGGAAATACCTGGGCATCGTTGGACTACGTTATGCAAAACTTGATGAGATTGAGGCCAGGATCGCCGAGGCCCTGGCTTCTCGAAGTCCACATGATCACTCGGCGCGTGAGCGTGCAGAGAAAGCCCAATCGCAAGCGCGGGAATCAGCCCAGTCAACCGAGGATTTGGGCCCATATCCCGAGAGGGAAAGATTCGAGCCATCGGATGATATAAAGAAGCTATTTAGAGAGGTAGCCAAATGCATCCATCCAGATCTCACCACAAATGAGGAGGAACGGATTCTACGCACCAAACTCATGGCAGAGGCCAATAAGGCCTATGAAGAGGGAGATGAGGCCCGATTGCGGGCAATTCTACGGGAATGGCAGAGCAGCCCGGAAGCCATCGAAGGAGAAGATACTGGCTCAAAGCTTGTTCGGACGATACGCAAGCTTTCCCAGGTTAAGGAACGTTTGAAGGTAATTGAGATTGAGATCACGAAGTTGAAAACAACCGACCTCTATGAGTTAAAAACAAAGGTTGAAGAGGCGATAAGAGAAGGACGAGATCTATTGGCAGAGATGGCGGCGCGTCTTGATCAGCAAATCAAGGATGCGCAGGAACGTCTTGCCGAAATTAAAGAAAGCGGGATTTCACGATGAGTATCCATGAGGAAAAAGAGAGCTCGGGAATTGTACCTATGGGTAGCCGTGACTTAGCAAAGTGCTCTGAGAAGCTGGTGC
>MGNI01000092.1:9768-10288 GCA_001795115.1 Chloroflexi bacterium RBG_16_48_8 | reverse complement strand
CCCGTCCTGATTCAAACCACTACCTCCGAAATTTCCCATTCCAACGCTGGTCGCATTGGGCCTCGACGTTGCTCAGGCCAGTGACTGCCAGGTGCACCGGTCCCATCCACAATGAAAGAAAGGGCATGTTCATCCGTAAAGTAAGAGCGGATTCGAAAGGAGCTTGCATTCACCCCAAGCACAAAACGTCCCTCATTGAGCAAATTGGGGGGAAATTTACAACGACTCACTCGACGCCCTTTTTGCCGTATCGTGTTGCTTTCAAAAACTTTGGAGTCATCCGTGTCAAAGGAAGTAAAAACTGGCTCACCGCGACTCGTGGTAAGGTATATTCCAACCCGTAGTCCCGTGACATCTTCATCCAACTCATATTCAAACTCAACCATGAAAGTCTCGGTGGAGAAAACCTGGTTGGTCATTCTTCCTGCGTGATCTAACACACGTAAGGCAATAGGATGGAAAGGCCCAGTTTCAGGATCCGAGCTTGCCTCATCCCAACGGCGCTCATCCACTTGTGTGA
>MGNI01000092.1:4801-9751 GCA_001795115.1 Chloroflexi bacterium RBG_16_48_8 | reverse complement strand
GAAATCAATGGCCTCAGGTGTGGGTGCAGAACAAATGACATGTCCATTATCGAGAACGATGGTGTCCTGGGTGAGGCGGGAGATCGCTGACATATTATGGCTCACAAACAGCACCGTCCGTCCTTCCTGAGCCACTTCACTCATCTTGCCCAAGCACTTACGCTGGAATTCCGCATCACCCACTGCCAGTACTTCATCCACCACAAGAATTTCGGGTTCCAGATGTGCAGCCACAGCAAACGCCAGTCGTAAATACATCCCACTTGAATACCGTTTTACCGGTGTGTCGATAAACTTTGGAACCTCAGCGAAAGCTACGATCTCATCAAATTTCCGATCGATCTCCACACGTTTCATTCCCAGGATGGCGCCGTTTAAATAGATATTTTCACGACCAGTCAGTTCGGGGTGAAAGCCTGTTCCGACCTCTAATAAAGAACCAACACGGCCATGAATCTCAGCCATGCCCTCGGAAGGCTCCGTGACCCTTGAGAGAAGCTTGAGCAAAGTACTTTTACCTGCGCCATTCCGACCGATCACACCCAGCACTTGACCTTGATTCAATTCAAAAGAGACATGCCTGAGAGCCCAGATCGTCTCTGGAGAACGGTCCTCTGAACCGTTTTGTCCTCGTCTGGAAAGCCACCGTATCGGGGAAGTTACCCTTTCCACCAGGACATCCCTCAAAGTCCGATAGTTTGCGACATATTGCCCAATACGATACTGTTTACCCAAGTTATCGGTGCGAATGGAAATCTCTGTCATCTGATCACCACACCGACCCCTAACGTTCTATCCATGGTCCATGCTCTTAGCTGTTCCTTCAGATCCGATCTCTCTAAACGACATCCGCAAAAGTCCGCTCCATACGCTTGAAATAGAAGACCCCGCTCACGAGCAAGAAGATGGCCACTCCAATCGACGCACACAGATCTGTCAGATTTGGCTTACCCACACCGAATATCGCCCACCGGAATCCCTGGACCACGCCCACCATCGGATTTAAACCATAATACGGTCGCAGGGATTCAGGGACGATCGTAGATGAGTAGACAATAGGTGAGAGGAAAAACCATACCTGAAGCAGAAAAGGGATCACGTAACCTACATCCCGATAAGCTACATTCAATCCTGCCAACCAAATCCCAACCCCCACAGCGGTCAAGAGAGCCAGGAACAGAAAGAGAGGCAGTGTCCATAATGTGGAGGTAGGAACAATTCCATAGAAAAACATCATTACGATAAGAATTAAAAAAGCCAAACCAAAATCCAACAAGCCTGCGATGATCGGCGCAATGGGTACAGCGATTCGAGGGAAGTAGATTTTCGTGATCAAGTTACGACTGGCCACCAGACTTATTCCAGATTTACTCACACCGCTTTGGAAAAATTGCCAGGGAAGAATGCCAGCAAAATAAAATACCGGTTGAGGGACTTCATCAGTGGGGATGCCCGCCCATTGCCCAAAGAAAATCGTGAAGATGATCATGGTCAATAAGGGTTGGATGATGGCCCACGCAGCACCTAACAAGCTCTGCTTATAACGCACTTTAATATCACGCCAGATGAGAAAATATAGGAGCTCCCTGTAACGCCATAATTCCTTAAAATCGATCCCCTTCCAACCCCGCGATGGGCGGATGATGGTTACAGGGATGATATCCCCATCGGCACTTGCATTGGGGATAATCATGCCTGCCTGCTCATTTCTTTGATCTGCACGCGGTGTGATCGGTACCAATCAACCGTCCTTCGCAATCCTTCCTGAAGCGGCATTTGTGCTTCGAAACCAAAAAGGTCTTTGGCTTTGGATGTATCCAGGGCTCGCCGAGGTTGACCATTAGGTTTGGTCGTGTCCCAAACCAAATCCCCCTCAAATCCGGTCAGGTTGGCGATGAGTTCAACAAGATCATGGATGCTGATCTCTTGACTAGACCCGAGGTTCACCGGATCGCTGAGTTGATAGTGTTCGGTTGCCAGGAGAATAGCCTCTGCTGCGTCCTCGACATAAAGGAACTCACGCGTTGGAGAACCATCACCCCAAACGTCAATCGTTGGTTCGCCTGTCTCTTGGGCGTCAATGCATTTGCGGATTAATGCCGGGATAACATGGGATGTTTCTAAATTGAAATTATCTCTTGGCCCATAAAGATTGACCGGTATGAGGAAGATTGAATTGAAACCATACTGCTGCCGGTACGCTTGTGATTGGACCAACATCATTTTTTTCGCCAATCCATAGGGGGCGTTTGTCTCCTCTGGATATCCGTTCCAAAGGTCCTCTTCCCGGAAGGGTACAGGCGTAAACTTGGGATAAGCGCAGACAGTACCTATGGCGACAAACTTTTCCACCCCCGCCTTCCAGGATTCATGGATCAATTGCACACCCATCATGAGATTGTCATAGAAGAATTCTGCTGGATGCGCTCGGTTAGCCCCGATCCCGCCCACATTGGCAGCAAGATGAATGACAATATCCGGTTTTGCATCCTCCAGCATTTGCAGAATGGATCCCTTCTGCACGAGGTCATAATCCTCAATATGAGGAATGAAAATCTCTCCAGCCCCACGGGCTTCAAGCTTTCCCACAACATATGAACCTAGAAATCCTGCCCCTCCTGTCACACAGACACACCGCTGTTCCCAAAATCCATTCCTATCCGAAGATGTGGTCATGGTGTTCCCCGCCCTTCTTTTTCTAAGCTCATTGAATTTCCAATCGAGCGTTCCTAAACCGGTCAGAAAATGGATCCTCGATAACACCCGAACGTAGGATCTTTAAGACATCGTTGATTCCATCTACGACTTGACGTTTCGTATAATAGTTCAAGTTGTGCTTGATCTTGGCAAATGAGACCTGGACGTCTCTCATATCACCACTGAAGCTGATATCTTCGTAGCGCACCCTGGTTTGAGGTAGCACCTTACAAATAAGGTTAAGAATTTCATTCTTGGTGTAATTTCCGTCTTCGCTTCCCAGATTGAAGATCTCCCCTCTGATTTTTTCTTCTGGAGCTTCTAGCCCCATGAGCAGACCCTCGACAACGTCCATGATATGGACGAAGGATCTGGAATAATTCTGTTGATAGATTAAAAGTTCACCTTTGGAAAAGGCTTCAAGCACAAATTGATTAATGATAAGGTCAAATCGCATTCGGGGTGATGGACCATATAGAGTCGATAACCGGAAGATCAACGGGGCACATCCAGCCTCTGCAGCCCTTCCCTGGAGGAATTCCTCCGCGGCGATTTTGGTCTCCCCATAGAGTGATTGCGGATGAAGTCTAGATCCCTCCGTAACAGGTAATCCATCTTCTGCAATCCCATAGACGCTGTAAGTTGAAGAGAAGATGAAACGACGTGCTCCAAGTCGATCGGTTTGCTCAAATACGATACGTACAGCCTCCACATTCTGACGCCAGGCTTCTTCAATCCCAACGTCCTTACAGGCTGGAAAACCAACAATGGCAGCCAAGTGAACTACTGCATCCAGGTCAGAAACTCCCTTCTTACGAGCTTCATCCACTGCTTGTCCTACGGATGACGGAAGTGTGACATCAGCACGATGGAAGGAAAAATTTTCGTGAGTAAGGTATGGAAGAAGGTGCTCACCCCCATGGAGAAGCTTATCCACAACCGTCACAAAATATCCACGCTGCAATAAAGCAGCGGTGAGTGCAGAACCCAGATATCCTGCTCCTCCAGTTATGAGGATATGTCGCTTTTCGCCCATTCCATCGCCCGAATTCATTCGACTACAGGCTCCCGTAGATACAATTCTCGGCCCTGAATTTCTATTACCGCTATTCCCAAGAGGACTTCATCCTCGACAACTGTCATCCCTTGTTCAATGGAAGTTAACCGACAGACATCCGCAATGTCACCATCACCATCGATCTTGACACGCTTATACCCCTTTTCCTTTGCTGACTTAAGGAGAACCAGTGCCTGATCGCGCGTCTCCCGATACAGCATCATGGAATTCTCAATGTATGCCATCGTAAGGCGAGCACGTAGAGCGATCCCCTCTGGCGTAATGATGTAGCGTAATTTGCGTCGTTCAGCTCGTTTGACTTTTACGTACCCCTTCTCGATCAATCGCCGTAGATGCCAATTTACTGTTCCCACGGCTACACCGAGACGAGCAGCCATGCTTGCCTGAGTTGTATCCGGATCTTTCTCGATTTCCTCTAAAAGACCTAGCTCACGCTTTGTCTCCGATGGATCTTCCATGATCACTCCATTCAAAATTCAGTTGCTGAATTATAACTCTTCGTCCCAAACGGTCAAGTACCCCAATTTAAAAATTGGGGGAATGTCGATGAATAGAAATACAATTGCGTCTTCTCTTGCATTCCAAGCAGGTATCACCTTAAGAAATCATCGGGCAAGATGCCGTTATTAAGACGCGTGAGGCTGAGTCCCGATCCTCATCTCCACTGACGAATTCCGGTCTAATTCGGGTCCTAACCTTGTTGAATGACTCAGGATCACTTTCAATTATTTCGATTTCTATTTCGTAGAAATACCGAGAGAAAAGTGCTTCATATTCCCATACCCGCAGTCGATTCAAATGACTGGGTGGATTTAAATAACGTTGCCATATCTCCTCGGAATAACAGAGCATTTCGAAAGGATATTTAAAATAATGATCTCGTAGATCGACAAAATGGATATGCAGACCCTCTGGATGCGTCCATTTTGAGAGAGCGTTGATAAGACGATCCGGAGAAGATATATGTTCAAGGACAGAGGAGGAGAAAATCAAATCAACAGGCTCACTCCGACTGAAATCAGGATGGTCCACCTCCTCGTGAATGAGTGTGATCCACTCCTCCTTGGGGATAACTTCCTTCCCTTTGATCATGAGATAAGGACATGCCTCTTCAGCCAATCTCAGATTGCCTCGATGATCGACTTGTGCAAAGGGGTCGACTAGTAAAATGTGTT
>MGNI01000092.1:955-4784 GCA_001795115.1 Chloroflexi bacterium RBG_16_48_8 | reverse complement strand
AAGCCGAAATGGCCACCATACCCAAGGATGAGGATGCTCTTCTCCTTCAATTTCCTTCCGCTTCTTTGCAATACCTCCTCATACCGATCTGCAGCAGTGCCAGGTTGGCGCGTTTCAAGCCCAGGTTCGATCCCCAAACGCAATTGTTTTGCCCAAGAAATCAATTTCAGTGGAAGATAACGGCGAAAGATTCTAGGTAAAACATATCCGAACCTTATCACTCAATCCCCTTACCTTTCCTTTGGCGCTAGAAGCCAGATATTATCCTTGTCAAATCGCATCACGGTTTCATAATGTCCAAGGATCGGGATGGTGACTTCCTCAACCCAAGCATCGTTCTCCTCCCCGAAGGCAATCTTTGGTCCTTGGAAAACGACATAGAGCGGATCGCTGACGATTAAACGAAATCGGTGGTTTTCAATATCTTCGCGGAAAATCTCGAAATAGGCCTTGTTGTGGCCCATCGCCTGATTCATCATGTCCTTCAATTCATATTCGATGACCAGTGGAACATCCGTAATTTCACCAAATGTCAGCAATTGTCTCTGATCGATAAAGAGAACTTCGCCATCCTGCGCTGCATCTTGTACAGCTTGGCGAATTTCAGCAACTGCCCCTTGGGGGTTTGAATCCGTTGGAATTTCTAATTCTGAGTGAAATCTTGTGAGATTCCAGACAGGTAAAAACAGTACAAATGCCAGCAGCGCCCATGCGTATCCAGGGAAGCTGGAAAAATCTTCTTTGGACATCATCGTTATCGCTACTAAGAAAACAAGGGATACCAGGAACATATCCAGGTTGTGAATATTGCTTCCCCCTCCGATTTTCACACTTGCCACCAAACCCATCGCCAGGAAGGATATCAGAACACCTAACACGGCTAAGATTTTTAGACCATCCCACCTCACTCTCTGCCGAAGAATGATCCAAATAAGCCATATGAGTACTGGACCGACGGCGTAAATCAGACCTCGAACGACACCGGTCGGATTTGTGGCGCTCGACCACAATCGATACCATAGAAGAGGTTGGCTTAGGGAAGTAGAATAAATCGCACCTGGTCGCGGAAAGGCCAAATTCATTACGATCTGTGACAGGAGAGCACCCAACCCACCTGCCAAACCCAGGTAAAGAGGACGCCTGATCTGTCTCCAAAAACCTTGTCTCGGCTCTTCATCCACAAGAGCCCATAGCACAGCCCAAGCCGCTGGAGCTACCATCCATGTCCAGCGGCTGATCCCGGCGTAAAAACAAGCTAACGCAGTGATAATCAAGGACTGCCAGAGACGTTGACGGTGATAACCTAAAGCCAAGATTAAACCACTTAAGACGAGTGGAGCATAAATCGGACCTTGTGAAAGGAAGAGAAAAGTCCAAAACACCATGGTCCATCGCCATGTAGGGTTCAATGAAGGCTGCTGGGGGATAAAGAGGGCAATGCCCAAAAGCAAATAGGGTAATGTCCAAAGAACAACATCCCAAATTCTCATGACAACGATAGAGGGATTGGAAAGGAATAGGAAGGGCAAACCCCACAACCCATGTCTTCCAGGTGTCAAATAAGTGGGATAGGAAAAAGGTTCCTCGAAAATATATCGATCTCTCCCAAAATACAGGGAGTAATCCCATAATCGATTCGCCTCAGACCAGCTTGTAGCGAAAGGATAGTCCGAAACCTGGAGAAATTGCTGCGCGATAACCAATATCGTGGAGGAAAGTAGAAGCATCAGTGTAGCTTTTTCCAGCCAATGAATACGCTCCTTGGGAAGAAAGAAACCTGCCAAGAAGGAAAAGCATACCAACAACATCACGCGAAAATGAGGTAAATCGAAACGCCATCCCCAAGGGCTTAAGAAAAAGACCACTGGGACAAGCACGCTCACAATAGCAAGCACCCAACGAAGGAATCGATAGTGAACAATACCCCTTTCCAAAGTCCGGATGAAGTTGAACAATTTGTTGGGCTGCAGGATCCCATAAATTACCCCGGTTAAAATTACCAATACCAGCAAACCATAGGCGATAAGACCCAGCCCCCATTTCACGGAAAAAGCCCCTAGGAATTCACCATTCCCTGTGCCTAACCCACGTAAATACAAATCCTTTGACCCGATACCAATCAAAGCGCCAAATAAGAGCCAGAAGACCCGCGACCAAACCAAACGCCCATCTTTGAATACAGTCATTCGATTTCCTTCTCAAGGTATTGGTTGACTGATCCTTGATTTTGTAGGATCTCCCCCACCCAAAAAGCACCTGGTAGGCTCACGAGCAGGAATAGAAATCGAGTGATTAAAGCCAATGCTGTTGCTTGTTCTACCGAACCGCCAAAATGGGTATAAAAACTCAAGATGGTTAATTCACGAATCCCATAACCATTGATGGATATTGGAATCATCGTAATGAAATATGTAAGCGTAGAAGCACCCACTACATCCGCTAAGGTGACAGGAATTCCTAATTCCCCAGCCAGAATGAGCACGGAAATAGCATAAGAGAGGATACCCAACCAGGAAGCAAGTAATGCCAGCAACAACGCCCCTGGTTGACTCAGCCAGATCTTCAAAGAAGCAAGGCTCTTTCGAATGCTTTCACGGATGGCATCGATCCATTTCGAGTTTTTAGATCCTATGATCCCACCAAAGAAGAGACCTTTAGAAAAAATCAAGCTGATCAGCGGAGCGCTAAAAGGTAAAACAAATAGCATTCCAATTACACCCATGACCCGGTCAACAATGACGGATGCTGCGCCAGCGATGCGATCATCCGATTCCTGGATAATCCCTGCGATTCTCACAACATCACCCCCAACCATGCTGGGCAGAAAGTTGGAGGCAAAAAGACCAGTGACCACCAGTTTCAATGCTTTTGAGAAGCGAATGGGAATATCTTGAGCTCGCACCAAGATAAACCATCTCACTGCATTCCATGTATGTCTTATGATTAAAAGCCCGAAACTTACAAGAAAAATCCAAAGAGGGAGACCTTTGATTGAATTCAGGATTGCATTCCAATCCTGTCTCCAAAGCAACCATAGGAGCAGAAGGATGGATAGCACTGTCCCTGCTACCCTTAAATACCATGACCAACCTGCTTTTTTTCCTTTAGGCTGCTCATGCATCGATATCAGTGTCTCCAACCACACACATAACTGGCATCAGAATCTCAATAAGCTCCCTTCCATATTGATCCCTGGCATTTTCACTCGACGGAAGATCCAGCCGATATAAAGAAGTCTCCCGCAGGATCTGGTATAGCAGTTCCCGTTCTTTTTCTTTCCATTCTTCCAACCATTTCTCAAGATACGCTTCTCCAAAAGCCATTTGAAACAACCTGATAAAATGCCGTGCCTCGTAAAAGTTCATCTGTAGAAGTTCTTGGATGATTGCTTCTGTAGGGTTGATTTTCTCTATGTGAGGGCGATCCATCTCTCCTCGAGCCAAGAGAATAATGGCGGCTAATTGTGCACCAGGAGCAATAGTATGGTCTGGCCAAAGCCGAGAAGGGTCAATCCGCAAAGGCCACTTGATGCCATCCCTTGTGATCTCCCTCAAACGTCCAAAGAACGCCAAGTGCAATCGCTCCCGAGGGGATAAGTTGGTTTTAATCGAGGGTAGCCAGCGAATTTGATCTCGATAGAGGTGTGACCTGGTCATGTAGGAGAAGGACATGGGTCCCTTCGTCAGAAAAACATAATCATCGGCATGGAGCTTCCACTCTTTTCCTCCATTCATCAGGACCAACGAGCTTATCGTTGTCTTTCCTATCCCTCCCGCCCCTGTGAATACCAAACTCCGGTCTTTAAACACCACCGCGGAGCCATGTAACA
>MGNI01000092.1:387-924 GCA_001795115.1 Chloroflexi bacterium RBG_16_48_8 | reverse complement strand
CAGGCTGGGATGAACCAGCATATGTTGAATCATAGGAATAGCTGTCTGGTTGCCCAGAGCATCAATACGGATCCCATTCTCCTGCAGTGCAATCTTATATGACCAACGCGCAAGACATTTATGGGATCGGAAATGATAGCCCGGAATATAGGGCCAGATGCTCTTTCTCCTTCTCCATTTGAGATCAACCTTGGATAACGTGCCTGGAATAGGAGCATCGGCTGAGTGGTACTCAGCCAGAAAAAATTGGACCGCTTTCTGGTCATCACTTTCTACTTGAACACCTGCCAAACCATGGAAATTAAATGTGAGGATGCTCATGTGGGGATTGTCCTCTCCACGAACAATCTTTCATAGGCATCCGCCACATACTCGATATTGTAGAATTGTGCTTTTTTGAGGCTCTCTCGCTTCATTTTTAACAAAGAGAGTGGATCCTCCAGGCAGCAACGAAGGGCATTTACAAAGCATGTCTCATCCCCCACCGGACATAAACGTCCATTTACCCCATCTTCAACCAAATCCGATAAACCCCCG
>MGNI01000092.1:0-352 GCA_001795115.1 Chloroflexi bacterium RBG_16_48_8 | reverse complement strand
TGCATGAACTCCCACTACTGGCAATCCCTCGGATAGGGATGGCATCGCCAGCAAGTCGCTTCTCCCTAATTCCTGCCATACAACGTCTGTATGAACCCATCCGGATAGATGAACTCGGTCAGTGAGGCCATGATGATCCAATCTTGTTTCAATGGCCGCGCGCTGAGGCCCATCTCCTATAAGAGTACATGTCCAAGGAAGGTCTTTCAACTGATTCAGCGCATCCACCAAGAAAAGTAAATTCTTCTGGGGTTGGAACCGTCCCGCAAAGACCATCCGTGGAGGGTCTAAAACCTGAAGCTTATCCGCGTCCAGACCATCTCCCGGCAATTTGACACCATTGGGGATGACG
>MGNI01000091.1:5215-19304 GCA_001795115.1 Chloroflexi bacterium RBG_16_48_8 | reverse complement strand
TACGATGTGATTGATGCTGTCTTGGAGGAGCAGGCTCATAATCCTGCAGGCGCAGCCAAAGCGATTGATCAACTTCAGGTAAAAACCCAGGAAGAAGAATGGCCTAAAATCCTTCAAGCCTATGCTCGCTGTGTAAGGATTGTTAGAGGACAAGATGAAGTACTATCTGTTGATGCTGATCTCTTCGTTGAGAGGGCAGAAAAGAGGCTCTATGAGGCCATCCTTAAAGCTCAAGGTATCCAGAGACCACCGGGTTCAGTTGAGCATTTCTTTCAAGTCTTTGAGCCTCTTGTACCTCATATTACAGTGTTCTTTGATGAAGTCCTTGTTATGGATGAAGATCCATCCCTTCGCAATAATAGGTTAGGACTCTTGACCCAAGTTGTTCATCTTGCAGATGGTGTTGCAGATCTTTCCAAATTAGAAGGATTTTAAGTTCGATACGGAAAGGATAATCTTTCAGAAGATCATTTTCCTTTCCTAATTTGCATGGGATGCTTGCGGCGGCTATAATTCCCACCCTCTTAGTAAGGGATAGGAGTGGGAGGGTCGTCGTCGCAATAGAGATAGGTAGGAGGATGGACAATACCGATCCTATGACCTGTTATGTGTGTTTCCTGCACAATAACAGCAGACGGATCATCGGAATTTTAGGATTGCTGGAAAGGAACAGGATCAGGTCGGTTCCTTACCAGTAAACAAGTAAAAGGAAGATCTGTGAATCGAAAGATTAAATGAGCGTTATTGATGAGATTCGAGACAGAATAGACATCGTCGAAATCGTTTCTGAAACAGTGAAGCTCCGCAAATCGGGGAAGAATTACACTGGTTTTTGCCCATTTCATCCCAACACTCGCACACCTGCTTTTGTCGTTTTTCCTGAAACGGGGACTTGGAGATGTTTTGGAGCCTGCAATGAGGGAGGCGATGTCTTTGGTTTCCTGATGAAGAAGGAGGGTTGGGATTTTCCAGAGACATTGCGCTACCTGGCGCAACGTGCCGGTATACAACTCCAAGAACGTACACCCATTGAAGAGGAGCGTGAAGAGGCTCATCAAAAATTACGTGAATTACTTGAGGCTGCCAGTGTTTTTTATCGCCATCAGTTATTACAAAGTGAAGAGGGAGCATCTGTCCTGGAATATCTGCATGGAAGAGCTTTTACTCATGAAACCTTGGAGGTCTTCGAGATTGGTTATTCGCCCAAATCATGGGATGCAACTCGGACTCATCTCATGGGGAAGGGGTACTCTGACAAGGATCTTCTGGATGCAGGAATGGTTTCGGAGCGTGAGACGGGTGGAACCTATGATCGCTTCCGTCATCGCATTATGATCCCTATTCGGGATGCTCGAGGTCGTTTAGCAGGATTTGGAGCACGTGCTATTGATCCAGAAGACCAACCAAAATTCCTCAATTCGCCTCAAACAGATTTGTTCGACAAGGGAGGGTTGCTTTATGGGCTTGACAAAGCGCGCAAAGCTATTCGCAGCAGTGATCAAGTGGTCATTGTAGAAGGCTACATGGATGTTATGGCTCTTCACCAGGCTGGATTTGAGAATGCTGTGTCACCCATGGGAACTGCGCTTTCCGAAGGCCAATTAAGACTGCTCAAGCGGTTCACTCGCAATGTGGTGCTGGCTCTCGATCCTGATGCTGCGGGAAGCAAGGCTACGCTTCGTGGGCTAGACGTAGCGCGAGAAACCTTTGATCGTGATGTTGATCCAGTCTTTGATGCACGTGGGTTGCTCAGACATGAAAAGCGCTTGGACGCAGAACTTCGAGTGATCACATTACCCCAAGGGAAAGACCCGGATGAAGTTGTTGCAGAAGACCCTTCAGCTTGGTCAACGCTGATCAAATCTGCTCGACCCATTGTTGATTATGTGATCGATGTTCTCTCTGAAGATCAAAATCTGGATGATGCTAAAACCAAGGCTGAAATCGCACGACAGGTTCTACCTCTGATTGAAGATATTGCCGATTCTGTGGAGAGGGAGGCCTATCGCCAGCATCTGGCTCGAAAGCTGCGTGTGGATGAGCGGGCACTCCTTTCCAGTCGATCGTCTAAAAGCTCAAGGGGGGCATCCCCAACGATGAGCACATCCAAAATGGGGGAGGAGGTCCAATCGCGGGGAAAAGACATTCCGCACGAGCGGTTTTGTCTAGGGTTATTACTTCAAAACCCCGAGCTTCTCTATCGGATCAACCGTCAATTTCAGGCTCTGCAGTTGGATCGATTGACCCATGCGGATTTCTCCGGAACAGCACATAAAGTCATCTTCCAGGCTATAGATAAAGCCTTGAATCAGGACGAAGAAGAACCCATAAACTACTGGCGTTCTGTGTTAGATGAATCTTTAATAGAAGTAGCTGATAGTATCCTTATGGATCTGGAGCATCTGGCT
Organism: Chloroflexi bacterium RBG_16_48_8; assembly: GCA_001795115.1. GTDB lineage: Bacteria > Chloroflexota > Anaerolineae > Anaerolineales > E44-bin32 > MGNI01. The sequence goes on along the minus strand of MGNI01000091.1, from coordinate 16,896 downwards.
CGTTTTGCAGGACTTGATCTTGAACGACAAAAAGTTGCGGATGAAGTGTCTGCACGCTTCATGCAGCTCCGAAAACAAAATTTGGAGAGTGAATTAAATAGACTACAATTTCTCCTTCGTACAGCTATTGAAATGGATGTGAGTGAAGCGGATATTGAGATCAATATTGGCAACTATAAAAGAGAAGTTCAATTGCACGCCATACAGAAGGCTAAATTAGAGCAAGCGCTGGCTAAGCGACAAGGTTCGCTATTGACTGCAACATAAGGGTATACTTGGCGGATGACAATGGGTAGGAATTCTGATGAATTATCCTCAGATCGTAAGAAATCAGCGGCTTTAACTGATGATGATATCGATCTAAAGGATGACGACTCTTTAGAGGAATCGACCGACGTCATGGATGAGGATATGACAGATGCAGATCCTGAAATGATGGATTCCTCCGGTGATGATTTGTCTTCAGGGGAAGATGAATCACCTGGCATTGGTGAGGTTTCGCTGACGGTTGAGATGGGGGATGATCCCGTTCGACTCTATCTCAAAGAGATTGGCCGTGTTGAGTTATTAGACGCGGATCATGAACTCTGGTTGGCAGTGCGAATGGATGCCTATAAAAGGTTGATACTTCTTCAAACCAGTGACGAAGTGCGTTCTCGCTCTGACTCGGATTTGGAGGCGATTTACCGGGATTTATTTGATGACCTTCGAAAGGCTTGGAAGGGCATTGTGGATGATTCAAAGAGGTTAAATCGGCAAAGTCCAGACATTCAGCTTGTCCTTGAAGAGGCGCGTCAATTGGGTCAATCATGGCAAGGGGATAGTCCTTCTTATATCCGTGCATGGCTTGATAATGGCTTATGGGGTACAGATCCGAATTGGGAGGATGTGGCCAGGAATGCGATCGAGGCATTTTCGGCAATGTATATCATGCCAGAAGATATTCAAAAACGCCTCGCTGGTCGCCTTGCCAATGGTAAGGGATTGCCTCCAAGGAGAACCTCGAATCGTTGGATTTCGGATTTTGACCATCTGGAAGCAAACTTACAACGCATCGCGCGATTAGCAGCTGAAGCTCAAACCGCACTCATCCGCGCAAATCTTCGCTTGGTTGTAAGTGTTGCAAAACGTTACATGGGGCGAGGGATCGCATTTCTGGATTTGATTCAAGAAGGCAATATCGGCCTTCTCCGGGCTGTGGAGAAATTTGATCCAGCCAAGGGTTATAAGTTCAGCACGTATGCGACCTGGTGGATCCGCCAGGCCATTAGCAGGGCGATTGCGGACCAAGCCCGTACCATTCGTATCCCTGTTCATATGGTGGAGACCATCAACCGCCTCACAAGGGTGCAGCGGAAGCTTGTTCAAGAATTAGGGCGTGAACCAACCTCGGAGGAATTGGCGCTTGAGATGGACCTTTTAGAGCCAGATGAACTGCTTGCCATCAACGAGACACTCTTGAGCGAGATGCCGATGGATCCTACCTTGGAGCGAAAATGGCGGAGAGCAGCTTCCAGGGTTCGTCGTATCATCAAAATCGCACAAGAACCCATGTCCCTGGAGACACCGGTAGGAGCAGAAGAATCAAGCCAACTGGGTGATTTCATTGAGGATGAAACAACCCCTGAACCAGTGGATGCTGCCGCCCGTGAGCTTCTTAAGGAGCAGGTGCAGAATGCCCTTTCTGTACTCACAGAGCGTGAGCGACAAGTGCTTGAAATGCGCTTTGGATTGCTGGATGGTAAAGATTATACGCTCGAGGAGGTGGGCAGGTATTTCAATGTGACTCGTGAACGGATTCGGCAAATTGAAGCGAAAGCCTTGCGTAAGCTTAGACATCCTACCCGCAGTCGACATCTACGCGATTATCTCTCTTGACACATCTTATCCATTCCCCTGCTGTTTGTTCATCAATTTATCGAGGCATAGAACGCTTTTCAGGTCTTTGAAGGCCTGCTCGATCTTCATCCGTTCCTGATAAATCTCCAGTCCTTCTTTGGAGTCCAGGTGTATATTGATAAAAATCTTGCATCGAGATAAACTCAAACATGGCCTCCTCCTGGACGTTTTGTGGAAAACGGGTCATCCAGGTTGGAAGCCAGTTTTGTGCCATTTTGATAATTCCTTCTCTATTTACTATGATCTTTTGAAAATATCCGATCTCATGTCCGAAGGCCGGTTACCAGGTTTGACCCACTATAGTGCTTGTGATAAAATGTACATATTGATTTGGTACCATTATTCTCTGCATCTTTCGAACACTACCATATCCTCATCCCCTGGATAGAATAACCATAAATAGAGGTGAATATGCCAGGTGACTTCCTGCCCATCGCCGTGCTGATCGCCCTAGCCACAATACTGTCCATTTTGGTCGTGATCCTTGGTCATCTTTTTGGACCTCGTCGACCCACCGTTCGAAAAGGTGCTCCCTATGAGTCAGGGATGCGGCCTTATGGTCCCGGCCAGAGACGGATACCAGTCCATTTTTACCTGGTGGCGGTTTTATTTATCCTTTTTGATATTGAGATCATCTTCCTACTGCCATGGGCTGTGGTTCTGCGCAAGCTTGATATTTTCGGTTTGATCGAAATGGCGATCTTTATCGTGATTTTATTGGTTGGTTACATTTACGCCTGGAAGAAAGGAGCCCTGGAGTGGGAGTAGAACAAAAGCTGGGGAATTTGGGCTTTGTTACAACGACACTGGAAAATGCCGTCAATTGGAGCAGGACAAAGGCCATGTGGCCGTTGCTCTCGGGTCTTGCCTGCTGTGCGATTGAGATGATGGTCGCTCAATCAGCGGACTATGACTTGAGTCGTTTTGGCATGGAGTTGATGCGTGCCAGCCCTCGACAGAGTGATTTGTTCATTATCGCTGGTCGTGTGACAAGAAAAATGGCACCTGTAATACGCCGCCTCTATGATCAAATGCCAGATCCGAAATGGGTTCTTGCCATGGGAGATTGTTGTTCCTGTGGTGGTGTCTTCAACAACTATGCCATTGTCCCCGGCGTAGATGAAATCATCCCGGTCGATGTTTATGTTGCGGGATGTCCACCTCGTCCGGAGGGTTTGATTCACGGCATCATCACACTTCACGAGAAGGTAAAGAAAGAAGGGATTGAGTACTGGTATAAGAAGGTTTGATCGATTGGAGCAGTAAATGATGAGCCTTCGTTTGCAACACTGACTAACCTGTAAGGAAGGACTTGAATGAATCTCCTGGAGACAGTTGTTGATAAGCTACGGAAAGAGTTTGGGGAGGGTGTTCAGCCCCTTGAAGAGTTCCGGGGTGAAACAAAAGTAAATGTTGATCCATCCTTGATTGTTCCAGTCTGCACGTTTTTGCATGAAGACTCGGATTTTTCCTTCAACTTCCTCATGGCCTTGACTTGTGTTGATTATTGGCCTCAGGAACCTCGTTTTACGGTAGCTTACCAGCTTTATAGTCAAAAGAATAATATCATCCTGGGTCTCCGTGCGTATTTGCCTGGTTCAGATCCAGGGATTTCAACGATTGAATCAGTCTATCCCAATGCAAATTGGCATGAGCGCGAGGTTTACGATATGTTTGGCATTACCTTTGAAGGGCATTCCGACCTTCGTCGAATCCTCATGCCGCACGATTGGGAAGGCCATCCTCAGCGAAAAGACTATCCTCTTGGTTATGAGGAGGTTCAATTTAGTTATAACTTCGATGAAATTGATCAGCGCAAGAAGTATGCTCGCGAATAACCGAACGATAAAGGTTGAGGAATGTCTTAATGTCGCAACAAGAGACGGAACTAACCCTTGAAGAACTAAAGCACCTGGTCACAAACCGGGCTATTGAAGGTGATACCATGGTGCTGAATATGGGGCCGCAGCATCCTAGCACACATGGTGTGCTACGGCTTCTTCTCGAGCTTGATGGCGAGCGCATCATCCGTTGTATCCCGGATATCGGCTTCCTTCATACAGGAATTGAGAAGAATATGGAAGCCAAATCCTTCGAAAAGGTGCTTGTCATGACCGATCGCATGGATTACATGAATAATCTTGGGTACAACCTGGCTTATTGTCTGGCAGTTGAAAAGTTGGTGGATTTGGATGTTCCCCCTCGCGCTCAAGTGGTTCGAGTCATTATGACCGAGCTACAGCGCATTGCTTCCCATCTGGTATTCATTGGAACCCACGCCCTTGATTTGGCTGCCATATCGGTATTCTGGTATACCTTCCGAGAACGAGAGATCATCCTGGACGTCCTTGAAATGTGCTCTGGTCAAAGGATGATGACCTCCTATTTCCGCCCCGGAGGGCTTTGGCGCGACGTCCCGGATGAGTTTGAAGACGCCGTACGAGAAATTCTACGCACTTTTCCCAAGCGGATTCAGCAATATGAAGACCTGCTGACCCATAATCCACTTTATATGGACCGGACTAAGGGCATTGGCGTGATTCCCGCGGAGAAAGCCCTCAGCTGGGGGGTGACAGGACCCCCATTGCGAGCTACCGGTATCCCGTTTGATGTACGTAAAATGCAGCCTTACAGCGGGTATGAACAATACGATTTTGACGTTCCGGTGGGAACCAACGGTGATACATACGATCGCTATATCATGCGGATCGAGGAAATGCGCCAATCGTTGCGGATCATTGAGCAGGGCATCAATAATCTCCCTCCAGGAAGGTTTAGAAGCGACAACAGGAAATTCGTTCCACCTCCCCGTTCAGAGCTTGGGCATAGTATGGAGGCTGTTATTCACCATTTCAAACTATGGACAGAAGGATTTTCTGCTCCCAAAGGGGATGTTTACGTTCCAGTTGAATCGCCTCGGGGAGTCTTGGGATGTTTTCTTGTAGGCGATGGTGGTCCCAATCCCTACCGGGTGCACTTCCGAACACCTAGTTTCGCCAATCTACAGGTGCTATCCAAAATTGCGGTTGGCCATCTTGTCGCCGATATTGTAGCTATTATTAGTAGTCTTGACCCGGTTCTGGGTGATGTTGATCGATAAATTCTTTGAGATAGGGATAAAGAGCAGAAGCAATACATATGCATTGACTTTTTAGTTTGATGTTGCACAAAACCAAGGATAGGAATCCTATCCAAATAGGAGATCAGTCTTGCTCGCACAGAAGTACGCTGATGAAATAGCGAGGATCTTGAAAAAATACCCATCAGAGCATAAACGCTCGGCTGTTCTACCTTTGCTTCATATCGCGCAAAGAGAATACGGGCATGTACCTCGAGAAACATTCAATGAGATTGCTGCTTTGCTTGAGATTGATCCGACCGATGTTGGTTCCCTCGTGGGATTCTATACCCTGTTTTACGATAAACCCGAAGGGAAGTACAGAATCCAGATTTGCACAGATTTACCCTGCGCCTTACGGGGCTCGGAAATCTACCTGAAACAACTTTGTGATGCCTTAGATATTGGACCAGGTGGAACAACCTCGGATGGATTAATTACGGTTGAAAATGTGATGTGTCTGGCAGCCTGTGATAAGGCTCCCATGTTGCAGCTGCAAGAACCTGGCGGCATCCATTACTACGAGAATATGACGGTTGAAGCAACACTGAAATTGATTGATGACCTACGTCGAAGGGCAAAGGATGACTGAACATATCTTGCTACGACATCGCGATATTCCTGATATCGATCAACTCGATGTTTATCTTGAGAATGGTGGTTTCGACGCCTTTAAAAATGTAGTAGAGCAGAAGACGCCCCAGGAAGTGATTGATATCGTCAAACTTTCTGGCCTCCGAGGTCGAGGTGGGGCAGGTTTCCCAACAGGTGTGAAATGGGGGTTCCTCTCGTCGGGCGTTTTTCCTCGTTATGTCATTGCGAATGCTGACGAATCTGAACCGGGGACCTTTAAGGACAGAGAAATTATGGAGCGTAATCCCTACCAGTTCTTGGAAGGCGTTGCGATTTGCTGCTATGCTGCTCAAGCTGAGACTGCCTATGTCTATTGTCGAGGCGAGTTCTGGGATTTAGCCCAAAAGTTGGAGAAGAAGATAGTAGATTTAGAAGCGCGTAGATTATTAGGAAAACGCATCTTCAACAGTGAGTACAACTTGAAAATTCATGTCCATATGGGTGCTGGGGCCTACATCTGTGGCGAAGAGACAGCCTTGCTGGAGTCCTTGGAAGGAAAATTGGGACAACCGCGCTTGCGCCCACCGTTTCCGGCTGCAGAGGGTCTTTACGCTAAACCAACCGTTGTGAACAACGTCGAGACCTTGACCAACCTCCCGCCCATCATCAATCGAGGCGCTGATTGGTATCGATCTATTGGAACGGAGAAAAGTGCAGGTCCAAAGGTCTTCTGTTTATCCGGACATGTTATCCGTCCCGGGAATTATGAGCTCCCCTTGGGTACGACATTTCGAGAGTTGATTTTCGTGCATGGAGGGGGAATCCCTGAGGGCAGGAAAATTAAAGCCATCCTTCCCGCAGGCGCATCCGCACCCATGCTCCCCGGGACCGATGAAGTCCTGGACACACCTATGGATTACGAATCTGTGGTAAAAGTGGGTTCTCAGCTCGGATCAGCCTCCGTTATCGTCATGGATGAGACCGTTGATATCTCTTGGGTTGTGTACAAGACGACAAGTTTTTTCAAGCAAGAATCCTGTGGAAAATGTACTCCATGTCGAGAAGGAACCTATTGGCTCTACCATATCCTTCGTCGGTTTGAAGAAGGCGACGCCAATGCAGAAGATATTGCCCTGTTGAATTCTGTCGCCCATGGCGTGGAGGGGAAATGCCTTTGCGCACTTGGTGAGTTCTCGATCATGCCGATCATCTCCGGGATCGAACGTTTTAGAGATGACTTCGACGCCCGCACCAAGGATGGACGATGAGCGAATCAAACTTAACGTTGACCATTGATGGCGCTAAAGTCACCGTCCCTAAGGGAACACTCTTGGTGGATGCAGCCAAACAAGTTGGAATAGACATTCCTATTTTCTGCTACCATCCAAAACTCAATCCAGTGGGTATGTGTCGGATGTGTTTAGTAGAGATAGGAAGACCGATCCGCGATCGCTCAACAGGTGAGTTCCTTTTCAACGAAGCAGGTCAGCCTATTATCCAGTTTGGATCTAAGCTTGAGACAGCCTGCACAACCAAGGTAGAAGATGGATGGATAATCCGGGTTAATTCTGAAAAAGCGATTGAAGGCCGTCAGCAGATTGTTGAATTTCTATTAACAAGCCACCCACTCGACTGCCCTGTCTGCGATAAGGGCGGTGAATGCCCCCTACAAAATCTCACCATGGCGCATGGGCCTGGCAAAAGCCGTTTCATCTATGACGATAAGAAGAAGCTGGATAAAAATGTGCTGCTGGGCGGATTGATCGTCCTCGATCGTGAAAGATGTATCCAGTGTTCCCGTTGTATTCGTTTCCAGGAGGAGATCGCGGGAGATCCAGTGATCGAATTTACAAATCGAGGGCGCGACCTTGAAATCACTACCTTCTCCGATCCTGATTTTGACTCCTATTTCTCGGGGAACACGACGGATATTTGCCCTGTTGGCGCACTAACCACGGAAGATTTCCGGTTTGGCGCACGACCTTGGGAGTTGAATTTTGCCGCGTCCATCTGCCCTCACTGTTCCGTGGGCTGCAACATCATTGTCAATACGAGACGCGAAGCGAAAAGCGGAGGCGCTGAGGTCGTAAAGCGAGTCATGCCTCGCCAAAATGAATGGATCAATGAAATTTGGATTTGTGACAAGGGTCGCTTTGGGCATACCTTTGCGAAAAGCCCAGATCGGCTCTCGAAGCCATTGATTCGAGAAAATGGCAATCTAATTGAAACAACCTGGGACACTGCTCTAAAACGGGCATCTGAAGCATTCAAGAATGCTGGTTCCAAGGTTGTTGGGATCACGAGTGGACGTCCATCCAATGAAGACTTATTTAACTTCCGAATGTTACTAACTAGTATAGGAGGCAAAGCCTATCACTATACCCATATGGCTGGTGGAGATCTGGTCCAAAAAATAGGTGTGGGTACGAACACAAATCTGGGTGATTTAGGGAAGGGCGATGCCATTTTGGTTATTGCCACCGATCTGATAGAGGAAGCACCTATCTGGTGGATGCGGGTTAAACTAGCAGCGGAGAGGGGCGCAACCTTAATTGTTGCCAATGCCCGAAAGACGCGACTGGATGCTTATGCAAACCATTCCCTGCGTTACGATTACGGTAAAGCCGTTCATACTGCTTTAGGACTTCTTCAGGTTGCATCCGCTGAAAAGGGCCTGGCGAAGTATCATGGGGATTCCGCTCTGGAGGAAGCCGGAAAAGCCTTCAAAGAAGCCAAGAACGCCATTGTTTTTTATGGTTCAGAAGGTCTTAATTTTGAGGGCACAGACCATTTGGCACAAGCCTGTACTAGCCTGTTATCCGCCACCAAACATATTGGACGAGCCAATAATGGACTTATTGCAGTATGGCCGCAGAATAACACGCAAGGTGCATGGGATATGGGATTGGTACCTTCCGGAGATAGATTAGCGGAAAGTCTTATGGGAAGTTCACTTGTTTACATTATGGCATCTGATCCTTTTGGGGATGACCCTCAACTAGCTGATAAGATTCCACAAGGAGCAACCGTTATTGTACAGGAGCTTTTCCACACATCTACGGTGGAACGGGCAGAGATCGTTTTTCCAGCCCAATCCTTTATTGAACGGGACGGCACCTATACATCAGGCCAGCGGATCGTACAAAGATTCTTCAAGGCTGTGGGTGGTTATGGAGAATGTTTGCCAGATTGGCAGATTGTAGCGAAATTAGGGCGCAGCCTGGGTGTTGAATTGAATGACACTTCAGCGGCAGGTGTGATGCGTCAAATTGCTGAAGAAATCTCTGATTATAAAGTCCTGGATTATCGTTCTCTTGCAAGGGTAGAGGATCAATGGCCTCCTGTGGGCGATATGGATAAGTACTTCGGTGGTACCGCATATAAGAATCGACAAGGGTTGGGTTTACAGCTGGCGCCCGCATCTGAGCTTGGAGAGGCCTTTGTGGCAAGCTGGACTGACCCGAGAGAGCTTCAAGAAGGGGAGGGTTTTCTGCTTGTTCCGGTGACCGTCCTCTACGATCAAGGGACAACGGTCATCCCTTCCAAAGTGTTGGAATCCAGGCTGCCAACGCTCAAAATTCTCTTGAATTCAACAGATGTGGCTTACCTCCATCTTGCTGGACAAAGTGAAGTGGAAGTGCGTTTAAACGGTTGGGTAAAACGTTTGCCCTTTGAAATACTGGAGAGCGTACCGCAAGGGACAGCCCTTTTACCGCGGAGTCTGGGTATGCCATTATTGGCACCCGTCTACGTTGAATTACGACCTGTTGATTAGCAGGGAGGCAAATGGATATCGCTCTATTGATTGAATGGGTGATCGAATCGGTTATCATCATCCTCATCATTGTTGGAGGCTTCGCCTATTTAACATTGTTTGAAAGGCGAACGCTCGCCCGCGTACAGATCCGGATCGGTCCAAACCGTGCTGGTCCTTGGGGTATCCTGCAACCTGTGGCAGATGGGATCAAACTCATCTTCAAGGAAGAACTCATCCCTTATAAAGCAGATAAGCTTGTCTTCCTTCTTGCTCCTATCATCACGGTTGTCCCTGCTCTCATTCTGCTGGCCGTCATTCCTTTTGGTCCGGAAGTATCCCTTTTAGGTCGATCCGTCACACTTGGATTGGCTGCTCATGTAAATGTGGGTGTCCTCTACATCATGGCGATATCTTCTATCGCCGTTTATGGTATTGCGTTGGCTGGTTGGTCATCCAACAATAAATATGCACTTATGGGTGGCTTACGGGCAGCCGCACAAATGGTGAGTTATGAGTTGGTGTTGGGTCTTGCATTTGTTGGCCCGATCCTTTTGGCCGACTCGATGAGTGTTGGCGATATTGTGAATGCTCAGAATCCTGTTTGGTTTATCTTCTTGCAACCTGTAGGTTTCTTGTTGTTCATGATCGGCTCCATTGCAGAGGTGAACAGATCTCCTTTCGATATGCCTGAAGCTGAACAGGAACTTACTGCGGGATACCATGCTGAATATTCGGGTATGAAATTCGCGCTGTTTTTCATGGCAGAGTACGGCAAGATGATCGTGGTGAGTTTCATCACGGCAAGTTTGTTCCTGGGCGGGTACTTAGGCCCCTATGTCGATACCCTTCCATGGCTAGGACCAATTTATTTGTTCATAAAAGTCGTGATCCTCCTTTTCGTTCTGGTTTGGTTGAGGGCAACGCTGCCAAGGATCCGATACGATCGACTGATGGCTTTCGGCTGGAAAATTCTCCTTCCCGTCGCCTTACTGAATGTCGTCGTGACAGCGGTTCTCATTGTGTTGCTAGGAGGTTAGGGATGGTAACAGGTTTCCTCAAGGGAATGTGGACGACATTCAAGAGTATGTTTGAGACTCCGGTTACCTATCAGTATCCGGAGGTGAAGCGCCCGGTTCGGGAACGATACAAGGGTCGTCATTACCTTCATCGTTATGAGAACGGCCTGGAGAAATGCATTGGCTGTGCTCTGTGCGCAGCTGCCTGTCCGGCGGATGCCATCTTTGTGGAAGCCTCCGAGAACACAGATGAAGAGCGCTATTCCCCTGGGGAACGTTATGCCAGCACGTATGAAATCAATATGCTTCGATGTATTTTCTGCGGCTTCTGCGAGGATGCATGCCCAACCGAAGCCATCGTTCTGGGTCATCATTATGAACTTTCTTTCACCAATCGACGCGATGCAATTTATACAAGGGAGATGCTGATCGTTCCTGTTCCTCCCAATGGGAAACCGACACCGATACAGGTTGAACCCGGAAAATTTGATAAAGCCATTCCAGAGATGGAAAATCCCAAGTAGATAGGGATGAAGATTGGATGAGTTAAAAAGGCAATAGGTCTATAGGTCAATAATCTGATGGGTCAATAGATCAACGGGTGATGAAGTCGAGTGGTGGTTATTCATCGAAAATCCTTATCGACGGATGAACTTATCAACTGATTGACTATCCCTAAAATGGATGTTTTTATGACACAAGATCTCATTCTATTCATCGTTCTTGCAACGATAGCCATTGTTACCGCTGCCAGCATGCTTATCAGTAGAAATGCGGTTTACTCGGCCATGTTTTTGGTTCTTAATTTCCTTACCGTAGCAGTGATTTATTTGTTGCTGAATGCGGCTTTCATCGCCATGGTCCAAGTAACCGTTTACGCTGGCGCAATCATGGTGCTCTTCTTGTTTGTGATCATGCTTCTCGGTGCAGAGAAATCTGCTAAGGGGGAAAGCTTATCCTGGCAGCCTCCGCTGGCCATTTTACTGGGTGGAGCCCTCTTGATGGAATTTGCTTATATCCTCTTTGTTCGCCAAAACTATCTTATGCAGACTTTGGGAAGTATCCCTGAGGATTTTGGAAGCCCCGCTTCTATCGGAACGCTCCTTTTTAATCGCTACCTGATTCCTTTTGAAATTACCTCCATTTTGCTGCTTGTCGCCATGATGGGTGCCATCATTCTGACTCGCAACGAACCGAAGGAGAGTTGATGGAAGTACCAACCAACTATCTACTTGCGCTCTCAGTTGTCCTCTTTGTTTTGGGTGCACTAGGTGTGTTAACACGGCGGAATGCGATTGTGATCTTTATGTCGATTGAA
>MGNI01000091.1:4136-5192 GCA_001795115.1 Chloroflexi bacterium RBG_16_48_8 | reverse complement strand
AGCTTTTATTGCTTTTGCTAAATATTTTGGGGATCTGACGGGTCAAATCATGGTGTTTTTTATTATCGCTGTTGCTGCGGCTGAGGTTGCTGTTGGTTTAGCACTGATCGTTGCCATTTTTAGAACCAAGCAAAGTATTGATGTGGACGAAATTAGCAGCCTGAAAGGCTAGGTTAAGCCCCGGAGTGAGTGAATGAATCTTAGTGAAGTAATCCATTCAGGTGGACTTTTCACGCTAGCGCCTCTGATTATTGCATTTCCTGTTGCCGGTTTGTTGATCAATATGATCATTGGCAGAAGGCTTAGCGAGCGAAATCGAGATGCAATTGCATGTTTAGCGGTGGGGGCCTCCTTCATCCTCGCCATTCTTCAATTCGACGACCTCCAGGCTGAACCAGAAGGTGCCCGGGTGATGGTGGCTGACTGGATCATGGTAGGATCTCTTCACGTCCCTTGGGCATTGAAGGTTGACACCCTATCTGTGACGATGATGTTGATGGTGACCGGCGTCAGCACCTTGATCCATATCTATGCTGTCGGGTACATGCACGATGACGTGCGTTTCCAGGGCGATCCCGGTCGGTACACTCGCTTCTTCATCTTCTTCAATTTGTTCGTCGCTACAATGATGGTTCTTGTGACGGCAGACAATTATCTGATGATGTTCGTGGGTTGGGAGGGTGTTGGCCTGTGTTCCTATTTGTTGATTGGGTTTTGGTATGAGAAAGGCCAGGGCGGGATAGGCAATGCTATTGCTGGAAAGAAGGCTTTTATCACCAACCGCATTGGAGATTTTGGCTTCCTTATCGCCATGTTCCTGATCTTCTGGAATTTCGGTAGTCTCCAATTTGAGGAGGTCTTTCATCTTGCTAAGGGGAGCGGTACGGCAGGCGTGGGTGTTCTTACAGCCATTACCTTATTTATGCTTCTGGGCGTCACCGGTAAATCCGCTCAAATTCCACTCTTTGTATGGCTGCCGGACGCAATGGCTGGCCCTACACCTGTCTCGGCATTGATCCATGCTGCTACCATGGTCACGGCAGGTATTTACCTCAT
>MGNI01000091.1:3703-4105 GCA_001795115.1 Chloroflexi bacterium RBG_16_48_8 | reverse complement strand
CCTGTCTCCTCCGACATTGTAGCCATTGTTGGCGGAGCAACGGCATTGGTGGCTGCAACGATCGCTGTGGGGCAATTCGATATCAAGCGGGTCCTGGCTTATTCCACCATCAGCCAATTAGGCTTTATGGTCGCAGCGGCAGGGATTGGAGCCTATGTGGCAGCCATGTTCCACCTGGTCACGCATGCTTTCTTCAAAGCCCTGCTGTTTCTCTCGGCCGGTTCTGTGATCGTCGGTGTCGAACATGGCCTAGGCGCTAAAGGAGATCATGGTGAGGGTGGTCACCATGATTTTGATCCAAACGACATGAGGAATATGGGTGGGTTAAGAAACAAAATGAAGACCACGTTCCTGGTCTATCTCATCGGTTCACTCGCCCTGGTAGGGATCCCTCCGTTGGCG
>MGNI01000091.1:1400-3695 GCA_001795115.1 Chloroflexi bacterium RBG_16_48_8 | reverse complement strand
TTCCAAGGATGAGATTCTGGCGGATGCCAACCAGAAATTCATGGCCGTTTATATCCTCTTGGCGATTGCAGCTATCTTCACCGCCTTCTACATGGGTCGCCAGATCTTGATGATTTTCTTCGGTGAACCGAGATCCGAGGCAGCGGAACACGCCAAGGAAAATCCTCCTATTATGACCTACCCGTTGATCGGTCTCGCTTTTCTGGCGATGGTAGGGGGTGCTCTCAATCTGCCGGGATTGCACACCCTGACGAACTGGCTCGAGCATACGCTAGAACATGTCCATGCGGGGGAATTCAATCTCTTCGTGGCCGCGCTTTCAACCATCCTGGCCCTCATAGCCATCACGGTGGCATGGAGGATTTATGGTCGCCGTACGATGAAAGAAGGCCAGCCGGATCCGTTGCGAAAGTCTCTTGGACCGCTTTTTACCGCGATGGAGCATAAGTATTGGGTGGATGAATTCTACCATTGGCTGGTTATTCGTCCCTTCATTGCGCTGGCTTCTTTCCTTGCAGATGTTATCGATTGGCGATTCTGGCATGATTGGTTCCACGATTCTGTTGTCGCCAGGAGCTTCCGTGGGTTAACTCATTGGTTAGCGATGGGATTTGATTTACCCGTGATTGATGGAGCAGCAAACGGGCTTGCACATCTCATTAAAGGTGCTTCTACACGGCTGCGTGTTTTACAGACTGGCTTTGTAAGAAATTACGCACTTTCATTCTTTGTGGGACTTTTACTTATTTTAAGCTATATCTTGTTCCGATAATCCTCATTGAGGAAGGACCATGGACGACATTATTCTAACGCTTGTAACCTTCTTTCCGATACTAGGTCTGGCGCTTGTCCTGCTCTTGCCACGTGAGCGGACAGATGCGATTCGCTGGACAGCTCTCATCACATCCGTGATCACCTTTGTGGTCTCAATTGTGATGTTGGCACAATATGATCCCACCGATCCGGAGTTGCAGATGGTGATCCGGGGGACATGGATACGGATTGCGGATTGGGACATCGAATATCACATGGGGGTGGATGGCCTCAGTATCTTGCTGGTTCTACTAACCACCTTTCTCACACCCATCTCGATTCTCTCCACCTGGACAGCGGTCGAGGAGAGGGTGAAGGAATTCATGGTTTTCTTCCTGCTTCTCGAAGTGGGGATGGTGGGCGTCTTCGTAGCGATGGACCTTTTCCTGTTCTACATCTTCTGGGAGTTTACGCTCATCCCCATGTATTTCCTGATTGGGATCTGGGGTGGTCCTCGCCGCATGTATGCAGCCATCAAGTTCTTCCTCTACACCATGGCTGGGTCGATCCTGATGCTCCTGGCGATCCTGTGGCTCGGCTTGCGAGGAGGCACTTTTTCTATTCCAGATCTGATCGCCCAAGGAAACATCCCGGCGGACATTCAGGTATGGTTATTCCTGGCTTTCGCAGCAGCTTTTGCCATCAAGGTTCCGATGTGGCCGCTGCATTCCTGGCTTCCGGACGCGCATGTGGAAGCACCTACTGCTGGTTCTGTGATTCTAGCGGGCGTCCTTCTTAAGATGGGCACCTATGGTTTCCTACGCTTCAATATTCCCCTCTTCCCAGAAGCATCCGTGAAGTTAGCTCCCTGGATGGCGCTTCTTGCCGTCATCGGGATTATCTATGGAGCGGCGATCTCCTATGCACAGAGGGATGTGAAGAAATTGGTCGCATACTCCTCTGTAAGCCACCTGGGTTTTGTCATGCTAGGTCTTTTTGCTCTCAATGAGCAGGGTATCCAGGGCGCCATTCTCCAGATGATCAACCACGGATTGAGCACAGGGGCATTGTTCCTCCTGGTGGGGATGATTTACGAGCGTCGGCATACACGTGAGATGGATGATTTCGGTGGACTCTGGAAGGTTATGCCCGTGTATGGTGCTATCACTCTTATCGTGACGTTATCCTCCATGGGATTACCCGGATTGAATGGCTTTGTAGGAGAGTTTACCATTCTCTTGGGTTCTTTCGGTTCGGATTCGATCAATTCCCCTTGGTTTGCGGGTTTTGCTGCCTCAGGCGTTATTCTAACTGCGATTTACATGCTGTATATGTTCCAAAAGCTCTTCCTTGGTCCTCTCGATAAAGAGGAGAACAAGTTGGTTAAAGACCTGAATATTCGTGAGGTGATCACGCTTGTGCCGATTGTCCTCTTTATATTCTGGATAGGTCTCTATCCAAAGCCATTCTTCTCCTTGATAGCGCCTTCGGTGGAGAAGATTGTAGCAGTTTTGCAAACAGCGGTAATGGTGGTGCGATAGA
>MGNI01000091.1:391-1381 GCA_001795115.1 Chloroflexi bacterium RBG_16_48_8 | reverse complement strand
TATGCTCCCCTTTTCGATTGTCACTGGCTGGGCATGCATTCTGGTTTTGGTTGATCTTTTTATTCCAAAGAATCGCAAAGGAGTGACAGCCCTCTTAGCGGCATTGGGTTTGATAGCTGCATTGATCGCAACCTTCTTCCGCTTTGGAGAGAGCAGTGTATCCTTTTCTGGGATGATCGTTGAGGATGGCTTTTCGATCTTCCTGCAGCTCATCTTCCTGGTTGTTGGTTTGGCAGGAATTGCTTTGGCCTATGACTACATCAAACGTCGGGATATCCAGCGGGGAGAGTATTACACGCTTCTTCTTTTCACTGTAAGCGGCATGATCCTCATGGCTTTGGCCGGAGACCTTGTTGTGGTTTTCCTGGCGATTGAATTGCTTTCTATTCCACTTTATGTGCTCACTGGTTTCGCCCGACCCCAGGAGGAGTCAGAGGAAGCTGCGATGAAATACTTTCTCCTGGGAGCCTTCGCTTCGAGTTTTCTCGTTTACGGGATCGCGCTGGTCTATGGAGCAACGCAAACAACCCAGCTTGAAGGAATCTTCAATGCTGTACAGTCCGGATCAGCTAATTCCGGACTTCTTATGGTGGGAGCCGGATTGATCCTGGTGGGTCTAGGCTTCAAAGTCGCTGCGGTCCCCTTCCATATGTGGACCCCAGACGTCTATCAAGGTGCCCCTTCCTCGGTGACTGCTTTTATGTCGGTTTGAGCAAAAGCCGGAGGTTTTGCCGCTCTGTTGCGGGTGTTTATCACGGCATTTCCCAGCCTGGGGGAAACTTGGGCTGTATTGGTCATGATCATGGCGACGCTGACCATGACTTGGGGGAATGTGGCTGCGATCGCGCAACCGAATATCAAACGCATGTTGGCTTACTCCAGCATCGCTCACGCGGGTTACATCCTTATGATCCTTCCTGCTGCAGCCGATTCTCAAATTGCACCGGAGGCCGTGAGCGCAGCGTTGTTCTACATCCTTGCCTATGCCGT
>MGNI01000091.1:0-320 GCA_001795115.1 Chloroflexi bacterium RBG_16_48_8 | reverse complement strand
AACCTCGATGATTACGCTGGTCTTGGGACGAAGAGCCCAGGGTTAGCCCTGGCGATGGCCATATTCATGTTTTCACTGATAGGCATTCCACCCACAGCAGGCTTTATGGGTAAATTCTATCTCTTCCGGGCGGTCATAGATGCTGACCTCATTTGGTTGGCGGTGGTTGGGGTTGTTACTTCCCTGATCTCGGCTTACTACTACTTGAGGATTATCGTCATCATGTATATGCGTCCTGGCGATCCCGAGACCCACTCCGAGCCGTGGTTGGATGCAACGATCATGCTTACAGGTGTATTAACTGTACTTCTTGGTATGCT
>MGNI01000090.1:8377-8692 GCA_001795115.1 Chloroflexi bacterium RBG_16_48_8 | reverse complement strand
GCAAATGGATTGCTCGAAACAGCTCCTAACCAGGGCGGAAGTTGTGGAGTATAAGTCCACCAATCGCAACATTTACAATTTCATTGTGTTGGGAAACTATAAATTATTTCCATGCACGATTTTTGCTTGAGGAGATAAATATCCATGCGTCTGTGAATTTTATATTCACCACGCCTAATCATCCAACACCTTTTTCTAATTGGATGTTCGATTTACCGGAAAATTAAGCTGGCGAGAAGTGAAGATAAGGAGCTGGAATGCGGTTAGGTCAATACAGAGTGAGGGATTTAGTTAAGAAGCAATTTATTTTTCTAA
>MGNI01000090.1:6145-8336 GCA_001795115.1 Chloroflexi bacterium RBG_16_48_8 | reverse complement strand
CAAGCACAGGCAGGATCTGATGAACGAATCCATATTTTTTTCAGCGCGGGTTGTGCGGATTGTTGGCCATATGTCGAGGATGAGTTAATCCCTGCCTTACGTGCGGGGGGAGTGCAGGCAGAGACGGAGATCCACGATTACACTGTGCCTGAGGAACGCACTCGGTTGATGGAGATGGCAGATAGCATCGAATTGCCACGTTCGATTGCTGACTCTCTCTACGCCTTCATTCCACTTAACAATGGTTTGCTTGTTAGCCTGGGTCATGTTCCCACTGATTTGATTGGCCAGGTCCTTCATTCCCCAGATCTACCAGCCCAATTAGTGATATGGCAACCCGAGATGCATGGTGAACCGACGGAGTATCGCCTCTGGTCATGGAAGGGTGATATTTCCACTTTCGCTATCGATACTCCTTTTGAAGAAGCGCTTAAGGAATCGCTGGCTTCCGAAGGACCCCTTCCTGTTGGGCTGGCTAATTTAGGGGAACTTCTTCCGGCAGTGTTTATCACCGGATTGGTGGATTCAGTCAACCCATGTGCCTTTGCCGTTATCATGCTGTTACTGGCCTTTTTATTCACAATCCGCCAATCCCGTAAGCGAATATTTCAACTGGGATTCGTCTATATTGGAATGATATTCGTAGTGTACTTTGCCATTGGCTTAGGTATCCTGCAAGCGGTTCGCTTTTCAAACGATCCCCATTTCGTCGCTCGTACAGGCAGCTGGATTCTAATCGGACTTGGAGTCCTTAACCTGATCGAGTATTTTTTCCCGAAATTTCCAATCAAACTCCACATGCCATCTGCAGCCGGAGCTAAAACCAATGAGTGGCTAAAAAAGGCGACTGTTCCTGCGACGATGGGTATGGGTGTTCTTGTGGGTTTATGTACATTCCCTTGCTCCGGTGGCGTATATGTATCGATCATCACACTCTTGAATGCAAAAACTACGCTGGGATGGGGCATTGGCTATTTAGTTCTATATAATGTGCTCTTTGTATTACCCTTAGTTGTCATTCTTTTCGCTGCCGGGAATCGCGTTGTCGCCAAACAGTGGGCACGGTGGGAAAGAGAGCACTCTCTTAGAATTCGATTGTGGTATGGTCTCCTCATGGTCGGACTAGGGCTCATCATGTTGTTCTGGGTAATTCGATAGTAGAAACGACTTGCAATAGAGATGGTTTAGGAAACGATCTTTGATCGCACTATCCTCAACAGATTCAAGTAGATGGGTTGGGCAATAAACCCTCAAATTGATTGATGGTCGTGGTGAACCCTCGCCTCACATGGGTTATTAACTTCTCTTGACACCAAGATCACATACTCCAGAAAATGGAACATCCTAACGCTTACCCTATCTCTTTCAGATGTGTGATTGCATGCCGTAGATGACAGGAAAGCCCCAATTTTTCTTTACAAAACCTTTAAACTGCCTCTAACGATCCTTTATACAGACCCGATAGACTTACAACAAATACTAAGCGAGCAGTTGGCGCAAATCTTAATTGAAGGAAGAGGGAGAATTGGAATGAGTAGAACGTTACGAACTACATTAATCGTGACAAGCAGCATCGTTGCCGTGGCAGCTTTGCTCTTGCTGGGCATTGTTATTGGACGGAACTTTTGGGGCTGGGGAGATCCCTGGCATGGACGGATGATGGGCGGCTTTGATGGTATTCCATCGGAAGGCGAGCAATTCCCCTTTGGTTACAACATGGGACCTGGCATGATGGGCAGTTATGGCGCTCAAGGCCGGATTGATGTGGATCCCATTTCCATCACGGATGCTCAAGATGCTGTCCAGGATTATCTGGTTTCCTTAAAAAACGGTAACCTGATCCTGGGCGAAGTTATGATCTTTGATAATCATGCTTACGCCCAAATCATCGAAGAGAGTACAGGGATAGGAGCCATGGAAGTGCTTGTAGACCCCGTGACCTTTGGTGTATATCCTGAATTTGGCCCCAATATGATGTGGAATGCTAAATATAGTCCAATGGCTGGGGGTGGCATGGGAATGATGGGTGGTGAATCCCAATACCTGGGCGGAATGATGGGAAGTACCGTCTCTGGTGAAGTTTCAACTGAGATGCTGATTAGCCCTGAAGAGGCAATTGAAGCAGCCCAGCGCTATCTGGATACTTACCTGCCTGGTGCTGAAGCCGGTGAAGATGCAGATCCCTTTTATG
>MGNI01000090.1:0-6138 GCA_001795115.1 Chloroflexi bacterium RBG_16_48_8 | reverse complement strand
CACGATCCACATCGAAACGGATGGTGAAGTAATTGGCATGCTCAGCGTTAATGGGTACAATCAACAGGTATTTATCCACAATTGGCACGGGACTTTCGTGGCAATGGATGAGGAAATCCACAGTTGACCCATGGTTGATTGAATAGGGATCCCCGGCCATCAAGGTAACCGGGGGTCCTTCCTTTTAAGATACCTGCCCGCAATTGGAAAGTAGAGCTAAAAGGACAAAAAGGTAATTCATCTAATGATGAAGCTTAAGTTCACCTGAGTTTTTGTGGTTAGAACGATCTTCCATTTATAAAATCAGTCGGGAACTCCCCTGGCCCTTGAATAAGCTGGTTGGTGTGTTAATATGAGCAGAATGAGGCATGGACCGACGGTGGTGTGTCAGATATGATCAAGAAACATGAATGGATAATGTTCCGCACGGATATTTCTCCGGTGATGTGGCTATGTTTCTCTGATATCAATACAATCTGAAATTAAGTCCGTCATGTTTTTGTGAGTTGAAGTAGGCTTTTGATCGTTAGCCGGATCAACACAGGTCAGATCTGATAAAGGTCGAAATTGTAGGAAGAAATTTTACATCACAGGACTCTTGAAAGTGAGTGTGCCCGATGGCCAAGATACTAGTTATAGATGATGAACAAAGCATCCTCGATGTGGTTACAGCCTATCTGGAAAAAGAGGGTTATGAGACCATCACTGCCATGGATGGTCCTTCAGGTCTCAAGGCGACACGCGTTCTCCGACCTGATTTAGTGGTTTTGGACATAATGCTTCCTGGCATGGATGGGATTGAGGTCCTCAGCAAACTACGAAGAGAATCGGATGTCTATGTCATCATGTTAACATCCAAAGCAGAGGAGATAGACAAGATCATAGGATTGTCTGTCGGTGCTGACGATTATCTCACAAAGCCTTTCAGTCCCCGGGAATTGGTGGCGCGTATCAAATCAGCTCTTCGACGATTACGCTCTGGGAGTTCTTTGCCCGAAGACACTGTAATGGCATTCCATCATGTTCGAGTTGATACAGGTCGCCGCCAGGTGTGGGTCGATGATGAACCGGTCGAGTTCACAACCGTCGAATTCGACTTGCTGGTAGCACTGGCGGAACACCATACAAGGGTTCTGAGTCGTGAACAGCTCCTTGAAAAGGTCTGGGGATATGATTTCTTTGGCGAGATACGAGTGGTCGATGTCCATATCGGACACATCCGTCAAAAATTAGGCGATGATCGCTTTATTAGAACAATCCGTGGTGTGGGTTATCGTTTTGAAGATGAAGGAGAATGGGAATGATCCGCCGAATTCGGAGTCATTTGGGTTGGAAGTTATTCCTGTCGTATATGATCATCATTATCGTCGGCGTGATCGTGCTCACCACCGCTGCCGAGTTGACAATTCCCAGATCATTCGATCGTCATATGGCTTCCATGGGTTCGATGATGACGGGAATGATGGGAAATGGGGAAATGGGAATGGATTTAAATGCGGACCTTTTCACAAATTTCCGTGCTGCGGTGAACGAATCCTTGCTCCTAGCAACCGGAGCTGCGATCGTGGCTGCGCTCGTCGTCAGTATCCTGGTCAGTCGAAGGGTCGTTGCCCCGGTTCATGAGATGATGCTGGCAAGCCAACGCGTTGCTGATGGACGCTATGATGAACGGGTTAAGGTTCCTGGTTCAAGCGATATCGATGAAATGGACGAACTGGCCGGGCTAGCGATTAGTTTCAATCAAATGGCTGATAAACTTGAGAAGACAGAAAAGATGAGACGGAATCTGATCGCGGATGTGATGCATGAGCTTCGGACTCCCCTATCAGCGATAAAAGCTTCGATGGAAGGTTTGATAGATGGTGTGTTATCCCCTGACGAGACCATTTACCAAATGATCTACCGTGAAGCTGATCGTTTGCAGCGCTTGGTGTCCGATCTGCAAGAGCTAAGCCGAGTTGAAGCAGGTGCATATCAACTCGATTTAAGATCGATTGGCATGGGCGACCTGGTGGAGGCGGTTGTTGCGCGTTTGGACCAGCAGTTTAAGGAAAAGGGCGTTCAATTGCACGTCGAGATTCCGCTAACAGGATTACCGAATGTAACCGTTGATGAGGATCGTATCGGGCAGGTTTTCATCAATCTGGTAGGAAATGCGCTTCAATATACCCCGGCTGGTGGTGAGGTCCGGATTAGGGCTTTCCTTGATGAAAGGAAAATACATGTTGCAATAACGGATTTGGGTCTCGGTATTCCCGCCGAACATTTACCTCACATCTTCACTCGTTTCTACAGGGTGGACAAATCCCGATCCCGTGTTGGAGGCGGCAGTGGAATTGGGTTGACAATCACGAAATATCTAGTGGAAGCCCATGGTGGGAAGGTCTGGGCGGAGAGCCAGGGCATAAACAAAGGTAGTACATTCCACTTCACCCTCCCAATTGCCACCTGACCAAGGATTTTGCTGCTATCCCTTCTTTAAGTTCGCCAGTCAATTTTCTTTACCAAACCTTTATGCTTCCTTCAATGTAGCTTTATTCAGGGTAATTATGATTGGGTAAATTGATATGGGGAGTTGCTCCACTAGGAGCAATACTCATGAAAAGGTAGGAGGTACAAAGAAGATGGGTGGCATGATGGGTGGATATGGCGGGTTCGGATCCTTTGGTTGGATTGGAATGATCCTGAATCTGGTGATCACGATCGGTGTGATTGTTGGCTTTGTGCTCTTGGTCATTTGGGCCGTTCGTCGATTTTCAAACGAAGGACGAAATTCCATCTCCTCAACAAACTTGGAACAAGCTCAGGCATCGCCGCGTGACATCCTCGAAAAGAGGTATGCTCGTGGAGAGATTACCCGTGAGCAGTTCAAAGAGATTTTATCTGACATAGGTTAGTGGATTTCCCAGAGATTGAGTTTCTCCTCGAAATTCAATTTCTGGGATTCCTATTAGGAGGTTTATCGGATGATGGGATTTGGCTTGATAGGGTTGCTACTAATGCTCTTATTCTGGGGTGGGCTTGTCATCGGAGCAGCGCTCTTGATAAGAGCCCTTTTCCCTGGGGGAAAACCATTCCCCACACTGCCAAGGGAAAATTTGAGCGCTCGCCAGACACTGGATCAGCGTTATGCGCAGGGCGAGATCACTCGAGAGGAATTTGAAGTTATCCGGCAGGACATCGAAGAATAGTTGAAATATGAATGTAACCAATCCATTTAGTTACACCGGCGACCATCTCGAACTTCATTGGTCGCCGGTGTGGTTGTTAACGCGCCTCAACAGCTTGAGCGTTAGTATCATTTTTCATGGAAAAAGTTTTGTGTAGCTTCACCTTAAAAATAACAACACATTTGAATAGTTGAATATGTCATTCTAATACACTTCTCATCGTTAAAATAATTTATACTGGCATATAATGGATATTAAGGGTCGAATTAGTGTTAATAATGCATGCGTTTGATGAACACGTTAATTTTCATAATCAATCTACAAAATGACGCAGATTGCAATGTTGCTTTGGTGAGATTATCAGCAAACTGTTATCTGGGTACCATCCAACAGAAAATTTAGATTAACCGAAAATTTAATCATGAGAGATTATCATGGCAAGTATGTTAGTTCAACATAAGGTAAAAGACTTTGCGGTGTGGAAAAGAGTTTATGATTCTGTTGCTGATTTGCGCGCCTCCAACGGCGAACTTTCAGACGATATTTAACGCGACTCGAGCGACCCCAATAGGTTAACCCTTATTTTTAAATAGGATTCATTGGCAAACGCTAAAAAATACGCCCAATCTACCGAACTTAAGGCAGCAATGGAGAACGCAGGTGTTGAGGGACCACCTGATATTCATTTCCTAAACGAACTATAAGCAAAGACTGATTTGACCCTGACTTAATCCCGCCCTTCCTGAATTAAGGAGGGGCGGATTTTATTAATCCTGGTGAAATTACAGTCTAACACCCGAGGGATACTTGATTAGCTCAATCGATAGAAATTTGGTAACTACTCAGGCAGCCGAGTCAAAAGTAATGGAGTATTGGTACCATCTGATTCTTTTAAAAGGTGGATAAAACGTTCACAATATGAAACATGAAACCTATTCACTTCCCGACTGAAGACGAAGTACGCGAAGCTTACCAACAGGGTGAAGAAGCGGTTGTGGCACTATTTCGTAAAATGATCCAGAGCATGATCATTTTAGCAGAATGAGTGCAGGTTTTGGAGGACTGCCTGGCCAAGAACAGCCGCAACAGCGGAAACCCTCCATCTAGTGATGGTCTGAACAAACCGGCACCCAGGAGTCTACGCAAGCGCCACAGGAAGAAGAGCGGTGGACAGCCTGGGCACAAAGGGCACACCTTGAAAGCGGTCGAACATCCCGACTGGGTTGTAGTGCATCATGTGAAAGAGTGCTGCCACTGTCATACATCCCTGAAAGAGGTGGGAGCGAGCGGGCAAGAGAAGCGACAGGTATTTGACTTACCGGTTGTTATGGTAGAGGTGACCGAACACCAGGCCGAGATCAAGCGCTGTCCGGGGTGTGGTGAAGAAAGCAAGGCCATTTTCCCGGAAGGTGTCACCCAACCCGTGCAGTATGGGCCGGGGATCAAGGCCCAGGCGGTGTATTTCAACCAATACCAGCTGCTACCGTTGGAACGAACGAGCGAAGTGTTTGCCGATTTGTATGGACAGCCATTGGCTGAAGGGACAATTTTGAAGGCCTGCGAAGATGTGGTAGAACAGGTAAAGCCGCTGAATGAAGCGATCAAGACCCATCTGATCGAGGGAGAAAATGTGGTTCACTTCGACGAGACCGGGGTACGGGTCGAGGGAAAGCTGCACTGGTTACACACAGCGAGCACGGAACGGCTTACCCAGTACGTGGTCCATCGCAAACGGGGCACCAAAGCGATGGATGCCATTGGTATCTTAACCTCATCTGAAAGGGCGGGCTATTCACGATGGCTGGGCATCTTACCTGAAGTACGACGTCAAACACGCTTTGTGCAATGCTCATCACCTGCGGGGATTAGAATTCCTGCAAGAGCGCTATTCTCAAGGCTGGGAGAGTGAACTGGCGGACTTGCTGGTGGAGATTAAAGAAGCGATTGAGAAAGCTCGGACAACGCAGAGTTGCCTCTCACTGCGACAGGTAACTGACTTCGAAAGCCGCTATGATGGTCTGATCGAACAGGGGTTGCAGGCCAATCCCCCACCGAAACAAGCAGAGGGACAACCTAAGAAGCGAGGACGGATCAAGCAAAGCCCAGCCAAGAACCTGCTGGATCGGCTCCGTGATCATAAGGAGGCTGTGCTGGCGTTTATACACGATTTTGGGGTTCCGTTTGACAACAATCAGGCAGAGCGAGATATCCGCATGATGAAGGTCAAGCAAAAGGTGTCCGGCTGTTTCCGTACTACGGAAGGTTTTGATACCTTCTGTCTGGTTCGCGGCTACATCTCAACCGCTCGGAAAAATGAACAACGTGTTTTGGATGTTCTGCGATCAGCCCTTGTTGGTAACCCTTATTTGCCTGAGTTTGTTTCTTTACCTGCCTGAGTAGTTACGAAATTTGTATCTTCTCAATAATTTCAAATTCATTAGATAGATTCAACTTTCAACTGAAACAGAATAAATTCTTAAAAAGAGATCTACATTTTTATCTCAGCGAGCGGTAATCCACCATTGAAATTCGCGTTCTTCCAGCTCCCAACGGCTTTTGACAAATGTAAGGACGTCCAGGATTTCTTCCTCACTCATTACGTCTGAGAAAGCCGACATTGTTGCGCCAAGAGCTGGATCACCTCCATTGGCAATGATATCCATCAATTGATCATCTGGGTGGTGCCAGGCGTGCCCATGGGAATCGAGTGGAGGAGCAGGATAAGTTCCATTTTCAGATCGTTGTTGTCAATTTGGCTGACCCTCGAGGTTCATGCCGTGGCAGGATGCGCAGTACTGGCCATATAAGTTTTCACCTCGAGTGACCTGGGAGTCATCAAATGTCGGAAGAAGTGGCACGGCTGTGCCCTGGATGACAACAGGGGGATTTGATTGTTGAACAACACAGGCGCTGAGCAGCAAAGAAATCCCGAAAAACAACCTCATATTTTTAAAGATCTTTTGACCTT
>MGNI01000089.1:77259-77366 GCA_001795115.1 Chloroflexi bacterium RBG_16_48_8 | reverse complement strand
GCCATCGCAAATTGGAGACCCTTCCCGGCATGAGATCGCGCTAACCCTCGATCCACTTCGTTGGTTGCTTCTTGGATGACCTGACCACATTGCTTGCAAACATACCC
>MGNI01000089.1:74533-76992 GCA_001795115.1 Chloroflexi bacterium RBG_16_48_8 | reverse complement strand
CAACTGAGGCGAAGCTCCAAAGGGGTCCACAATCAAATCCGTCGTGTTGCCCATTTCTTGCAACACGCGCGTGACACTTCCCTTCTCGATGGGCGGCATGAAACGCTCTATGGCTCCCGGCTGATCAAGGGGAGAACCTGGAGGGAAAAAAAGATCAGTCCCCATAACTTGAGTATACGGCAATCTGACGTGAGAATGAAATTATTTGCTCAAATAGCAGAAAAATTGCACGATGTAACACTTGATCGAATGGACCTTCTTGATTGAAACCATTGGAATCCAGTTATTGGACGTTTCCATCTCAGTATTTGAGTTGAAATGAAGATGAGCTTTCATATTTTTCCTATTCCTCGTTATGAGTCAACTGGAAAAGCCCTTCAAGATAGAAGAGAGAGGCATATGTGGGGGTGAATGAGACCAGAGGAATTGCGACAATGTTAGAATAGATATTCCAAAGTCTTCTCTTGGCTGTTTCCTGAGGCAACCTTCTCTGTGGAATAGAAATAGAAAGGATCTAACCTGTGAAGAACCATTACCAAGTTATTTGCCTGATCATCTTGCTCCCCGTTTTATTTTCATGCAATGTACTATCTCAAATTCTTCCAACTTCAAAATCGATGGAGGAAACACCCTCTCCCTCGGTGACGATACCAGCTATTCCACCTACAGCTACAATCCGTCCCAGCCTTCCCTGTCCAATCCCGGCTGGAAATTCGGGACTATTTCATTCATCCAGTGTCGAAGAATTGCCTGCTGAAATCCTCCAATACTTGAATGCGGGGGGAAACCTGGTATCTCTGCTATCGTCATTAGAAGAGAGTGGAACAGTTCCGATCGATTCCCCGGGGTTGGTAGAGAAAGATTTCACAGGAGATGGTTTCTACGACATCGCCCTCACCCTGATCGACCCAGAACCCGAATTCATACTCACCCAGGGAACATTGATCCTCAACCAATGCCAGGGGGATCACTACGAGATGGCCTTTCAATCCCCTGAGCTGATGGATTGGGGCGTTCCAACCTTATTCTCTTCGGATGACCTGAATGGAGACAGCATCTCGGACCTGCTCGTCGGACGACAGTCTTGCGGCGCCCATACATGTTTTATCCGATTAGAGGCGTTAATCTGGAACGGTGAGACACTGGAAAATCGTCTGCAAGGCACATCGGATGATATGCCTGGCCCTACCATTGAGGTCTACTCTGATACAAACGAGATTCTCGTAACCGCAGAGGGAATTGGCTCCGTTGGTGCTGGACCTTTTCGACGCTTCATACGGCGCTGGACTTGGGACACAGAAGCAGGAGCATTCCTCTCCTCTCCTGATACCTTCCTGCCCTCCAATTACCGCATCCACGTCTTACACGATGCCGATCAGGCTGCACAAGATAGGAATTATGACAGAGCCATTGAGCTCTACACCCTGGTGATCGAAGATGATGAACTCCTTGACTACATAGATCCGCCCACGGAACGTGCACAACTCGGAGCGTATGCATCCTTCCGATTGATGCTAGTCTATTTATTGCTGGAAGAGTTTGAGGCTGCAGAAGCTGCACATGCTTCCATTATGGCAACCTATCCAGCAGATAACCCCGCCTCAGATTTTGCACAGATGGCGGATGCATTTTGGACCGAATACCAATCCTCAAGCGATCTTGGATCTGCATGCCTGGCTGCACAAACGTATGCAATTTCACACCAGGAAACGATTATCGACAAATTATATTATGGTTACGCCAACCCTTCCTATGAGGCAGCAGATATCTGTCCATTTTCAGAGTAAACCCATGCAGCTACAAAGCTCACACCAATAAAATAGAAGAGGTCAATGAACATGCCCCCCTTACCCATCTCAACCTTTGAAACCAAGCAAGAGGAGATGATCTCCTTATTGAGGTCCTTTGTTGAAATTGAATCTCCTACCTATGAAAAAGGCTTGGTTGACAAGCTTGGCCACTCCATCACCGAAAAGGTCCAATCACTCGGTGCAGACATCGAAGTGTCCACGCAAAGCATTGTAGGCGATCATCTCATTTTTCAATGGGGCGCTGGTAAGGGAGGTATCCTCCTCATGACACATATGGATACCGTCTTCCCCCTGGGCATACTGCAGGAGATGCCCATACGGGTGGAATATGATAAGTTTTACGGTCCTGGCGCTTTGGATATGAAAGCGGGAATCGTTATCGCTCTAACAGCCATTGAGGTCATGCAAGAGGAAGGACGTTTCCCAGACCGCAGGGTGACCCTCCTGTGTACATCTGACGAAGAGACAGGAAGCGAGACTTCCCGAGGGTTGATTGAAGAACTTGCGAAGCAGCATGAACTCGTGTTGTGCCTGGAGCCTGCCCTTTCCGATGGTTCTTTGAAAACTTGGCGTAAAGGCATCGGACGCTTCACCATCGAAGCCCTGGGCCGATCCGCTCATGCTGGTTCAGAGCCTGAAGCTGTGATC
>MGNI01000089.1:72819-74510 GCA_001795115.1 Chloroflexi bacterium RBG_16_48_8 | reverse complement strand
AAATGAGCTACCAAATAGAGAAAACATCTCAACTGGCTGATCTTTCAAAGGGAACAACCATCAATGTGGGCAAAATACATGGGGGAACACGCACCAACGTGGTCCCTCAAAGATGCCTCTCCGTTGTTGATGTGCGGGTTGTGGATATGGACGAGCAGAACAGGGTGGATGTTGCTCTTTCGCAACTGGAACCCCAACTGGAAGGAGCAGAAGTCCTGGTCAAGGGCAGTTGGAATCGTCCCCCTATGCCTCGAACCGAGCTCATGATTGCAACCTTTACACGCGCCAAGCAGATTGGTGATCAAATTGGATTGACCCTGACCGAAGGGGGAACAGGGGGTGGCTCTGACGCCAATTTTGTGGCTCCCTTGGGAAAGCCCGTGCTGGATGGTCTGGGCGTTGTGGGCAGTGGAGCTCACTCACCACGGGAATACCTTGAACTCAAGAGCCTCGTGGAAAAAGCCGCGCTCCTGGCAGCCCTGATCACGGACTGGTAGACAATTCCTGCAGCGCTCTCTCTAAATCAGAGAAATCGTTCATCCAGGACATTCGAAACAGGAATTCCGCTGGGGAGTCAAGCGATCCCCACAATCTCCGAACAGCATCTCCGACAGGATCCTCTCCCGCTGGACCTTGCGGAGTATCAGCATAAGCGCCATGAAAAGCAAAGTAGGCTTGATTCAATTTGCGCATTCGATAACCATTATCCCAAAAAACTTGCCGCCTCCCCTCCATATAAGCCTCAGCCTCTTCAATCAAACCCTGTGATAATAACTTGTCAACTTCTATGCGGGTCGTATACATCTCTGCTCGAAAATCAAAAGCGGGAGGTTCATTGGATGGTAGGGAGGGAACCGGAGATGCTTTCTCTCTTTGGGGCGCAAATTCTGGGTAGTAACGCAGCAGGACCTGATATCCAAGCTCTTCTCCCACTAGCGAGGCAACCGTTTCATTCATCGTCCTTAACTCTGGGCTCGTCTCATAGTTCAGCCCCAAGGGTCTCAAGGTAAGGTAATTGTGTACCCATTCATGGACAATGGTTTCAACCACCCAACGGAGGGAGGTGCTTTCTAAAATCATGGTCGGATAGATTCCAATACCGCCGATGTTGACAATCAACGTGGAGACGTCTAGGCCATTGGCAACCTTATCCTCTAAAGCAACCTTTTGATCCAAGGTTAAGGATGGAATGAGTTGGATGTTTGCATCCACACGAATTTCATGACGCGGTGACACGATTAAGGCCAATGGTAAGGGTGTAAATTTGAAGGAAACCGGAGGGAAGATCTTACCGCCCATTCCCAAACCCGCTTCCGTGAGGATAAAAGACACCTGCTCCTGAAGAATGCTCTCGATGAAAGGTTGAATTTGATCCAGCCTCGATCTCGCCCCAGATAAATCCGATCGGAGCCGCTGTGCTTCCTGACTTTGATCCTCTCGATTTGGTTCTGCCAGGATCCTCTCAAGCTGTTGCTCCAACTGCTGAACCTGATCCAAATCCTGAAAGTATCCCAGCACCAATGACTTGCGGTCTTCTTCATGCAACCGGCTGGATACGCCGAGACTACTTTGCCCCACCTTTACGGAAAGCGCATCCAAGGTCCATCCTACAAACTCAAATTCATCTTGACGGGTATAACGCCGTACTTGGTCTACTGGATCTCCCAAGAACAGGCTGCTCCCTGCAGCAG
>MGNI01000089.1:72175-72798 GCA_001795115.1 Chloroflexi bacterium RBG_16_48_8 | reverse complement strand
AAAAAATCTTTACCAGCCAAGAAAAGAAGATGCGTAACCCATATCGAATTAACATAAAAACATGATACCATGTGAAAGACCTTTTCAGCACAAATGCGGGCTTATGCTATAATCCCTCGCCACGAGGGGAAATATACCTCAACCCATTGAGTAGATATGAACTTTCTTGTCACCGGCGCTGCAGGTTTTCTCGGATCCGCCCTTGCGAATCGTCTCGCCCGTGAGGGACACCAGGTTCGTGGTTTGGATGATCTCTCTGCAGGTGATCCTGCTCGCCTCGAGCCCAATGTCCTTTTCACGCGGGGCGACGTCGCCAATCGCCCCAAGTTATGGACGCTTCTTCAAGATGTGGACTGCGTCTACCATTTGGCTGCCAGGGTTTCTGTCCCCGAATCAGTGATCTACCCCAGGGAATACAACACGGTCAACGTCGGGGGGACAGTCAGTGTGATGGAAGCCATGCGAGATGTGGGTGTAAAACGAGTGGTCCTCATCTCCTCTGGTGCTGTTTACGGCGATCAAGATATTGAGCCTTTCACAGAACAGGCTCCACCGGAACCCGCCTCGCCCTATGCCGTTTCCAAGCTATCCGCAGAGTTCTATGTCCGGACGATCGGGGCCTT
>MGNI01000089.1:67046-72068 GCA_001795115.1 Chloroflexi bacterium RBG_16_48_8 | reverse complement strand
CTTGTCATCCATGGAAAAGGGCAACAATCACGAGATTTTGTTTACATTGACGATGTTGTTGAGGCCATGGTTGCATCTGCGACTGCACCCGGCATCGATCGTCTGGTGATGAACATCGGCAGTGGCACAAAAACAAATATCCGCACTCTAGCTCAATACGTCCTTGAAGCCGTGGGGGTGGGTGCAGAGTGGATGTACCTCAATGACCAAGATCCGGGCCCTTCCCAGATGCGAGCTGACATCAGCCTGGCTCGAAAAAAAATCGGTTATCAACCTCGAGTAAGCCTGCAAGAAGGTCTTGGGCTGATGGTGGCCCAGGATTCCCGTTTCCAGCCTATTCCCAGAGAGTAATCCTTTATCAGACTGCTGATTCCTGTTTACTGTAAAACCCATATGGAATAGAATGTGTTGAATGTCCTTTTCAAAGTATCTCACACGTGAATTCTTCCTTCAACCAACGCTCAAAGTTGCCAAAGATCTCCTGGGTCAGCGCCTTGTTCTTCTGGAGGGAAACGAGAGAAGGTTGGCAGGTATCATAACCGAAACTGAGGCCTATATTGGTAAAGAAGACCTTGGATGCCATGCACGCACTGGAAAAACAAAACGCAATGAAGTCATGTGGGGACCCCCAGGGCACGCCTATGTGTATTTCACATACGGCATGCACTGGATGTTGAATGTTGTGACAGAGAGGGAGGGTTTCCCAGCAGCTGTCCTCATTCGCGGTTTATGGCCCGTGGAGGGGGAGGATGACATGCATCGAAGAAGATCTATCCATCAATTGAGAGATCTTACCAATGGCCCCGCCAAACTTTGTCAGGCTTTTGGACTAGATGGGAATTGGAATGGTGAGGATCTGTGCAGTTCCGATTCCAGACTCTTCGTTGAAAAGAGACTCGCCATCCCCGATCAGCTTGTCACCAGTGGACCACGAGTGGGTTTAAATACAGTACCGGAACCTTGGAAAAGCATGCCCTGGCGATTCCAACTTGATCCCGCCTTGCTTCAACTAAATGAGGATTCCAAACAATGACATTACTTCTAGGGAAAACCGCTCTTATTTTTGGGGTTGCAAACGATCACTCCATTGCCTGGGGAATTGCAAGAGCGATGCATGGACATGGTGCAAAAATCGCCCTCTCATATGCCGGTGAAGCTTTGGAGAGACGTGTGCGCCCACTGGCCGACACCATCCAATGTGATTTTGTGGAGCAATGTGATGTGAGCAGTGACGAAGAAATTGAGACCTTATTCATCAAAGCCACAGCAGAGCTCAAATCCATTGATATCCTGGTCCATTCTATTGCCTTTGCGAATCGTGAGGATATGTTGGGTCGTTACATTGAAACCAGAAGGGATGGATTTCATCTAGCCATGGATGTCAGCGTCTACTCCCTGACTGCGCTTGCCCGTAAAGCCTTACCGCTCATGAAGCCAGGGAGTTCTATTCTCACCATTACTTATTATGCCGGACAAAAAGCTGTTCCCAAATATAATGTCATGGGCATAGCCAAAGCCGCACTGGAAGCCTCCGTCCGATACCTTGCCATGGACCTGGGATCGGACGGGATTCGAGTGAACGCGATCTCAGCCGGGCCTATACGCACTCTAGCGGCTGCTGGTGTTCCAGGCTTCAAGAAGATGTACCGCGAATTCACAAAGATCACTCCACTCAAAGAGAGTATAACGATCGACGATGTAGGTGCAGCCGCGGTTTGGCTTGCTTCCGATATGGCCTCTAAAACAACGGGTGAGGTCTTATTCGTTGATTCAGGCTACAATATCCTTGGATTGACCGTACCTGAAGATCTCCAGTAATTAAAGAAACGCATGAACCACTTTCTTAGTCAATTACGGTTAAATCTCTCCCCGAAAACACAGCCGGAATTCCTGCGCTATAAAATTCGGTTGGCAAGGATTTTAATTATCGCCTTCTATGTTCTTTTAGGAATCTGGCTGGCTGTTGAGCTTGCCTTTACGATTCTGGTACCACCCGAAACCTATCACCCCTTTGTTTTTGACCTGATCTCCATCTATTCTCTCGCCATCCTTGGGACCATTGTGCTTTGGTTGGTATCTCGACGACAACTCGTGACAGCTGGATATCTCCTGGCTTTAACCTTCTTCCTCTTTGCCACCCTGAGCTTAGTCCTTTTTCCACAAGAGATTTTTCTCCTCTCAACCGCCTACCTGATATCCATTCTGGCTGCAGGAGCGATGGTTGGGGGAGCCTCTACCTATCCTTTTGCCATAGGTGCTGTGATCGCGATTACATGGAACTGGTTTCAAACCTGGGGGACACCTCTTGAAGCCAGTGGCCCTCTCAATCTGTCCTCTTCCTTTATCTTCCTCGTCAGCCAAATCGTCCTTTACTTGGGAACCGCAGCAATCCTGCATTCTCTATCCAATCAGGTTGAAAGAGCGCTGGACCGGCTCCACGATAAAACGGATCACTTGACCGACCTCGCTCAAAAGGATGAACTCACCAGTTTGGCCAATAGACGTTATTTCATCGAACAAACGGAGCGCGAATTTGTCCGCGCCAAACGATACCAGCGTCCTCTATCCCTGCTCTATCTTGACCTGGATGGCTTTAAAGTGCTCAATGATCGTCACGGTCATATATTTGGGGACGAGGTCTTGCGGGGTTGTGCACGCTCTCTAAGCGCTGTCCTTCGTTCTACCGATCTGCTTGCTCGAATTGGTGGTGATGAGTTCGCTGTCCTTCTCCCTGAAACCAACTTGGATGGCGCGGAAAATGCAGCCAATAAGCTGCGAAAAGCCCTATTAGCCTATGGGCTTCAACTTGGTCCTGCTGTACCTGCATTGAGCTTTTGTGCAGGGGTAAGCCAAATGCATAAAGAGGATTATTCCATTGATGATATGCTGGCTCGGGCAGATAGTGCACAATACCTGGCAAAAGAGGGTGGCAAAGCGGACATTCGCACAGAAGTAGCCCTTGATCTTGAGAATAACTAGAAAAGTTAAACGGAGTACTGCCCGATTACGACCTTGATAGGATTCAATTTAGGACTCAACTGAAAAAAGCCACTCAGCCGAGAGGAATTGGCATGTAGGCATTCTTTGAATCTAGTGGATCGTCCCACTAAAGTATGTGAACAATCATCCTATACTCCATTTTCAATGAATTCCCCTTAACATGTTATGAAGGGATACAATCTTTCCCACAGCGACTCATCCTCTCTAAAAACGAACAGATTACCCTTGGATATCATTGGATGAGTCCACTGAAAAAAGCCCTTCAAGCTAGAAGAGAGTGGCATAGCGACAGAATGGAGGAAAGATGATCCACACATCCTATATTGAATTAATCACTCGTGGTAATGCAGATATGCACGATGTGACCAACGAAGTCGGAAACATCCTTGAGAAGACCGGATTTCAAAGTGGGCTGGTGACTCTATTCACGCCCTCTTCAACGAGTGCCCTTACAACCATTGAGTTCGAAAGCGGTGCTCTGGAGGATCTCCGTCGGGCACTTGATGAAATCGCCCCTCCGGATGCGAATTATAAACATAACCTACGATGGGGCGACCATAATGGGCACGCCCATCTTCGTGCCGCCCTCCTCGGTCCATCCCTTTCGATCCCCGTTGTAGAAGGCCGCCTCACACTGGGAACCTGGCAGCAAATCCTTTTTATTGATTTCGACACCCGGTCCAGAAGAAGGAAACTTGTGGTACAAATTGTGGGCGATGCAGTATAAATGCTTTAACCAATTAAAAAAAGAAGGACGAAGCGCTGAAAGAGAACACGAAAAAAATTCTGGCAGTCTTTGCCCACCCGGATGATGAGTCCTTTGGTCCAGGTGGAACCTTGGCTTTCTATGCCCGGCAGGGGGTTGAAATCCATCTGATTTGTGCCACGCGTGGAGAAGCCGGGAACATTCCCAATGACCTGGTCCATACCTACGAGTCCGTCGCCCAATTGCGAGAAGCTGAATTACGATGTGCAGCATCGCAACTCGGTCTGACTGAAATCCATTTCCTGGACTTCCGCGACTCCGGCATGGCTGGGACGCCTGATAATCATCATCCTAAAGCGCTTGCTGCAGCGCCTCTGGACGATGTCGCAGCAAAAATCACCCATCTTATCCGTCTTATACAACCTCAAGTTGTCCTTACACACGATCCAAAAGGGGGCTACCACCATCCCGATCACATCGCTATTCATCAAGCTACTGCGGCGGCATTTTACGCGGCCAGCGATCCCACTCGTTATGCGGATGATCTTCCTGCCTATTCGCCAAAGAAACTTTACTACACAACTTTCCCGATGAAATTCGTGCGTTTGATTGTTCGCCTCCTACCCATTTTGGGGATGGATCCAAGGCGTTTCGGTAAGAACCATGACATCGACCTTTTGGAGCTGGTCAAGGTTGACTACCCAGTCCATGCCCGAATTAACATCCGCTCGGTCATGGAGTTCAAAGAGCGCGCAGCCGCTTGCCATGCCAGTCAATTGGATCATGGATTTCGCCAGAAGGGGGTCATAGGCTGGGTCGTCCATCAACTATCGATCGAAGAGACCTTCATGCGCGCCTATCCACCTGCCCCACAAAAACTTCACGAGAACGATCTTTTCGCCGACTTCATTGATTGAAGTTCGCCCATCGATTGCTGCGAAACAAAGCTATGCGCGCCATAGAACAGGATCATACCACCCGATAAAAATCAAACGAATTTTTTACCTCTTGAAATCGAACTTCGTGGTAGCATTGGCAAGCCATCTAGGCAAAAAAAGGACATCAGGATAATCATCCATCATGAAAACCGTTGATCATTACACCAACTCAAATAGCGATCCTTTCCATCTTCCGCGCCGTTTACGACGCTTATCTGATTTGGCATACAACCTTTGGTGGACATGGAATAGCGAAGCTGAACGGCTTTATCGCTTACTTGATCGGAATCTTTGGGAGGTGACCGAGCATAATCCAGTCTGTTTCCTGAGAGAAATTTCTCGGGATCAACTCAGCGCCGCAACCCGCGATCGATATTA
>MGNI01000089.1:66684-67015 GCA_001795115.1 Chloroflexi bacterium RBG_16_48_8 | reverse complement strand
TTTGATCGGTATATGAACTCTAAGGATGATACCTGGTACAGTCAAACTGTCAAATCACAAGAATCCAACCTCATCGCCTATTTCTCTACGGAGTTTGGTTTGCATGAAACCTTGCCCTTCTATGCTGGAGGCCTGGGAGTACTTTCTGGGGACCATCTAAAAGAAGCCAGCGACCTTGGGTTGCCCTTGGTTGCCATCGGATTTCTCTACACGGAAGGTTATTTCAAACAGCATATCACAGAGGATGGATGGCAAGAAGCCATCTATACCCCCCTGCGCTTCTCCGATTTACCCGTCCATCCCGTGCTCGATAACGAGGGTGAACCGGTCC
>MGNI01000089.1:66459-66601 GCA_001795115.1 Chloroflexi bacterium RBG_16_48_8 | reverse complement strand
GATAGTAATGTGGAAGCTAATCAACCCTCCGATCGTGGGCTCACCGCCCGTTTATATTCCAGTGATCTCGAATCGCGAATCTCACAGGAAATCATCCTCGGCATTGGAGGCGTCCGCGCCCTACGAAACATGCAATATAACC
>MGNI01000089.1:62861-66421 GCA_001795115.1 Chloroflexi bacterium RBG_16_48_8 | reverse complement strand
ATGGCACTGGAGAGGGTACGAGAGAGGGTTGTTACTGGACAAAGCTTTGAGGAAGCCTCAGAGGAGATTCGGAAAAGTACCGCCTTCACCACCCATACACCCGTTCCCGCTGGGCACGACCAATTTCCTCATTGGTTAATCGATAAATATTTCAACGATTTCTGGCACCAACTTGATCTGGATCGAGAGACTTTCCTTTCATTCGCCAAGAAAAAACACCCTTGGGGCGAAGTCTTCAATATGACCATTCTGGCTATTCGACTGTCCGAACGACGAAATGCTGTATCCGAACTGCATGGCAAAGTCGCTCGAAAAATGTGGTCCTTCCTCTGGCCAGATAAATCTGAAGATGAGGTCCCGATAACACATATTACAAATGGCATTCATACTGGTACATGGCTCGCCCGACGCCATGGTCTTCTCTTCGATCGCTATTTCGAAGAGAATTGGCGAGATCGGGTGGATGATCCAGAGATATGGAGATCCATCGATAAGATACCGGACAAGGAACTATGGGAAGTGCGCAAACATCTAAAACGTAAGCTTGTAGCCTATATGCGCGAACGGGCTCGAAGTCCTTGGGCAGGAGACCAGGTTCATCCTGTTCAAGTCATCGCCAGTGGTGTTCTGCTTGATCCCTATGTGCTTACCATCGGTTTTGCACGTCGTTTCGCTACGTATAAACGTGCTAATCTACTCTTGTGGGATCCCGCTCGACTCCTGGAACTTGTCAATCGACCAGGCATGCCGGTTCAGATCATATTTGCGGGTAAAGCCCATCCGGCAGATGAGCCGGGAAAACGACTGATACAGGATGTTTACTGTACGGTCAAACGCGCTCCATTTGGGGGCAGGCTGGTGTTCTTGGAGGATTACGATATCAACCTGGCTCGCTACTTGATTCAAGGAGTTGATGTTTGGTTAAACACACCTCGTCGCCTTAATGAGGCTTCGGGGACCTCAGGGCAAAAGGCAGCCCTCAATGGCGTTCTCAACTGTGCTGTGCTTGATGGCTGGTGGCGCGAAGGATACAATGGCCGGAACGGCTGGGCGATCGGTGAGGATCAAACTTGGGAGGATGAAGAGGCACAAGATCGGGCTGACGCAGAAAGCCTCTATCATCTCTTAGAGAATGAGGTGATCCCTCTCTACTATGAGCGATCTGTGGATGATCTACCTTGTGAATGGTTGGGGTGGGTCAAAGAATCCATTGCCACCCTTGCACCCCAATTCAGTATGCGTCGAATGATCAAAGAATACATCCGGAATATTTACACATCACCCTTTCCCGAGCCTGAAAGCCTGTGAGAATCCATGTTTGATTTCCTATCCATCCCCCCCTTGTTGGTGACACTCCTGATTTTTATCCTACGCGTAACAGATATGTCGCTTGACACGCTCAGGGTACTTTTCGTCCTACGAGGTCGTAGATCGGTGACCTGGATATTGGGTTTTCTACAATCAACCCTTTGGGTCATCGCCATCACCAGTGTGCTGAACAACCTGGACAACCTTCTAAATGTAATCGCCTACGCTGGTGGTTTCGCCACGGGGAATGTATTGGGAATGGTCATTGAAGACCGGTTGGCCATTGGTCATGCGCATATGCGTGTGATCAGCTCTAGAAAGGGAAGCGCAATTATTGAGGCGATCCGAAGATTGGGATATGCCGTTACGGAGATCTCAGGCCGTGGCAAGGATGGTACCGTTACCATCATCAGCTGCAGTATCAAGCGGAGCCATATTGCTAAAATCCAGAAGGAGATCTCACAAATCGATCAGGATGCCTTCATCACTGTGGAGGAAATCCGACCCATTCACCGCGGTTTTTGGCGTGCCTGAAAGCCGCGAGGGCAAGAACGTTATTTATGTTTTTCATCAAGGCTTCACCAACCCTCATCCTTTTAGGAGCAGGCCTTGCTCTTTTCCCTCTGGCGGATTGGAGGATTCCATGGGATCTCATTCCCCAAGGACTCATGCCGCTTATGATTTATTTCCTGAGGACTTTTGATCTGACCATGGCCACACTGCGAATGTTGGCTGTTGTTCGGGGGAGGGCTTCCACTGCCTGGATTATTGGCTTTATCCAAGCCCTATCTTTCATCCTGGGCATCGCTGGCGTCCTCTCTAACCTCAAGAATCCCATGAACCTTATCGCCTATGTAGCCGGGTTTGCTACTGGGAATGTCATCGGAATTATGATTGAATCTAAGGCAGCACCAGGCCATAGCTTGATGCGGATCATCAGCCCCGAACGTGGACATTTAATTGCTGAAACACTTCGAGAGCTCGGACGGGGTGCAACGGAAGTATCTGCACAAGGGAAGCAGGGAATGGTGAGCTTGATTTATTGTTATGTGCCTCGTCGGACAGTGAGAGAAACGAGAGAACGAATCCTTCCTTTGGATCCAGATGTCTTTATCACTGTAGAAAATGTTCGAGAGTTACGGGGAGGATGGCGAGTGTGATACCATGATTGCGCTCTCTATTCCCAAAAGGTATAATCCCTCATCTCAATTGTGTAGGTAGGATACGGAGCCTTCATGGCGCTTAAGGGCAATTTACGCGACTTCAGCGTCACCCAACTATTCAATTTGATCAACCTAGCCCGCAAGACTGGCACCTTAACCATCGAAGGGCCAACGGAAGCGGCCTGGGTATCTTTTCGCGAAGGGAAGCTCATCTTCGCTCAAGTGGGCAATGAGGATGGGACCTTAACCGGCATTCTTCTCCGAGCAGACCTGATCTCCGCCAGACAAGCCAGAGCCATTAAGACCCACGCCGCTGATAAAAACGATAAAGAATTGGGGCTGCTTTTGATCAATGCAGGGTATCTTGCACAACAAGATATCCTGACTAGTATTCGTCAATATTTCCTTGATATCGTCTATAAGCTATTCACCTGGGGAGAGGGTTTCTTCCGCTTTGATGCAGGTGTCCTGCCACCCGATGGTCGGATCACACTTCGTCTCA
Source organism: Chloroflexi bacterium RBG_16_48_8 (assembly GCA_001795115.1). Lineage (GTDB taxonomy): Bacteria > Chloroflexota > Anaerolineae > Anaerolineales > E44-bin32 > MGNI01. The sequence goes on along the minus strand of MGNI01000089.1, from coordinate 63,448 downwards.
ATCTGGAGAACATCATTATTGAGGGTTCGCGCCGCATGCGTGAGTGGGAGATGCTTCGAGACGAAATTCCTAACCTCGAGATGGCATTAGATTTCATCAATCGACCCGGAGCCAACATTCGCAATGTGAATCTAAACGTAGAAGAATGGAAGGTAGTCTCTTACGTCAATCCGAAAAACACAATCGCACAAATCGCTAAAGCCAATAAGTTGAACGAGCTGGAGATCCGACGAGTTGTCTATGGATTACTCCAAGCTGGACTGGTAGAAGTGGTGCGCCCTGATGGTATGCCTTTACCACCTCAAGCGAAACAATTCAAGCCAATCGATAAACAGGAGAGAGCGTCGTTAGTCAATCGACTGATTAATAGAATCCGTTCTATGTAGATGAGGTTCACTCATGCAAACCGTAAAAATGGTGGTCACAGGTCCGTTTAACTCTGGCAAGACCGCCTTCATCCAATCAGTGAGTGAAATTGATGTGGTTTCCACCGAGAGAAAGATCACATCGGAGGCTGAACGCATCAAGGAAACTACAACAGTTGCCATGGATTTTGGGAGGATCACTGTCGACGACGATCTCGTCCT
>MGNI01000089.1:62566-62750 GCA_001795115.1 Chloroflexi bacterium RBG_16_48_8 | reverse complement strand
TTTCCGGGAAGCTAAAAGCATTTTGGAGACTTTCCGAGCTTATGCACCCACACCTTACGTAGTGGCTGCAAACAAACAAGATTTAAGTGATGCATGGAACATCGAAGACTTACGCATTGCCCTTAGGATTGACAAGAAAATAAAAATACTCCCCTGCATCGCTCCAGACAAAGAATCAGTGAAG
>MGNI01000089.1:61244-62539 GCA_001795115.1 Chloroflexi bacterium RBG_16_48_8 | reverse complement strand
ATTCTTGAGGAGATGAAAGAGGAATAAAAGTCATCATCAGATTGACGATCATTCTTTCTCTCCCCTCCCGATGCTTTTTAATTTCTACCCATAGTACAAAAGGGTAAAAAATTCTTTTCAATGGAAAGTTTTTGAGTCGAATTTTCTACAAAAGGCCGACATGACCGATCAATCCGAGAACCAGGCCATTTTCCATATCCCCAACAAAATTGGACGGATCTTACTGCTATCCTATGAAGAAGTCATTGGGCAGGCCGCAATTATCGCTGTAAAGAAAATGGCAGGATTGTACCATTGGGTCGGAGTCCTACCCCCTAACAACATGGCGCGCGAATTCCGTTTCAATGACTTATCCTCCATTCATGATACGCTGGAAAAGATGTATGGACCACATGCCGGACGGGGGATTGCAATCAAAGCCGGCCGGGTCAGCTTTAAGTACGCCTTAAGAGAATTTGGTCCCGTTCTTGGAATTTCCAATCTCACTTATCGCTTATTACCCCTGTCAAAGAAGATCGAAAAGGGGTTGCGAACACTAACGGATATCCTCAACCGTTACACCAACCAAAATGTGAGCTTTCGCACGGATTCTGAACACTATTACTGGGAACTTCATCGCTGCCCCCTTTGCTGGAATCGAAAAACGGATTCCCCTTGTTGCTACCTTGCGGTGGGTTTATTTCAGGAATTCCTTTTTTGGGTGAGCGGTGGGAAGCATTTTATCGTCGAAGAGACAGCATGCATCGCCACAGGCGGTGACAGCTGCACCTTCCAAATTGCGCGTCGTCCTCTGGAATAAGATATTCTCATTCCGATCCTGGCATATCTAATCAAGAACCGATAAATTCATCCCAGGAAGGATTGGATGAACTCCTGTTCCTGTTTCCAAGAAGGCTGTCTCTCCAACAAGGCAAGTGGAATTGATGCACAAGCAATCTGAGCCTCCAGATGAGGGTGCATCTGATTCCAGATGAGGAGGAGAGGTGGGATTTGGCATCAGCTCTGCCACTGCCAAACCCCACAAACCTTTCTTCACGCCAGCTGACGGTTCTGTTGCCATCTATATTAGAATACACCCAGCAATCTATGCTGCTTGACCGTCCGCATTGGGTCGAGTATACTGCCTTTAGTAAGAAACACGGGGAGCCAGGAATGATAGGCTGAGAGGAGGGTTGTTTTTACCCTCGACCCGCTGAACCTGATCCGGGTAATGCCGGCGTAGGGATGGCAAACCAACCTGAACACACTTGCCACTCCCGAAACCGGGAGTGGTTTGCTTATGGGAAAACGTGCAA
>MGNI01000089.1:60430-61215 GCA_001795115.1 Chloroflexi bacterium RBG_16_48_8 | reverse complement strand
TTCGCTCCCGATTAAACAATTGGGGGCAAGCCGATGTCATCGCAGCCAACGGTGGGAGCCTTCATGCTGAAACACTCGGTTTGCCCATCCATGCTGTCATTGGGGATCTTGACTCCTTGAGCGAGGAGACGCAAGCAGCCTTATCGGCACAGGACATCTACATTCAAAGGGCGCCCTCCGAGAAAGACGAAACCGATCTCGAACTTGCACTCATCTACGCTGCTGAACAAGGTGCGAGGGAAATCGTTGTATTAGGAGCTTTTGGCGGGCGCATAGATATGAGCATTGCCAACCTGCTCTTGCTGACCCACCCACAATTGGCAAAGATCCGCATCGAGATTTGGAATGGAACCCAAACGGCCTGGATCATCCGGCCTCCCGGGGACGAAGTCCAAGGACAAGTGGGTGACACTTTGAGCCTGATCCCTCTCAAGGGAGAGGCGAAAGGTGTAACAACTCGAAATCTGGCTTATCCATTGAATGATGAGATGCTTCCAGCAGGACCTTCCAGAGGCTTAAGCAATGTTCTGACAAGCTCTACAGCTAGTGTCAGGCTTAGGGAGGGTTTCTTACTGGCCGTACATACTCCTGGTCGAGCCTAGGGGATCCATAAAGCCGAGGTTGTCAGTGGGATCCAGCATATCCAGATCTCAAAATAGCATCTCAAGAAGTCATAGTGAAGAAGGGATGTCTGTACCTAAGCGGGGAGGAGAAAACCAAATGAACTTAGATAAAAATCGAACGGTGAATGTAGCTGTTCAAGTATTGCCACTGGTTGAAGACGC
>MGNI01000089.1:58725-60329 GCA_001795115.1 Chloroflexi bacterium RBG_16_48_8 | reverse complement strand
ATCGGCCCACCTAGCCTGTTTCACGGCCGGAGCTAAAAAGGTTGTCACGATTATTAAAATCGGGGATCAGATATCTGGTACAACTATCGACGAAAAAGTTCGGAAATATCGCCAAGCTTAGATCTAAGATATGGATCAAGGATGAGGGTAAAACGATGCGGGTGAACACCATCATCAGACCTCAGAAATCGCCAAAGTGGGTGCGGGAAGTCTTCCCACCCCTGTTTTTGATTCTCTTCGCTATCTTTGCCTGGTACATGGTCGCTGTGCGAAGCGGTTTATCCGACTTCATCCTGCCCTCTCCCATACGAGTCCTTCAAGCAGGTTGGGAGACACGCAACCTTCTCGGCTCAGCCATTGTGACAACCATGATCGAGACTCTCATCGGATTGGTGATCTCGATTATCCTGGGAGTTGCCATCGCTGCAATGATGGACCTTTCCCCCTTCCTGAGGCGTGCGCTTTACCCCATCCTGGTCGCATCACAGACCGTGCAGATCCTGGCGATTGCACCGCTGCTGATCATCTGGTTCGGCTTTGGCCTGCTTCCCAAGGTGATCATCGTCGTGCTGGTTTGCTTCTTCCCGCTGGCAGTCAACACGGCCGATGGTTTAGCCTCTGCTGATCCAGATTTTATTGCACTCTTAATGGCAATGGGCGCAGACAGACGTCAGATCTGGCGCATGGTTAGGCTTCCATCCGCTCTGCCCTCTTTCTTCTCCGGATTGCGGGTTGCTGTAACCTACAGTGTTGTAGGGGCAACGATCGGAGAGTGGGTTGGCGGTTCTGAAGGACTGGGTCTGTACATGCTGCGCTCTAAAAACGCTCTGGCCACGGATCAGGTTTTCGCTGCCATTGTCATAACTTCCGCCATCAGTATCGGCCTTTTCAGCCTGATTTACATCATTGAACGGCTCGCACTCCCTTGGTATTACTCTGCACAACGCGTGGAACGATGGGAGGATACGGGAATTTATTAAGGGAAGTCGCCAAGAGTATCCCACACGGACGGATGGGTCTACTTGAGAAATTTGACTCTTCATAAGGATTAAGGAGGGGACAAAGATCATGAAGAAACAATGGTTGATCATCACATTGTTATTCATGCCTCTGATATTCACAGCTTGCGCTGGCAGAGGTATGATGGAAACACCGAAAGAGCTGGAGGGAATCCAAGTCACCTTAATGCTCGATTGGGTTCCTAACACCAATCACACCGGCATTTATGTCGCACAGGAAATGGGTTACTTCCAGGAGAATGGTTTAGAGGTCGATATCATCCAGCCCGGGGAGGTTATTGCGGAGCAGGCTGTCGTAGGGGGTGCAGCCGATTTTGGAGTAAGTTTCCAAGAGCAAGTCACCCTTGCTCGAGTGAATAGCGTTCCCATTGTCTCTATTGCTGCCATCATCCAGCATAACACTTCTGGCTTCGCCTCACGGGCTGATTTGGGTGTTGAATCACCATCAGACTGGGAGGGATTGCGCTACGGATCCTACGGAAGTCCTTTCGAGGAACCCACACTGCGGGTACTGATGGAGTGCGATGGGAGCCATTTCGATGAACTCGAAATCGTGAATACAGGTTTTGCGGATCCATTGGCACT
>MGNI01000089.1:56070-58678 GCA_001795115.1 Chloroflexi bacterium RBG_16_48_8 | reverse complement strand
CGATTTACAGGGAATCGATCTTGATATTGTCATGATGGAAGATTGGTTCAATTGCATCCCCGATTATTACACTCCAGTCTTTATTACCTCTGAGGAGACGATCCAAGAACGCCCAGAAGTGGTACGTGCATTTCTGGATGCCATATCGAGGGGTTACACTTATGCCATCCAAAATCCTGATGATGCGGCTGCCATCCTGCTCGCAACGGTGCCGGAATTGGGTGAGGAATTGGTGCGTAACAGTCAGATATGGCTCTCTCCAAGATACCAAGCTGATGCATCACGATGGGGTGAACAACAATGGAGTGTTTGGGAGGGCTATTCCAATTGGATGGCCGAGCATGGGATTATTCCAGAGCCGATCGAGGCGGAATCAGCTTTTACCAACGACTTCCTTCCCTGATTCTTTGAGGCCGACATGATGGAACCCACGGTGGAATTACGCAACGTAAGTAAAACCTTCTATGGCGATGGAAAAATTGTCAAAGTACTTGATGGCCTTTCATTCCAGGTTAATAAAGGTGAATTTGTAACCATTATCGGCCCATCCGGGAGTGGAAAGAGCACACTTTTTAATCTCATTGTCGGATTGTTGGAACCTGATGCGGGTCAGATATGTATCGATGGTGAAATTTGTCGAATTCGCGCCGGACGAGTGGGGTACATGCCTCAACGGGATTTGCTCTTGCCCTGGCGAAGTGTTCTGGACAATGTCATCATCCCCCTGCAGTTACGGGGTGTATCCCGCTCCCAGGCGAGATCTTCTGCATATGAAATGCTGCCCTTATTCGGTCTGGAGGATTTCGCCGAAGCCTACCCCAGCGCATTATCCGGTGGTATGCGCCAACGCGCAGCCCTCCTGCGAACAATCCTGACGGATCGCCAAATCCTGCTCCTGGATGAACCTTTTGGTGCCCTGGATGCACTCACTCGTCGGGAGCTTCAGGATTGGTTGCTTAATCTTTGGAATCAGTTCGGTCAGACGGTGATCTTCATCACCCATGATGTGGAAGAAGCCCTTTACCTTGGCGATCGCGTCCTTGTATTGAGCTCTCGACCCGGAAAGATAATCAAATCCTTAGATGTCGCCTTACCCAGACCGCGTCGTCAAGGGATGATTGCGCAATCCCAATTTGGCCAGCAGGTAGCTGAATTACTTGAGGCTCTTGGTGTGGATGTATGAGAGGATATCATTGTTGCATTGAGTTCTACCATGGGAAATAAAACGGGCGATCCAATTTCGATTCATAAGCTGGATGAGAAGGGGATCGAGGTTTGGCATTACCAAGGGACTGTGCTCGCAAAGACTGCCACTAGCTTGACCCTTCAGGCTTTCTTTGACCGTGAGGATGTCGCCTTCGAGGATCTCCTGCTGAAACGAGGAGATCGATTTATTGAGACATTTTTCTCCGATCGTTGGTATAACATCTTTAAGATTTATGATGTCCTGGAAGGGCAACTCAAAGGTTGGTATTGCAATGTATGTCGACCAGCGCAGATCGAAAATGGTCACATCTATGCTGAAGATTTGGCTCTGGATCTGATCGTTTATCCAGATGGCGGTTGGCGAATTCTGGATGAGGAAGAATTCGCCCATTTGGAAATCTCAGTTGAAGATCAAAAACATGGCAAAGGCGCGCTTGACCAACTCATCGATCTCGCGCGCCAAAGAAAAGCGCCCTTTGAATCTATCGGAGATTGAACGAAATTGGGAACATCTCGGAAGGGCTTATACGAAAGAAGAGAAGGCCAGCAAATCTTCGAAAAGTTGATCCCCATTCTCCCACAACCAATATCCTGCTGCACCACAGGCAACGAGCAAGCAGCAAAGCACAACCACAACCAGGACGATTAACCAAACCTTAGAAGATGATCGCTTCCCTTCAGGCTCAATGGGTGTCTGAAATGTCCCAGCCATTCTACTCCTCCTATCGATAAAACCTTAACGATCAGATTTGTTCGTGCTTAGTTGTTTATAGTTACTTCTTCGTGAACCAATAATCAATGATTTTGATCTAATCCCATTCAGCGTTATGCGTTCGATTGGCTCGACGCCAGAGAAGCCATATTGCCCAGGCAGTGACGAGGACGATCAATGCAGCGATAACAACTGGGAGAACCACAGCTAGAATAGAGAGAACAGTCGCTACCACATCTTCAGCGATACTTACTGGAATGTTGCCAGCACCTCCTGTCGTTACCGTAACTGCCGGACGTATCGCAGCACTTTTTACTGCATGGACGCCACCTGAGATGAGCAATCCGGCGATGAGCGCGATGACAGGATGGATGTTTGTGACAACATCCGTGCTGGCAGCGAAGAGAACCGCTCCTGCTGTGGGTCGAATAAAGGTCTGGACTGCATCGTTGATATGATTGACGGCTGGGACCTTATCGGCGAAGAATTCGATCAAGCCCAATACTACCAGGGCTCCAATCACCCACCAACTCGTCAAAGTATTCCAGGTCTCGCCCAGCTCGATCCAATTTGTAAATCGGGCGATCAGTGCCACAATCAGTAGCGGTACGTAGGCGTTTAAACCTGCACTTACAGAAAGCCCAAAGGCGGATAAAATTCCCCCTAACGCTTCCATAACTCCTCCCTTTT
>MGNI01000089.1:55507-56061 GCA_001795115.1 Chloroflexi bacterium RBG_16_48_8 | reverse complement strand
ATAAGGAGATAACGGCCCAGATCAATCAATCCGATTTGAAGGATTGCTAAAGAAAAACCACCGATAGCAGGCTGTATCAAGTCCTGCCATGAAGTTGCCAGACCTTCTCTCCGGGTTAGGATCAGTATAACCATAGTGTAAACCATTGTGAGTAAAATCAGCACCCCAAAAGTACTAATCAATGCTGCAGGATAAAGGATCAACGGGTTTTCACTAACAACCATCACAACGAGCATTGTACCCAGGAAAACCAGCAATCCAAGCTCCTTCGAGGATTGCAGGGAAGGTTTATTCTCGGGTTTTTGCCATAAGGATTGATTGAATCCCGGGTACACGATGCTGGCAAGCGAGATCCCAAAAAACATTCCAGTCGTGATACGTAGAAGGTTGTTTGGTTCGTATAGATGTGGAGATTTGGGTATCAGACTCAAATAGGAATTAAGCCCATCCATGGCATATACGATGAAGAACAAACCCAACATCAGCATAAGCCGTCGTGGGGGGAAGTGAGAGGCTCTCCTCTTAAACAACGTGAAATAACTTAAAGCCAAGAT
>MGNI01000089.1:47393-55496 GCA_001795115.1 Chloroflexi bacterium RBG_16_48_8 | reverse complement strand
AAGTTCCACTACAACGGGAACATAATGGAAGCGTACGGTCCCCAAGATGAAAGGAGCGAGCATCGATCCGATGACATACGGCGTATCCAATGGCATCTGCTTTCCCCAACAAACCTTCAGGGGTTGTTAGTAACCAAAAGCCAAAAACTACGACTGCAGAGAAAATGACCAACAGTTGAGAGAATCGAATGCGAAAGGAGTGTTTTCGAACCACGAATACGAAATCCATGGGAGTCATTATAACCTACGCAATGGTTGAGACAACCCCCTGCCTTGACGCTGCTTAAGCACACCATTATAATCGCCTCGCCTTAAACCATACGCCTCAGCAGGCAATTGTGGTGAGGGATAAAATAGAGATACTTGGCAAAGCAGTCTATCGATCCTCGGTAGCTCAATCGGCAGAGCAACCGGCTGTTAACCGGTGGGTTCCAGGTTCGAGTCCTGGCCGAGGAGCCTGAAGAATTCAGTGAGTGACCGTGAGTCTCGGTCACTTATTTTTTAAGGTCATAACGGTTGCTGGAGCCAGGCAAACCGCCGAAAGTATTTTGATAAAATGAGTTGCCTGAATGGCGGTTTGCTTAAGTGATTGGCCAGGTTTTACGTTCGCTGTTTGTCAAATTACTTCCGGCCAATCACCTAGGTATAGGAGCGAAAAGACACTTTGTCGTTCCAAGGTATAAATTCGTTAGGGAGATTTACCCATATAACTTGCTTGTAGCCCAATGTTCTCCATCCATGGATCGAGCCAAACCTTCGCGTTCAAGTTCCTCAAGAGCAATATGGACTGTATCCTTCCTCCAACGGAATAATTGACCTATAGCTTTGAGAGTTGAGAGGCCGACCGACTCTAGATATAAAGCGGTCAATTTCCTATACGCTTCTTCGCTCGAGATTTTCCTGGCTTGGAAGATAACCTGTGGATACCACCGATCAAAGAGTTCGTAAACAAAGGCATACCGCCAAGCACCAACTTCTGCCACTCCAACAGGGAGGATATACAAGCCACTCTGGAGGGCTGCAATTGCCCTCTCGAAACGTGACTTGGCTGAGGTGGCTGAAAGGTGAGCCTTTCGTCGTAACTCGATGGTATTTTGAGCGCCATGGTTGAGCAATGCATCTGCGATAGCCCTCTCCTCAAAGGTCAATCTGCCCTCTTCATACAAGAGCATATAGTCGTCCAAGTCACCCACTCGATCCGATAGAGCATAAAAATAAGGAATGATTTCCAAGTTAACCATGGTCGCTTTCCTCCGAAGGAGCCTCCCATAGTACCAACGCTTCTGATCTAGCATGGAATCTTTCCAACGCCACGTGATATGACCTGGATCATCATGTTCGTTGGGAACGGGTCGATCCCCTGCTACAGCAGTCCATAGGCTGGGAAGATCTATCCCCTTTACAGGCCAAAAGAAGATAAAGCCGCGTTCTTCAACAAACGACAAAGCCTCTTCAACCGATCTCAATCGGGCACCTTCTCTTATCCGAAAGGTGCTTTTCCGATAAGCGTGAAGACGAGTTTCATCTGGATCAGGCATTGATCTCTCCTGCCCCACGTACTCATTGTTCAATAGTATTACACATTGGAAGAAATTAAGAATGACTCGCCTGAAAAAAAGCCGGTCCGCTGAGAGGAACCAGCATATGTGAGGGTGCGGGCTGCGGATGTTTCACTACTGCCGCTCACAGAGCCATATGTTGAAGATGCCCCGCAACAAGCTGCGGGTTCTTCACAGAACAACATGCATCTCGAGTAGTGAGGAAACCGTTCTAGAACTAAAGTTTAATGCTTTTAAATCGGAGGTAACGCTTTTCTTCTCGGTCAGGGTGTAACCAGATTTAATGCACGGGTGATCATCGCAGCTGCTTCGCCCCGGCTGATGGTTCCATAGGGACAGAAACGCATCCTGACGGTGGTCTTACATGGTCCTAACAACCCTTGATAATAGGCTGCTTCAATCCACTTTGTCTCCTCCCAGCGTAAAGAAACGTCAGAAAAAAGACCTTCGGCTGAGGGAGGGGTGTAATGGAGCCCATACCTCACACGCAACATGAGGATCAAGCTTTCCACCCTTGAAATGGCAGCGTTGGGACAAAAACGGAGGGGGTCACGCCCACATTCAGACAGATACCCATCCTGCCAAAGGGCCACAGCCCAGGGTGTCGCCCAGCTATCATCGCCCATCAATGGCATATCAATAAAGAGTTGCTGCTCTGGGATAGGAGGCGTAAAGCTTGAACCATATGCCACTCGACCGAAGAGAATGGCCGCCTCTGCTCTGGTCAAAGATCTATCCGGGCAAAAAGCTGGTGGATCTTGATTGCATCCCCCAATGAAACCAAGTTGGGTAAGGGCATTGATTTCCTCGTAATAAGGATGATCCAATCCAATATCTACAAATTCCTGTTGCTGGTGATAAACCGGGAGTGAGCTTGCTTCCTGCCAACCATATGCAATAAGCTTGGCCAATTCTTGACGCAAAACTTCAAAAGAATAGCCATGCTCAGACCAGGCGATGTCACTGCGGGAATTAGTATCCCAGAGCGCAGCGGGGATGGCCTGGTTGACGATATGCTCAACCTCCTGGCCCAATCCCATTTCATTCGCCAGCCATAGATATTCATAATCCTGCATTCCACGCCGCCAATTTTTCATTCGGATGGATGCCAACGGACCAGCCAGTCCTCGATCTTCTTCGATGTACACTTTATCTTGACCGGGATAGAAAAAAGTCCCTTCACCGTTTCCGTGGTTTTGCATTGTCTCTGGATTGCTGAAAATATTCCAACGTCTGGAATCGTTTGCCCATTCGATCCAATAGGTTGTGTTCCAATAGAAGTATTGATCCAGATTGTACTTCCACCCAATCCAAGGGATCACACGAAAATCAACAGCATCGGTGTCGATCAAGATCGATCCTGTCGCCGGTCGATATCCGTTATATACCCCTATTTGACGTCCGGCCTCTTGCTCGTCTTGAACTGCTTGCGGATCTGTACCGGGGATCGTTCCAGCCAGGGCATGGTTCGTAGAGATAGACCAAAAATCTACGTAGCCTTGATACTCAGGCTCAATCCAGTGCGTTACAAAGGTTGGAATAGTGCCACCGATGCCCGTGTTGCTATGTGACCAATCCGCCTGAGCTTTAACCGCCCGTAAATCGGCAGCACTGTCCGGCTCATCCGGTAGCAAGAACTTATGAATAGAAACGTGAGGAGCATTCTCCGCAAACCAGGTCGCCCAGGCGTCCGAGCCTTCCCACCACAGCTCCTTCGACCAATTTTGCGGGTTTGATCCATATTCCGTCGGAAGGTTCCCGTACAGTCCAATGGAGAATGTGCTGTTTCCTACCCCTTCTCCAGGACCAGCATATCCATTCTTCTGGCTGTATAACGATCCGGTGAGGTAGCGATTATGGAATCTCCTTACCTGAGATATGTTCCGCACTGCTTGGACCAGGTCCATACGGTGGCGATGAGCCATTTGATAGTAGCGTGCTAAGACTTCGTAAAATTCCTCGCTATCCAACTCCACGCCATGTCTGAGAGAGATATCAATCTCGCTTATCGCAAACATATTATGGAAATGTGTTTCATCGGTAAGAGTGAAAGGATAGATCTGGAGCTCAAGAGGGATCCGATGGCTGAGGTTGCCCCCAACAGTCACCTGAACCTCCCCGATCATGGTTCCGGCGGGAGCATCACGGGGGATCGTTATATCGACCCAAACACCCTGATTCATATTTGCAGGGATATCAAAGGGTGCTCCTCCCATTCCAGATGGTGCTGAAAAGGGTATCAGGGCATCCGGCACCCATCCATAGTAGTAATCTGAGGGTGCAGCACTTTTCGTCCATGAAGTTCCCCCACGACTACGCTCGCTAATATGTAAATAATGCTCGGTGAAGAGTTCCACACCTCGACCACGATAATCATAAGGATCAGAAGGACCCGATGCGGACCCGGAGATGCTATAGGCTCCTTGCGTCAGATCAGATATCCAGACATCGACACCACGCGCACCGGCCATACCAGCCTCGATCATCAATTGAAAGGCAACGACCTCATTGCGCGCCCCAAAGATGTGGATTTTCCCTCCATCCCAAACAATGTTCTCTGGGCTATCGGCTAAAGGATGTTGAAGGTCCTCTCGTTTGATCTTCTCACCGTCATCCACTGCCCAAACCCTCGTGATACCAGACACATCTAAAAGGGCAGAATCCGTCATGGATAGGCCAGATGCAGTATGATCTAGGGGGGCATTCCAAGCTGTGGCAGATACGGTATCGAATGCGCTTGTTTGTAGCAATACGAAGGCAACGAAGACACCCAGGTATTTCATGAATTGGTTTTGGTTTCGACTCATTTGATTCAGATAACCACCTATCCTTAGTAGAGCAGCACTATACTCCAATTGCATGAATGGAAATCTCTTACCAATCTCTCAACCCTCCCATCCCTTTCATCATATGCAATATAACCTCAGACAAGAATAGGACTTTGGGGCGAGGTTATTTTACTCATAAGTTCAATTCCCGCTTAGCTCCCATTTCAAAGTAGATATTTTCACAAAATCCTTGAATTTGCATGTCACTGATAACTCGTCAGTCAATGAATGCAACCTATTCGCACGAAGCGTGGAACTTACTTTAACATACATGATTACTATCTTGGCTTGCAATTGACTGTCGATTCAATAACGCCTGAATGAAACAATTGTTCTGTTAGTCAAATGCTTTTTTCAAGACATTCATCCTATGTACCCACCCACTTCAATCTCCATCCTGGATGAATTACGCTACGGATCATCTTCCCTTACCTCATTATTTTTTACCGATCATAAGGAAGGTTATTCTACTTACTGCGGCTATTCTGACAACCTACGGATTCAAAAGCTATCGACTTATCACATCCTTTTACGAACCGTTCCAGTCCCACAGCAGACCGAGCCTTAATAAGCGATGAGAGGATTGAAGTCTCCGACCCTGTTCAGCCTGGAAGAGATAATACTTGATGCGAGATCCCCGACGGGTCGACCTATTTAACTCTTCTAGTACAAGCAATGGAGTTGGATAAGAAAGCCAAGATCACCTTCTCCAAAATGATGAGGTTATGCAAGGATGAACATGTCGATGCTCTCATCAACCCGGTCAAACAAACGATCGTTGAACAGATTGTGGTTCTAGGCAAACCACCGAAAGTATTTTGACAAAATGAGTTGCCTGAATGGCGGTTTGCTTAAGTGATTGGCTAGGTTTTACGCTCGCTGTTTGTCAAATTACTTCCGGCCAATCACCTAGGTGGATCAAAAGAAAAAACTGGTCATTTCCTTTCGACCAGTTTTATTCAGATGGGATAGACAGCTTTTCTTAATGGCATTTAATTCACCACGGGGAGGCTGCCTCCAAACCGTGCACTTCTAGAAATTCTTTATCCGCCAAGATCCCTTTTGTATCACTGTCCCGCGTAATTTTTCCTTCGTCGATAACGATTGTCCTCCGGAAAAGCTCCGCTACCATGGGGATATCATGGGTTGAAACAAGCATGGTTTGAGGCAGCTGGCTGAGCAAGTTGATCAGTCGACGCCGACTCCTTGGATCCAACCCTGCCGTTGGTTCGTCAAGGACAAGGATTTCTGGTTCCATTGCCAGCACTGTAGCTATGGCGATTTGCTTCTTCTCACCACCGCTTAAATGATGTGAGATCCGCTCTTCATAACCCAGCATCCCGACTGCACTGAGTGCGTTTTTAACCCGTTGATGCACTTCCTCCTCTGCCAATCCCATGTATAGGGGTCCAAAGGCGACATCCTCGAATACCGTTGGAGAGAAGAGTTGATCATCCGGATCCTGGAAGACCAATCCCACTGAAGCTCTAACCTGACCCAAATTTTCCTTGGTAATCGGTACGCCGCAGACTTTTATCTCGCCCTCCCCCTCCAAGATCCCATTCAAATGCAGAATCAAAGTAGACTTTCCGGCCCCATTGGGTCCAACCAGCGCTGCTTTTTCTCCGGGCCGGATGACAAAGCCAACCCCTCTTAGAGCGACCTTCCCATCAGGATAGGAAAAATGAAGATCTTCTACTTCTATGGTGTGGTGCATTTTCTCACCTTAAATTTGCGAATACCTGGACCATACATAAACATAGTCCTACACTTAAGATAAAGATCCAATCAGAATGACGCATGTGAAACCGTACCAAGGACCTCATTTGTCCATCATAACCACGCGAGAGCATCGCCTCATAGACACGTTCGCTTCGTTCTATCGACCGAAGAAATAGACTGCCGACCATCGAACCTGCCACTCTGCCCTGCCAGAAAAGTGAGGGCTTTGCTGCACCCTTGATCCTAGGGCTGCGAGAAGCTCTCGCTCGCAACATGCGAGAGGCCTCATCCGCTAACACAAATAGATAGCGATACATGAAACGAATGGTCGCCACCAGCAACCTTGGTAATCGCAAGGCACCCAAAGCCCAAAACATCTCTGGAATACGTGTTGTTGCGCTCAGGAGGATGGCTGATTGAACCGCCAACCAGGCCCGGAAAAGGATGCTACCAAAGCGGATCAGACCAGGCTGAGTCAGGGTCCATCCAAGCCCAGGGAGCTGCAATAACTCACGGCCGGGTGTCGTGAAAGGCACAGCCAGAGCAGCCAGGATAAAAGGTGCGGCAATGAACGAACGCTTGATGGTGTAAAAAATGCTTAGATCTGCCCGTAGGATTACCACCAGGAGCAATCCCAATTGGAGGATAAATGCCCACCATACACCCTCGGGTGTTATCCCAACCGCTAAAATATAAAGGAGCGTCGCCACAACCTTTACCCGCGGATCCAATCGGTGTACGACGCTCGAGCGATGAACGTATTGATCGCTTAAATCATAATGCAAGGGCTAATCTCCTGCGCCTTGACTTTTTGTCCACCTTCTCCCAAGGAACCATGCCAGGCAGAAGACGAGAATCGTCCCCACGATGACAGCTAATATGGTGGTTAGAGTCTCGTTGCCGATAAAGGGGACGGTGTAATCCGGCAAGATCTCATAAACCGGCGACTCACCTAATGCAAGAAAACCCAGTTTCTCGGCCACCTTCTCCAACCCATCCGGACTGGGGGAGGCCAACGGTGAAAATGCTGCCACCAGAACGGTAAGAAGCAATCCACCGACTACCAGATTCGCACCTCTTCTCCCCGGCGCAACCTCGGCCTGCTGCAGAATCTCTGGACGGCTTGCAAGCAAAAAGGATACGGCGCCCATAGTGATAATACCTTCCCCTAATCCAATCAGAGCATGAACACCCGCCATTGCTGGAAGAGCAAGATACAATGGAGAAGTACCCGAAATAGCCAGCTCAAAAGCCGTGGCAATAGCGCCGACAACGACAGATACCCACGCGCCTAAGAACGCTCCCCCTAAGCGCGCTCCTTTGTTCTGACCCATTATCCGCGTTACAAGGCCATAAACTGCGTAGCCGGTGAAGGCTGTGAAAACACCCATATTGAGGATATTCCAACCCATCACGACAAGCCCACCATCCTGAAAGAGCAATCCCTGGACAGCGATCACAGCAGTCATGATTAACGTCGCAGCCCAAGGTCCCATAACAATGGCGGCCAAGGCACCCCCTAACAAATGGCCGGATGTCCCAGCCGCGACGGGGAAGTTGATGGCTTGAGCCGCGAAAATAAAGGCAGCTAGTACACCCATCAACGGGATCTTCCGCTCACCCATTTGACGATTGGTCTGACGTAGCGCCATTCCAATCATGAGTACGGCAACAATCCAACCAACGATGGCAACAGGAATAGATAAAAATCCGTCTGGAATATGTAGCTGAACAGGGGCGAAATGCATCTTACTCCTCCTAGTCTCGGGGAACATCGCCCTCATAACAATCCGAACAAGTGCCCCGTAAAGTGACGTGGCTAAAATGAATCTTGAAATGATAATCTCGTTCGATTTCAGCAGCTAACAGACGAAAGGGTTTAATATCCACTTCCATGACTTGACCACAATTAACGCAGTGAAGATGACAATGGACGTTGCTATCATCGTGGAATGAAAACAACATCGAATCCGGGCTATTCGGAAAAAGATCGA
>MGNI01000089.1:45856-47351 GCA_001795115.1 Chloroflexi bacterium RBG_16_48_8 | reverse complement strand
CGGAAGGCGATCCTGGGCGGTTTCATAAACCTCCTGTGCGCTGTGGTGGCCTTCCATGTGGGCAACGGTCTCAAGGATGACCGCCCGCTGTGGAGTCACTCGGTAGCCTGCCTTACGGAGATTGTCTTTTAATCGTTCACCGCATGACATCTGCAAATCCTCGCATCTGCAATTATTTGCAATAATAATCGGGGAGGGTGTAAATTGTCAAGCGAAGAAGGTGAAATTGAAATGGCTTTTTTTGAAAGCAGGGGAAAAATAGAAAAAATACCCGAAAAGGAAGCGATGATTCGACAAACTTAAAACAGATGGCTCTCCCATTTGTACACCCTACCAAATACAAGGAGCGTATCTGGGTAGGATTGCATGGTCCAACAACTTGTTTACATGTCCCCTTCAGGGTTTGTTATACTACATGCTGATCCAGCACCCTAAAGGTCCAGGTTTACAACGATAATGAAATCCCTTCTTGATCTCATCCCCTACCTTCGGCCTTATAAGGGACATGTCTATCTCACGATCCTTTCGCTGATCTGCCTTACTGCAATCGAACTCCTCTTTCCGGCCATTATCCGCCAGGTGATTGACCGAGGCTTAGGCCAGGGTGAGACTATCTTCCTACTTCAAGCTGCTTTGCTCATCCTTGGGCTGGGTCTTCTGCGCGCCCTCCTGTCTTACATCCAACGCTATGTGGCTGAATGGATCTCTCACCATGTAGCCTTCGATCTACGCAACCGCCTTTATGACCACATCCAGCATCTTTCCTTCAGCTATCATGACCATATTCAGAGTGGACAACTTATCAGTCGAACGATCAACGATGTTCGTTCCATCCAGAACTTTACCGGAGAGGGCGTTGCCGAACTGGCACGTGTACTCTTACTGCTCGTCGGGATTGTATTCCTGCTTTTCCTGGATCAGTGGCGACTGGCATTCATTGCGCTGGCGCCCATGATCCCACTTCTGTTATCCACGACTCGATTCGGACAACGGATCAGCGCATTTTTCCTGGATGTGGATAATGCATTAGGGGAGTTGTCCTCACGATTACAGGAGAATGTCACTGGTGTACAGGTAGTTCGAGCCTTTGCCCGGGAACCGTATGAGATCGATCGCTTCGATGAAGCCAATAAGGATCTTTACACCGCGCGGGTCACAGTTCTCAACGAATGGTCAAAAATTATGCCCACCACCCAGCTTCTGATCACTCTAAGCACCATTCTCATTTTATGGTTTGGTGGACGGATGGTTCTTGACGGTTCGATGACATTGGGAGATCTTGTTGCGTTTAACAGCTATTTGGTCCTCCTGGGCGAACCCACCCAGATGTTAGCCTGGTTGGTCAATTCAGCCGGAGAAGCTTCCGCTGGTCTTGCCAGAACCAAGGAGGTCTTGAATACAAAACCTGATATTCGATCTCCGTCCAAGACTATCCCAATGCCACCTCTAAAGGGGAAGGTCCAATTTCTGGATGTGTCGTTGAAATATAAAGGGG
>MGNI01000089.1:45449-45820 GCA_001795115.1 Chloroflexi bacterium RBG_16_48_8 | reverse complement strand
GCCGAATCAAATTGTCGCCTTGATTGGCTCCACAGGTTCGGGGAAAACTTCCTTGGTAAACCTCATCCCGCGTTTTTACGATGTCTCATCCGGGAAAGTATTAATCGATGGAATAGATGTACGTGAGATGGATTTGACATTCCTCCGTCGTCAAATCGGCATTGTCCTCCAAACGTCTTTGCTCTTCTCTACTACGATCCACGAGAATATTGCCTATGGGCGACAGGATGCCAGCCTAGAACAAGTTATCGCCGCAGCTAAAGCTGCTCAAGCCCATGAGTTCATTCTCTCCTTACCAGAAGGATATGAGAGTGCAGTGGGCGAACGGGGTGTGACCTTGTCCGGTGGTCAAAGGCAGCGGGTGGCCATTG
>MGNI01000089.1:44242-45434 GCA_001795115.1 Chloroflexi bacterium RBG_16_48_8 | reverse complement strand
TTGACACGCGCATACTCATCCTTGACGATTCAACCGCCAGCGTCGATGTACAAACCGAGGATTTGATACAGAAAGCCCTAACTAAACTCATGAAGGGGAGAACAACCTTTGTCATCGCACAGCGCCTCTCCACGGTCCACCGTGCGGATCAAATTCTCGTACTAGATCAGGGAACCATTATTGAACGAGGAACTCACAAGGAATTAATTTCACAGGATGGCCATTATCGGCAAATTTACGATCTGCAATTTCGCGATCAAGAAATGGCTTGAATCCCGACACAAATGGATTAATCGAAAAGATCATGAGTCGAAAAGCAGTACCGCCCCAACTAGATGAACTGCCCGTCAAGGGCTATGACCCTAGAGTCGTCCAGAATCTGGTTGACTTTATTAGCCCGTATAAATGGCAATTTCTCATTGCACTTCTTCTGATGATTGTAAGCTCTATCGCGGCTGTTTTGGGGCCCTATCTTATCAAGTTTGCTCTTGATGAAGGTATCGCAGCCAATTCGATGGATGCCCTTCGCCAGGCCGTGTACCTTTTCTTGTTGGCAGCCTTCGTCCAATGGGTCTCCATCTATCTACGAGTCAATCTTATGGCCAGGGCGGGTCAATCGATTATCTATGATCTGAGGTCCAGACTATTCGAACACCTGCAAAACCTCTCCCTCAATTTCTTCAGTCATTACAGCGTGGGGCGTGTGATCACACGTGTAATCAATGATGTGGAGGTCCTTCGCGACTTCATCACATGGGCAATTATTGCAGTCGTTCGTGATCTCGTGACAGTGTTTGGCATCATCATCGCCATGTTCTCCATGAACGCTAAGCTGTCCCTGCTTACTCTCATGGTCATCCCCTTTATGGTGCTGGTCACCATCCTATTCCGCAGGAAAGCCCGAGAATTCTACCGTGAGGTCCGTACTGCGATCAGTTGGGTTAATTCTGTCTTGGCCGAAAACATTCATGGTATACGAGTAGTGCAGGCTTTCTCGAGAGAAGAAACAAATTATGACTTTTTCAGAAATGAGGTCAATTATCACAATTTATCAACAAACATCAGAGCATCCAAATTGGCTTCCATCTTCTTCCCAACAATCGACTTTCTGGGTGTTATAGCTATGGCGTTCCTCATCTGGATTGGCGGGACTGCTGCTCAAATCGAGCAAATAACGCCCGGTATATTGGTT
>MGNI01000089.1:43823-44166 GCA_001795115.1 Chloroflexi bacterium RBG_16_48_8 | reverse complement strand
CAATGGCTGGGGGTGAACGTATTCTCGGACTTCTCGACGCTCCCCTAGAAGTCCCGGATTCGGAGAACGCCATCGAAATACCTTCCATCCATGGTGAAGTGATTTTTAGCAATGTCAGTTACAACTATCCGGATGACGAGAGGCCTGTTCTTAAGGGAATCGACCTTAAAGCTGAACCTGGTGAAAAGCTGGCATTGGTAGGACGGACGGGTGCAGGTAAGTCGACACTCGTTAAACTGCTCTCACGTTTCTATGATCCCACCCATGGGAAAATCCTGGTGGATGGTCATGATTTACGCAATATTTCACAAGGAAGCCTTCGTAGGCAGATGGGAGTTGTCCT
>MGNI01000089.1:37577-43802 GCA_001795115.1 Chloroflexi bacterium RBG_16_48_8 | reverse complement strand
GGGATCGGTTCTTGAGAACATCCGCTTTGGTCGATTATCAGCTTCAGATCAGGAGGTGATGGATGCAGCTCAAGCGGTAGGTGCTCATGAATTCATCCTCCGCCTCAGGGACGGTTATAACACCCCTGTGGAAGAAGGTGGCTTAATTCTTTCTGTTGGGCAGCGTCAATTAATCTCTTTCTCCCGGGCGTTGTTAGCTGATCCGCGAATACTCATCCTGGATGAGGCAACCTCCAGCGTAGATACCCAAACCGAATTGCTCATCCGAAAAGCCCTGACGCGCCTGCTTCAAGGACGGACTTCCTTTATCATCGCGCATCGCCTCTCCACAGTGATCAATGCTGATCGCATCATTGTCCTCGAAAAGGGTCAGATCGTTGAACAAGGCACGCACACCCAATTGCTTTCACGTGAAGGTCTCTACCATCAACTTTATAAAGCCGGATTCACAGATGAATGGCTGGATGATAAGGACACACTCCAATTCTAGGGAGTTTTCTTCCCTCTACGAATTGCGATCATCACGGTCTAACCAGAAGACATCCTTTGATCTTCAAATGCTTAAGGCAAAACAAGCGGGCTAATCCTGACCGTCTTATCCATCCCTACTGTATTTATTTTCCGAATTTAGAGACCACTGAAATCCAATAACGCAACCGGTAATTCAAGAAGGATCCAACCTCTTTCTCATGGCGAGAACCTCATACAAGGTGGAATGCAATTTGGCCATCTCAAAAGGTTTCTTGATGACTTTGGCAATACCAAACTGTCGCAGCTTCATAGGGTTAATCACATCCCCCCAACCCGAAAAGATCACAATAGGCAACTTCGAATCAAAGGCTCGCAATTGTTCAATTAACTCCCAACCGCTCAACTTTGGCATACCCAGTTCAGTGAAGACAATATCCAATCCCCCCGCTTCAAGAAACAGCTCGAACCCCTCCAGCCCATTGGATGCAGCCAGCACCTTGTGTCCAGCGTCAGCAAAGGTTTCAACAAGACCTTCAAGGATGGATTTTTCATCCTCAACAATCAGAATGGTTACCGGTTCTACCAACGCGGGTATCGTCGTGCTTTGCGTAAAATCATCCTCTGATCCGATTTTAGCGTAGGTAGGCAGCCAGATGGATACTGTTGTGCCTTCCCCAATCTCACTCTGAATATCAATCGTCCCCCCATGACGCTGTAATATGCCATAACACATGGAAAGGCCAAGCCCGACCCTTCCCGGTTTTGTTGTAAAAAATGGGACAAAAATCTGGTTTTTCATATCGGGAGTCATGCCCACACCGTCATCTGATACGATCAAGGAAATACCATTGTCCTTATTATCCGTTTTGAGGACGATAATTCCACCCGCTGGGATAGCTTCCAGAGCATTGAAAATCAGGTTCACCAGGACCTCTCTAAGCTCGCTGGGTCTCCCCAGAATGGGTTGATCGGTATACAACTCCGTGATCATTTGGATTTCAATCCCTTCACTCTTTGCCCGATCCTTCCACCTGGGTTTACTAATCTCAATAGCTTCCTTAACGACTTGATTGATATCGACACCTGTAAAATCGCTCTTATCCTTTTCCGTAGTTACGAAACCCTCCAAACGATGAATCGTCTCCCCACCTTCCTTTGCCGAAGCAATCACTTGCTCTAGATGACGACGAACTTCTTCGTCGTCGGTATGCATGAGAGCCAGTTCAGTTCGGGACAAAATGACCGACAAAAGATTATTAAAATCATGAGCGATCCCTCCGGTCACTAATCCTATAGAACGCAGTTTCTCTGATTCAGCCAGCCGATATTGGACTACTTTTGTCTCCTCATACGACCGAGCATTTTCAATACTAGTTGAGATATGTGCTCCCAAAGCCAATAATGCATCAACATCCACTTTATCGAAGGCTGCAAGCTTCTCGCTCCCGGCAAGGAAAACACCGGTGATTTCACCTTTTAGTTTAAGAGGAATCCCAACGACGGATTGGATCTTAATATCAATCGGTATAATGGGCAGATAATTTGGATCGCTTGAAACATCTGAAATTAGGACCGGCTGACCTTCACTTGCTACCCATCCAATGACCCCGCCCCTGCCTATCTTGAGGGTAATCGGCTCCCATATCCCATACATATCCTCAGGAAGGTAGTAGGAGGCGACTTCAATAAGCTCATCTCTTTCAACCAGGAAAAGCATGACCAAATCAAGATTCAATCCATGAGCTGCTCTCCGTACAATTTCAGTGAAGAGGAGATCTTCAACCAGGATTGTGCTCATCCGTCGTGCAACGTCATTCACAACCCTAAGTTGATTGACTTTCCTGGTGGTTTTTTCATATTCCTGGATATGGATCATTCTCACAGAGACTTGGGCTGCCACTTGCGATAAGACTTCTGCATCATGTTGAGTGAAGCGTTTGCCTTCACCAGGTTGATACAAAGCCAGCACACCCCGAACTTCATCTTCCCATAGTAATGGGACCCCTATGGCGGATCCTGTGGCATAACACGCCTCCAGCCAACCCGGGTCACCAAGATCACGTAATTTTTCTAGAATGAACGCATCTCTCTTTTCCCAAACCTTTCCAGCCAGGCCCTGCCCCTTTTGAAGCCTCAGAACGGCAGGAGGTAACGGAAGCCCTAGTTCCGTGACCAGCGTCATCTCATCCGTTGTCTTCTCGATCAAGAATATCGCACCCATGGTTGCATCCAGAATTTGGGTACTGCGCTGGAGAGCCGTATGCAACAATGAGCGAAGTTCCTGTTCGTCTGCAATCGCAAGGGCAAGATCAACCAGTGCGGTCATCTCTTTTGCTTGACGACTCATATTTGTATGATTGTACGCATTCGATAAGGCAATTGCTAAACGATCTTGGATGCGACTTGCAAGAGCCAAATTTTCCGGAGTTGAAATGTTGGCTTGTCCGCTAGCAATAGACAAAGCCCCAAAAATCTCATTTTGGACAATCAGAGGTAAAGATAACCAGGATTTTGATCCCAAGCCAAACACTCGGCGAGCCACCTCTGAGGCTGAATCCATAACATGGGAAGCCTCATAATGAACCACTTTTCCTGCTATCAGGTCTGCATTTCCATCCCACTCTTCCAATGGAATGATTTCCCCCACCTCGAATGGTTTCTTATCTTGACCTAAGACACCTAGAATCTGGGCAGTTCTACCAAGGAGGTCGAATCGCGTAAGGCACACAAAATGGCAAGGAAATAAAGGAGCAACACCCTTGAGTGTCAACTGAACCACCTCTTCCAGGTCGCGGCTCGCCAAAATGTCGACAATCAACCCCGATAAAGTCTGTTCTATTTGAGCTTTGTGGTCTTCCTCCGCCAATTGTTGGACTTTCACCACAGCCGCGGAAATTTGGTCCACACTGGTCTGGAGGAAAAGCTGTTCATCTGGACTTAACTTTCTGTCCGGATCATCCATAAGGAGGCTTACCAATCCAATGTTTTTCTCCGATGCTGTCATCGGTATTAACAGGGAAGGGCATGTGTTCACTTGGGAAAATTTCCTTCCTTCATCAATAAAGAGCTGACGTGAATCCGAGAGAATGGCTTGGCGACCTGTTCTTAGAACCCCCTCCACAATTGGGAAGTCCATTAGCTTAATTGTGCATCCTGCAGCAGGTATGGGACTCTCGTTTATACAGTTAGAACCAACGATGGACAGCAGAACACTTAACGTATCACCACTGTCTCCAACAAAGGAGAATGTGCAGAGCTGCAACTTTAAAGCTTCCAGAATGAGCTGACCCGATACTTTTGCCAGGTGAGTTAAATCCTTTTCCCGTCTCGTTGCAGATACGATCTCCGCCAAGACCTTACCAAGTCGGGCCTGAACCATGGTATTTGTAATCAGTCGTGATTTTTCCAGAGCAATGGAGAGATGATTAGCGAAAGTCGTAATGGTTGGAAGTTCTTCCGATGTCAGTTCTTCACCACAAATCACCAAAACACCCAACAAGCGATCGATGGTCTTCAATGGCGCAAGAATACGAGGGCATGTCGTCACCCCTTCCAGAAATGGATTGAAGGGTGAAACTTGTGAAACCAGACTCTCAACTGTACGATCTGGTTCTTCTACAAAAATCGTCTCTCCTGATTGAAGTAGGATCAGCGACGGATCTTTAAAATCCACCGCAATGGATGTCTCAAAATCCGATACCGGATGAATGCCCTCGGAGTTCATTCTTCCAAGATGGGATGATCCATATTGAATATTCCAATAAGGCTCATTTGGATTAAATGTGGCGATTAAACACGTCATCCCCAATTGATGAAGTTCTTCTCCAACCTGTTCCAGAAGTTCGTGAGGTTCAACCATGTGCAGTGAGTGCATCGCCTTTTGATTCAGCCTCACAAACCGTTCTATGACGCGTTGCAATTCCCAATTCTGACCGAGGACAATAGCCTCTGCCTTTCTCAACGTTGTGAGATCCGTTATGAAGACAAAAGTGCCGGCATAGCACCCATTCTCCTGATAAGGACTCTCACTCACAAGCATATCCAGGCGCTTCCCATTCTTATGCAGCAGTTGAATTTCATAGCGCCCCGATTCGCCACGCATTCGCCGTAAATTGGCCTGATTCACTTTATACTGCTGATCTTCAGGGATGATCATCGTCCAGGGCTGACCACGCAAACTCTCCAAGGAGTAACCTAGCATTTCAACCGCAGACTCATTCACCTGGAGGATATTCCCATATGAATCCTGCAAAAGCATACCAACGGATAGATCCTTATCCCCAACCGTATTGAGCTTCACCAACTGGCGAGCCATATCCTCATAACGCCAGCGATCTGTCAAATCGCTTATCTTTACCAGCACTTCACTCTCTTCATCCATAGTTACAGGATGATGCTCTACGTGAAGGTAACGAACCGACTCTCCTTGAACTTGGTAATCCACTTCAATGACGGAAGGAGAAACCTGAGTAGAGACTTGTGAGTGATCCATCAGATCTTTCGACCCGGGAATGATGTCAACGATATTCTTGCATACAAGATCTTCACGCGGCAGACTCAATAATTCCATGGCTTTTTGATTGACACCTCGGATCACGCCTTGAGCATCTGTTAGAAGATGCCCCTCCTTAGAATACCTGTATAACCAATCGTGATGGCCTTCCCTTTGGCACAGATCTGATTGCAGCCGAATAATTTCGAGAGCTGATGACAATTTCCCAGCCAGATCCATTGCCTTCGACATCCATTTATCATCCAAACCATTCCCGCTAAGGATCAAGATTTCCTTCAAGGGCTGATTTCTTTGCAGGCTGATGATCATCATGGGATCAGTACCGAAGGCTTGGCGAAGAACTTCTCCACCATCCTCCACGATTTCGTCTGCCGCAGACATAAAAAGGACTTCCTGTTTTCCAAGGTCTTCCGTGAGATTTGTGATCAGCCTAATCTTACCGAAAGAGTCTGATTTAGAAGGGCATGAGTAGGCACAGGGAGTGTGGTTGGTTCCATTGGGTGCAAAGAGCGCTTCCAGTTCAAGGGATGTTGCTTCTTCCGTGATACGAGCCACCGCAAAGCCTATTCCCTTTGCAGCCAGATATTCTGCCAGAGAACTAAAAAGCATCTCCTCCGTGATTGAATAACATAAAGCGCGTTCAGTTAGCTCGCCAAAGACTTCTTGATCTATTGGCGAACGATTTTCAACAACCGGATTGACGGCCTTCTCATGTGATACGATCGATTGGGCTTGATTTGCCATAAAGTCCCAACAACACCCCGAATACAAAAATCAACATCAACAAGCTGCTAGATATCAGCATTTTCATTCTAGCCCAGCTGAAATAAAAATGACCTTTCGTCTGCCTTGCATCTCATAAAATATTCATGCAAATGGGGGTATGACGCTCGGCAGGTAGAAACGTGACTTTCCCCACTACCCTGATCTGTATTGTAGGCTTTATGTTCGTTAGGAATTGTTTCAACAGATTTTTTGTATATGAAACCCATCCTTACAGGCAATGGAAAATATGGCGTTTCTGCGTTTCACATTCTGGCTCTTACTCAAGGGCAATGGGGCGAAGGCATCGCCGCCAATATCACATAATCTGCACGCAGATATTGGTTCGTTTACACTTGGAAGGCACTGCGCGTGCTACCCCAAGTAGTTGATTACCCCGAGGATTTTCTGCCAGAAGCCTTGCCTGAAGCAAAGCTATTCAGTCCAGTTTGCGATAACCCGGGGTTGGCACCATCCAT
>MGNI01000089.1:37208-37526 GCA_001795115.1 Chloroflexi bacterium RBG_16_48_8 | reverse complement strand
GACCATACCATTGCCGTTCCGGCTGGGCGTAGATGTCTGATGGAACCATGATTGGAAGAAATAGACGCTTCGATGGTCTTTCTCAAACCTTTCGGTTCCCTTACAGAAATAACCGATCATTACAAATCGACCATGAAATATTGTGGTAACGAGATTATGCGGGAAATGGCAATTTACTTAGACAGCCTGACTTTTCGCCTCTTCATTGAGGACGGATCACCTCAAGAAGGGGTTCCTGTCTGTGATGCAGCCTGTGATTGTTTATATAAAATCGGAACCGAACTCTCAGGAAATGAATTTGGCAATGTCATTGACCGT
>MGNI01000089.1:36797-37072 GCA_001795115.1 Chloroflexi bacterium RBG_16_48_8 | reverse complement strand
TTGGACATGTTGAAAAAAATCCCATTATCAATTGCCTAGGAGAAGGACGCTATGGAGAATATCATACTTGACCTACCCGCCATGTACGCCGATCACCATGTGCTGACTGTCAGAGATGCTCTGACAAAACTGGATGGATTAGAAAAGGTCTATGCAAGTTCTGCCTGGAAACAGGTAATGATCTCTTTCGATCCCGCAAAAATAAAACAGCCTGCAATTGAAGAGGCTCTTGCGAATGCCGGATTTCCTGTTGGCGAGGGGGAACCCCCTGTGCT
>MGNI01000089.1:32591-36740 GCA_001795115.1 Chloroflexi bacterium RBG_16_48_8 | reverse complement strand
AACTGAGACATACGAAGCCGAGGTTCAAATGTCTGGTGAGTTTCGTCGTTAAAACTTAAGGAGGAGGACCGAAATGGCAAAAAATATCAGGAAACCCGAAGAAGCCAGTCGAGACAAGGCTTCAATCACACTTTTACAACTCGCTTGTGATCATGAGTATGAGACTTCGTTTTCGCGGGCGGACGCCATGGCACCCTGCCCCATCGGCGCCGACGGATATTGCTGCAAAGTTTGTGGTATGGGCCCCTGCCGCTTGGTGAAAGAAGGGCAAACCGGTGTCTGCGGAGCCACGCGTGAGACCGTTGCAGCTCGTAACTTCGCTCGCATGGTAGCAGCGGGTGCAGCCGCCCATTCAGACCATGGTCGTGATTTAGCCTATACCCTTTTGGCAGCAGCAGAAGGGCATGCGCCTGACTATAAGGTCCATGACCCAGCCAAGCTGCGGGAGATGGCCTTATACCTGGATGTGGAAATTGACGGTCGCACAAACGAAGAAATCGCTAAAGATGTGGCGCTGAAATCCCTGGAGGAGTTTGGTAAACCGCAAGGTGAAATCCTCTATCTAAAACGTGCTCCCAAGAAGCGACAACAGATTTGGAAAGAACTAAAAATTTCCCCTCGAAACATCGATCGAGAAATTGTCGAGACCATGCATCGCACCAACGTTGGAACCGATCAGGATTACGAACACATTCTTGATCAAGCCATGCGCTGCGCGTTGGGCGATGGTTGGGGTGGCTCAATGTTGGCGACTGACCTCTCGGATGTGCTTTTTGGCACACCAGGTCCAGTCATATCGGAAGCCAATTTAGGCATCCTTAAAGAGGATGAGGTCAATATTATCATCCACGGACATGAACCGACCCTATCAGAGATGATCGTTGCCGCAGCCCAAGACCCTGAAATGATCGAGTATGCCAAGAGTAAGGGAGCGAAGGGCATCACCATGGGTGGTATCTGCTGCACAGCCAACGAAACCCTCATGCGCGAAGGCGTACCCCTGGCAGGCAACTTCCTGCAACAGGAGTTAGCTATTCTAACTGGCGCCGTAGACGCCATGGTGGTGGATATCCAGTGCATCATGCAGGGTGTTGTCAAACTTGCGAACCAATTCCACACAGAAATCATCACCACCTCTCCCAAGGCGAAAATCTCCGGTGCCACCCACATCGAATTCGACGAACATCGGGCCTTGGAAATCGCCAAGGATATCGTCCGCAGAGCGGCCGATCGCTTCCCTAACCGTGGCGAGATGCACATCCCTGAAGAGCACACCCAGCTTATCCCCGGTTTCTCTCATGAATACATCACCTATGCCTTAGGCGGCTTCTATCGAGGTTCTTTACGCCCCCTCAATGATGCCATCATGTCTGGACGCATTCGCGGTGTTGTGGCCAACATCGGATGTAACAACCCTCGTATTTGCCATGACTCACTCCATCAATATGTTGTCACAGAGTTCCTCAAGAACGATGTACTCGTGGTTGAGACGGGTTGTGGTGCGATAGCGAGCGCCAAACAAGGCTACATGACGCCTGAAGCAGCCTTCGAAGTTGCAGGTCCTGGGCTGCGAGAGGTGTGTGAAGCGGTCGGTATGCCACCCGTGCTGCACATGGGATCTTGCGTGGACAACTCCCGCATCCTCACGGTCCTGGCTCAAATGGCGACGGAAGGTGGTTTGGGTGATGATATCAGCGACATCCCTGCAGTGGGTATGGCACCGGAATGGATGAGTGAGAAAGCGATCTCGATCGGCACGTATTGCGTCGCCTCCGGGGCCTATGTCATCATGGGTCACTCCAGCCCGGTCGAGAAAGTCACTGAGGTAAATAATTTCATCAATGAGGGTTGGGAGAAAAAGGTAGGCGGCAGGATGGAATTCTGCAATGATGGAGAAGAAATCGTTCGTAGATCCCTGGCTCACATCGACAAGAAACGAGCCGACCTGGGTCTACCCGTGTATGATCCCACGAAATGGGGTAAGAGTGGCGATTGGAGAATCGAAGAGTTTATGGAACTATCGCTGCCCGAACGTATCGAAGCCGCATATGGTAACTCGGTGAAGTAGGGAGGAAAAAGACTATGTCACGTTATATTGCAACACGCGCCATCCGAGGGGCAAACGCTATCGTAGCCGAGGCGGATGCTCTCCTGCAAAAAGCCATTCAAGAAAAAGGTCCGGATACTCCCGTTACCTTTCCCAATACCGCATATTACTTGCCCGTCATCCTGGGTATGCTAGGCCATGAGGCTCAGAAATTGAGTGATCTTGAGCCTGTAATCGAACATGCTAAGAAGTTGCTCCACCCCATTCCAGATAAAAACGTCTGGACACCCTACCTGGGTGAGACACTGGACTGCGGTATGGCCACTCTTCTTGCCGAAGAGACCATCGAGGGCGTTCGATTCGTATACGGCTTGGAACCTCAGCCTTATCCAGGGATAGAATTAGCTAGATCAACCTCCTTCACCAGTCCTGATGTTGGCGGGAATGGATCTGGTCCTGTAGAGAATGGTGGCTACCTTAATGGCCCTATCGATGATATTCAGCTTCGTTCATGGGGTATTCAACTTGTAGATGGCCGTATGCCCGGTTTTGCCGCTATTGTCGGTTGTGCACACTCCAACGAAGCCGCGGTTGCCATCGTGCGCGGGCTACAGCAGAGAAGCATCCTCACCTTCCTGGTCGGCAATGTGAACGGCCGATCCGTGATCGATCAATTGCACGAAGAGGGGGTGGAGATGGGTTACGATACCTACATCGTACCCTTCGGAAAAGATACCATCTCCGCCATCTACCCACTGGGATTTGCCACCCGCTCAGCACTCACCTTCGGTGGGATGAAGGGTGGTCAGTGGCGCGATATCCTTCTATACAACAAGTTCCGTGTCTTCGCTTTCGTCTTGGCCTTAGGCGAGGTGGATGACTTGAAGTACGCAACAGCAGCCGGAGCGATCTCCTATGGTTTCCCTGTACTCGCGGATACCATCATTCCGGCGATCCTGCCTACCGGCATCACCCGCTACGAACACGTCATCTCCATGCCCTGGAATGAGATTGAAGGAAAGACAGAAGCGGAGAAAGCCACAAAATTCGTCCAAAAAGCCATTGAGGTACGGGGCGTGAAGATCCGCGTCACGCAAGTACCCGTGCCTATTCCTTACGGTTCTGCCTTCGAAGGCGAGGTTGTACGCAGAGCGGATATGCGCCTTGAATCTGGTGGTAAAAACAGCCGCGCCTTTGAGTACCTCTACATGACAGATTCAGATAAAGTCGAAGATGGCAAAATCGAGGTCATCGGTCCTGGTTTCGAAAATCTTGAAGAGGGTGGCTCCATGAATATGGGCATCCTCGTCGAGGTGGCCGGACGCAAGATGGAGAAAGATTTCGAACCCGTCCTTGAGCGCCAGATCCACTACTTCGTTAATGGAGCATCCGGCATTCAGCACATCGGTCAGCGTGATATTGCTTGGATCCGCGTAAGTAAAGCATCTGTCGAAAAAGGTTTCAATCTGAAGCACTTCGGCGATATCCTGCATGCACGCTTCCATGGAGATTTCGGCAGCATTGTCGATAAAGTGCAGGTGAAAATCATCACCGATCCCGAACTCTATACTGAATGGCTCGGAACAGCCCGGGAAGCCTATGAGGAACGAAATGTGCGCATGGGCGAGATGACGGATGAAAGTGTGGACGAATTCTATTCCTGCACCCTATGCCAATCCTTTGCACCTGATCATGTCTGCATTGTCAGTCCTGAACGACTGGGGCTTTGCGGTGCTTATAACTGGTTGGATTGTAAGGCCTCCTTCCAGATCAACCCCACGGGTCCCAACCAACCGATCAAGAAGGGGCAGGTTACCGATCCCGCAAAAGGCTATTTCTCAGGCGTTAATGAGTATGCGGTGAAAGCCTCTCATGGGTCGGTTAACGAAGTTGCCGTATACGCCATCATGGAGAATCCCATGACAGCCTGCGGCTGTTTCGAATGCATCGCCATGTTGATCCCTGAAGCAAATGGGATTATGATCGTAAGCCGAGAGGACACCAGCATGACTCCAGCCGGAATGACTTTCTCAACCTTAGCGGGTATGGCTGGCGGTGGTTTACAAACACCCGGAGTCATGGGTCATGGCAAGTTCTACATC
>MGNI01000089.1:20651-32575 GCA_001795115.1 Chloroflexi bacterium RBG_16_48_8 | reverse complement strand
ACGGCGGTTTCAAACGTGTGGTGTGGATGTCCTCCATCCTTAAAAATCAAATGGCGGAACAGCTGAATGAGGTGGCTAAGCGCGAAGGTGACCCAGATTTGATCGATAAGATCGCGGATGAAACGATCTGCACCGACGTCGAGGGTTTACTGGAGCACGTGACTGCGAAGAATCATCCAGCCCTATCGATGCCGCCGATGCTTTAATAAGATTAATCTCAATCCGTGTTCAGTCCTCAGCTTGGAAAATAAGCTGAGGGCTGACCGCGGAATGTCCACCGACGGGAGAAAGGAAATGATATGGCTATAGAAATCCCCAAAGAGAAATGGACCAGCGCAGTGCGGGAGGTCACCCTTGGTGCGACTTCCGATCAAGGGGGCACACGCAAAAGTACCGTAACTGTAGGTGGAGCAACCGCATTACCCTACCTTCACTTTGAAGGAAAATCACCCAACCGCCCGGCTCTAGCGCTTGAAATTCGAGATCGTAAACCAGGTGATTGGTCCCCGATTCTCTTAGAAGCATGGGGGGAGGCAATGGAGGATCCGAGTGAGTGGGCTAGAGCAGCTGAAGCGGCAGGAGCTGATCTTATCTATCTGGTTCTGGGCTCTACAACCAAGGACGGAGCGCGAAACACCATTAAGAATGCCACCGCAACTGTTCGTAAGGTTTTGGATTCAACTGGATTGCCCCTGGCTGTTATCGGTCCTGGCCAGGCAGAGATGGACAATGAACTCATCGTACCTGTGGCCGAAGAAGCCAAAGGGGAAAGACTGCTGATTGGGATTTGTGAGGAGAAGAATTATCGCACCATCGTCGCAGCAGCCTTGGCGAATAATCATTTGGTACAATCCAAAACCCCAATGGATGTAAATCTCTCCAAACAGCTTGTTATCCTCATCCATGATATGGGCTTACCTCTTGAAAGGATCATCATGGATCCAACAACAGGAGCCCTCGGATATGGCATCGAATATGGCTACTCTGTCATGGAGCGTTTACGATTAGCTGCGCTCCAGGGTGATAAGATGACACAGCAGCCGATGTTCGTCAACCCCGGTGAGGAGGCATGGAGAGTGAAGGAATCAAAGGTTGGGGAGGGCGTTCCAGAGCATTGGGGCGATTGGAAACGTCGAGCGTTGAATTGGGAGGCGATCACTGCCACTACCCTGATCCTCTCCGGTGCCGATATCCTGATCCTTCGACATCCAGAAACACTGAAACGGGTCCGACCTGTTATCGATGAGCTGTATAAGCCTGAATCAACATTCTAGCGAGGGTGGAGGCAGAACATGGCATTATCCGGTTTAGAAATTTACAAACTTTTACCACAAACAAACTGCAAGGAATGCGGTTTTCCGACCTGTCTTGCCTTCGCCATGAAGCTGGCAGCCAAACAAGTTTCTCTAAGCGATTGTCCCTATGTCAGCGACGAAGCCAAAATGAAATTAGAGGCAGCCTCTACTCCCCCCATCCAATTGGTCGAAATCAAGGGGGAAGATAGCGAGGTCAAAGTCGGCAACGAAACTGTGCTCTTCCGACATGAAAAAACCTTCTACCATAAACCCGGTATCTTTCTGAGATTGAAAGATACAGAGGATCTGGAGACACTTAAGAGCAAAGTAGCTCAGGTGGAGGCCTTTCACGTCGACTATGTCGGTATTAATCTATTTCTGGATGGCTTCGCAATTGAAGCTGCTTCTGGAGATGCAGCTACGTTCAAGAGCGCGATCTCTGCTGTTCGATCTCTAAGTAAAAAACCCTTGATTTTCATAACATCAACCGCTGAATTAGCAAAAGCAGGGGCGGAGGCATCCGACGGAACGCGACCCTTGATCCACGCTGCCAACAAGGAAAACTGGGAAGCGATGGCAAATGTCGCCAAAGAAGCCGGACTACCCCTGGTTGCGCGCGCTGAAAACCTCGACGATCTGGCGGATCTCACGCAGAAAATCAAAGGCGTTGGCGTAGAACAGATTGTTCTCGATCCATCCGTGAAAGGTTATAAGGACTCCCTGGAAACGCTAACAACCCTCCGCCGCTTGGCGCTCAAGAAAACCTTCAGACCCCTGGGCTTCCCAATTATTAGTTTCCCGGGGTCTAATGAAGGTGTGGATGAAACGCTTCTGGCGGCTGAGCACATCGCCAAATATGGCGGTTTGATTGTGCTGGAGGACTTCAACCCGGCAAGCCTGTATGCCTTACTGGTCCTACGTCAAAACATCTATACCGATCCACAAAAGCCTATCCAGGTCCTGCCAGGTGTATATGAGATTAATTCCCCAGATAAGAACTCACCATTGTTGGTCACAACGAACTTCTCCATTACTTACTTCTCTGTAGCAAATGAGGTTGAAGGATCCGGGTGGCCAGGTTGGTTGCTGGTGGCTGACGCAGAAGGGATGAGTGTGTTAACCGCCTGGGCAGCCGGTAAGTTCGATGCAGAGCGCATCGCCAAGGACGCCAAAACACACAATGTTGAAGATAAAGTCGCTCACCGTAGAATCATCATCCCTGGCCACGTAGCAGTTATTTCAGGGGAGCTTGAGGAAGAGCTGCCCGGTTGGGAGATTATGGTGGGTCCAAGGGAAGCAGTGGATATCACTTCTTACCTTAACGCAATGTGGCAGAAATAAAGCGAAGGAAATGTGGCGGCGTTGGACCTTTTCCATGAGACTGGAGCACAACGCTGTCACAGGAAAAATTCCCTGGAGAAGATCATCTCCATGTGGAATCCGTGGTTCTAGCTTTTTAGCAAGATAAAATCCCTGCTCTCGCAAACGAGCTTAGGTAATAGGAAGCCACCATGCAAGGTGTTGTGACCATCTGTGCTTAACCCGCGGTTATAAGTTACTTGCTTGGAAGCAGGAGGACGTGGCCAGAGAGTGTGAATTTCCACCGCAGCGAAGGTGCGTTATCGATCATTCCAATCAGGAAAATCTGCTTCGCAGGGAGATGTACAATCTCCAAAGTTAGAGAAGAGGGTCATTTTGACTACTCATAAAGTCACCTTATTACCGTCGGAGAAGGAGATCGAGGTACCCACGGGCACACTTATCAGTGAGGCTATTCAAAACGCTGATCTGGAGATCGCCCAGCCCTGTGGTGGTCAAGGGCGTTGTGGGCGCTGTGCGGTTATCATTGATGGAAAAGGGGCGCGTCGCCGATCTACGATCCGCCTCTCCTCTTCCGATGTTGAAGCAGGTTATGCACTTGCCTGTCAGGCGGTGATCGAAGGGGATGTAAAGGTGACGATCCCTGAACAGGAACGCGTCATTCGCCGCCTGGTGACGGATAAATCCGCCAAGAAAATACAACTTCCTTTCCCCTACGACCCCGAAAGCATGCAGACCGTAAGAGCCTTCCATATCACGCTCCCAGAACCCACACTTGACGACAATCGAGATGATGTATCAAGAATGGAAACAACTCTCAGCACCTTGGGATACGGGTCGGTTGAAATCCCACTCCCCATGCTGCGAAAAATGGGAGGCGTGCTGCGCCAATCGAATTGGGCTCCCTGGATCCTGCTGGAAATCGATGAGGGTGAAGGTCAAAGGGTTCGTATGATTGATCTTAGTTCAAAGCCCATTCGACCCATCGGCCTCGCCATTGATATTGGAACGACAACCGTGACCATTTATCTGGTCGATCTTGAGAGCGGAGAGGTCATCAATCAAGCCGCGGAGTACAACAATCAGATCGCCCATGGGGAAGACGTGATCTCACGGATCATCTTTGCAGGCAAAGGCGAAGGGTTGAATATCCTCGGTCAACGAATCCGCGAAACGATTCACACGCTCCTGGAACGGTTACAAAAGCGAACCGGGATCGAGTTGGAGAACATCCATAAGGTCACGATCTCCGGCAACACGACCATGATCCATCTCTTCCTCAAGATCCCACCCGAATCCATCCGGCTCACACCGTACATCCCAGTTGTGAACCAGCCTTTCCGTTACCTGGCCTCTGACCTGGAATTACATGTCCATCCCCTGGCATCCATCGATTGCCTTCCAGGGGTGGCTTCCTATGTAGGAGCGGACATAAGCGCGGGTGTTTTAGCGTGTGGTTTGACAGAGAGTGAGGAATTAACCCTCTTCATCGATGTTGGAACCAACGGAGAGACCGTCCTGGGGACAAAAGACTGGATGGTGACCTGTGCTTGTTCTGCAGGACCGGCCTTTGAAGGCGCGGGCGTTGTGGATGGGATGCGTGCTACCCAGGGTGCCATTGAAGAAGTATGGGTGCACTCTCAAACCTTTGAACCTTCCTTCCGCGTGATCGGCGATGTAGCTCCCAAAGGCATCTGTGGTTCAGGCTTGATATCCTTATTGGCCGAACTTTTCGTCACCGGGGTCATCGATCGAGTCGGTAACGTTAAACTAGACCTGGACACAGCGCGTGTCCGACAGGGCTCCCATGGCCCTGAATACGTGCTCGCTTGGGGAGAGGAAACGGAGAGCGGAAAGGACATCGCTATCACAAAGGTGGATATAGAAAATCTCATGCGTGCTAAAGCTGCCATCTACGCTGGTTTCAGTGTGCTGGCAAGTAGCGTGGGATTGGATTTATCCGATGTCCAACGCGTTTTAGTGGGAGGCTCCTTCGGCCAATATATCAATGTCGAAAAAGCCATCCAAATCGGCCTTCTTCCCGACCTGCCCTGGGATCGATTTACCTTCCTGGGGAATACCTCCGTCTTGGGCTCCTACATGGCACTGCTCTCAAAATCCGCAAGAGAGCAGGTGAGACAGATCGCCGAAAGAATGACCTATATCGAACTTTCCGCCGATAACGAATTCTTCAACGCCTTCACGGCTGCATTATTCTTACCTCATACCGAAATCAATCGGTTTCCTAGCGTGGCAGAGGTTTGGGAAAAACAAACTTGATGTGTAGACGTAAAAGATGGTATGGATGAAATAGGAGAAGAATCATGACAACCACAATTGCATTGGCTGGCAAAGGTGGTACCGGTAAAACAACCGTTTCAGCTTTATTAATCAAAGCTATCATTGCAAGGACTAAAAAACCTATTTTGGCTATCGACGCAGATCCCGCATCGAATTTGCACCTTGCACTTGGCCTCCCGATGCCCCCAACCGTTGGAGAGATCCGAGAGGAGACATCGAAGGTGGCACTGGAAGGGCAATTGGGTGTCTCCATCAGCCGTCATGATTATTTGACACACGAAATCCGCATGGCCTTGGAAGAGGGCGATCAAGTCGACCTACTGGCTATGGGACGTCCAGAAGGTCAAGGATGCTACTGCGCCATCAATCATTTATTGCGGGTCATCATCGACGAAGTGAACCGGCATTACTCGTATGTTGTTATTGACAATGAGGCCGGCATGGAGCATATCAGCCGTCGGACAACCCGCGATGTAAACCTGCTTTTATTGGTCACTGATCCAACAGTCCGTGGTGTCAAGACTGCCGGGGAGATGGCACGTTTAGCGCAGGACCTCGAAATTAACGTGCAGGATACGAAGCTGATTATCAATAGAGTAACAGGGGATCTTCCTCAGCCTCTTCAAGAAGCCATCGATGAAATCGGAATCGAGATTGCTGCCATGGTGCCTGCGGATCCCGAAGTAAATCGAATGGATGCTATGGGAGAACCGCTGGTCAAGGTAAATAGTGACTCGCCGGCCTGGACAGCAATCGATGGCATGGCAGCTAAAATCCTTCGTTTTTAATTCTGGAAACCCGATTGGGAATTCAGTTTTAAATAGATAAACGCATGAAGGATCGCTTACTTTGATAAAACAAACAAGGAGGTAACTGCTTATCCAGATATCAGCCAAGCAAAAAAACAGAGGTGGACCTTTCTAGAGTACAAGGGAGTTGATTAACCGATCAGATTTAATATAATCCTTTCCTCAGATAGGCTGAAAATCATTCTTTATTCCAAAGATTTTCATCGGTCTGCCCCATTCTCACACAATGCCTCACTTATCGCTATCACAACCTCATGGGAGGGAATTAATGTACAAAATAGGGGAAAACATACACATCATTTCACCCAGTGTCAAAAATGCAATCGCTGAACGTGATGGGGGATTCTTTGTAAATCTGGCGCGCGCTCAAAAAGAAGCCGGCGCTAATTGTCTGGATCTCAACATCGGTCCTCAAAAGAAATCAGGCCCGGAGATCGTTGACTGGCTTGTGGATGTCATGCAGGAAGCTGTTCCGGGAATGACGCTTTCCTTCGATACTACCAACCTGGCTGCCATTGAAACTGGACTTAAAAAAGTCGGGTCCAACGCTTTTATCAACTCCGCTTCAGCTGAGGAGGAACGACTTGAGAAAGTCCCACCATTGGCCAGCGAATATGGTGCAAAGCTGATTGCCCTTTGTATGGAGAAGAGCGGTATCCCTGTCAGTGCAGATGCGCGTATCGGCATCGCAATGGAAAAATTGATACCCCGGGCGATGGAATTGGGTATCCCGATGGAGAACCTTTACTTCGACCCACTTGCCCTTACTGTCTCTGGGTGTCAGGAGTACGTTCCCCAATCGATCGAAACCGTGCGGATGCTTAAGATGTTAATGGATCCACCGCCGATG
This sequence comes from Chloroflexi bacterium RBG_16_48_8, assembly GCA_001795115.1. Lineage (GTDB taxonomy): Bacteria > Chloroflexota > Anaerolineae > Anaerolineales > E44-bin32 > MGNI01. The sequence continues at coordinate 26,000 of MGNI01000089.1, read as the reverse complement.
ACAACCATTGGGCTCTCAAACGTTTCCAACGCAGTCCCAAATGAGATGCGCCCGTTGCTCGACCGGGTTTATCTCGTCATGTTATTGGCTGTTGGTATTGACTCCGCCATTCTCAATCCGTTGGATATGAAACTCAAAGAGACGATTAATATCATCGAGAATCGCGACGATAGCAGCGCTGTGGGAATTCTCTATCTGAAACTCTTTGATGCCATTGCTGCGGGAGAGGAATTGGAACCAGACCAGGTAGATATGTCTGATCCCGGACAGGTTAAAATCTGGAAAACGGTTCAGGTGCTCATGAACAAGGTTATTTACACAGATTCCTATTTGCGCCTATAATATGAAGGTGTTCTTCAGGTCACAACAATATCCTTCGACCAAGTAAAGATCAAAAAATAACGAGGAGATCTCATTTATGCCCCCAAAAACAGAACCTACAACTGTTGAGGAACTCTTGGCAAAAGCCGAACAGCCCTCCGCTGATGCCATGCGCCTCCATCCTTTCTACCATGGAAAGGTTGAAACTTCATTGAAAGCTCGAGTTCGAGATTTTAATGATTTTGCCATTTGGTATACACCCGGTGTCGCTGCTCCATGTAGAGCCATTCAAGCAAATCCCGAATTGGTTTATGAACATACCCATAAAGGGAACACGGTGGCTGTTGTCTCGGATGGAACCCGCGTATTAGGTCTCGGAGATATTGGTCCCAAGGCTGGATTGCCAGTGATGGAAGGCAAGGCTCTTCTCTTCAAGTATCTGGGAGGTGTGGATGCCTGGCCCATCATGCTGGACACCAAAGATCCAGACAAGATCATCGAGACGGTTCTCCTGATTCAGCCTGGTTTTGGCGCCGTGAATCTGGAGGACTTATCCCAACCAAAATGCTTCCGAATTCTCGATACCTTACGCGCCAAAGCTGAAATCCCTGTCTTCCATGATGATGCCCAGGGTACAGCCACAGTTACACTGGCCGCCTTGATTAATTCCTTGAAAATCGTAGGGAAGAAAATTGAGGCTGCTAAAATCGTTTTTCTGGGGTCCGGCGCGGCCAATGTTACCGTCGCCCGATTGATCTTTGCCTCTGGCGCAGATCCCGGCAACTGCATCGTTGTGGATAGCAGAGGCATCTTGCACAAAGATCGTGAGGATCTCGAGCTGCGGAAATCCGAATACGTTGACAAATGGAAATTCTGCCAGATAACGAATAAGAAACAGCGTAAAGGCGATATCGCTGATGCCCTGAAAGGCTCGGACGTCGTCATTGCCCTCTCTACTCCTGACCCAGACACGATTAAAGCGGATTGGATTAAGACCATGGCTAAGAATCCCGTAATATTTGCCTGCGCCAATCCTATTCCAGAGATCTGGCCATGGGTCGCGAAGGAAGCAGGTGCTGCTGTCGTGGCAACGGGAAGATCCGATTTCCCCAACCAGGTCAATAACTCTCTTGGCTTCCCAGCCATCTTTCGCGGCACGCTCGATGTCCAGGCCAGCACAATCACCGACACCATGTGCATTGCTGCCGCAGGTGCGCTGGCGAAAATGGCAGAAGATAAAGGCCTCAGCCAGGAGTATATTTTACCAACGATGGATGAGTGGGAAGTCTTCCCACGCGTGGCAGCTGCCGTAGCATCCAAGGCAGTTGAAGAAGGCATTGCAAAGAAACCGCTTACCTACGAAGAAGAGCTGAAAAACGCGGAGACCATCATCCGCCGTTCACGTAACATGACACAAAGACTTATGGCCGAGGGGTTTATCCCCGAGGCGGAAGACGAATAGGAGGAGCATACAACCATGTACGATCTAATCATCTTGGGCGGTGGTCCCGCTGGTTAAACAGCTACAGTTTATGCATTGCGCAAGAGGCTCAATGTCCTCTTGATCACCCGTGATCTTGGTGGGAAGACCAATTACCGTTTACAGCTTCCCTTTGTTGAGAAACATCTCGTCATTACCGGTGAAGAAACCGTCAACCGCTTCGCCAATGAGATTGACTACAAAGAGCATGCGCGCGTTTTCGACAAAGCTGAGAAGGTTGAAAAAATCGAGGGAGGCTTTAAAGTCACCACTCGAGAAGGTGCCCTGTATGAAGCCAAATCCCTTATCGTAGCCACAGGTGCACTGGGACGCCATATAGATGTCCCTGGGGAAAAAGAATATATGATGCGCGGCCTTTGTTACAGCGCAGTTTCCTATGCACCCCTCTTCATTGAACGCAATGTGGTCGTGATCGGAGACACCAAACTTGCCCTTCGCTCCACAGCGGAGTTGGCTCACACCGCCGAAAAAGTGACTCTGGTGACACCGTCCCACGGAGAGTTCGAATCAGCGCTGGGAACAAAAGTGCTCAATGCAGACAATGTGGAAGTCCTTGAAGGTTACCGAGTTACCGCTGTAAAAGGCGATGAATATGCGCGCACACTCGTGGTCGAGAAGAAGGGTAAAAAACTCGAGCTTGATGCAGATGCATTCTTTGTCGAACTCGAGCTTGTTCCCCAATCCGATGTCGTCGCCGATTTGGTCAAACGTGATGAGCTGGGACACATCGTCGTCGATTGCGCTAATCACACCTCCTATGAGGGAATTTTCGCAGCGGGAGATGTAACCACCATCGTCGCTGAACAGGTGCTCATTTCCGTTGGTGAAGGTGCCAAAGCAGCCCTAGCAGCTTATGAGTATTTACTGACACAGCCCGAATAACCAGTCTTTTTCATTACAGGTGATCACGCATTTCAACCTCTTGTTCACTTAAACTTACCTTGGACAGACTCCCCTTAAAAGGGACATCCAAGGAGAGAACGAATACAAGGAAATGGATGATTTCGGGAGTACGATAATCCCCTACCCACTATGACTTTTTTCACCGTCATGTCAGAGGGTGGGGGATTATCATATCCATCTGGTATAAATTGGACGATTTATAGTGATCTGTCACGGAAGATAGAAGGAGGCATTCCTTGTCGGGAAGCCTCTGTACAGTTTTTGATTGAGAAGGTTTGCGTACATTTTGAAGTCAAAGGAGCCTTTCTTGGTTCAACACAACTCCCCACCAAACAAAGAAGCCCGAGTGGGAAATGGTAAAAAGAAGCCTGATGGTGTCCTGGTTATCGGTGGCGGTGTGGGGGGAATGCGAGCCGCCTTGGATCTGGCCGAAGCCGGCATCCATGCCTACCTTTTAGAGACGACCCCTGCCCTAGGTGGTCGAGTTGCTCAATTGGGATTCATGTTTCCTACCCATGACTGTGTTCTCTGCCGAGGGACCTCCGACCATGGCTTTGGATGTACCCGTCCCAGTATCACTCCTGCTCTATTGGATCACAACAGGCATCCCAATATTACCGTCCTGACATCAACCGAGATGATCTCATGCGACGGGCAGGCTGGCGATTTCTACATAAAACTACGGAGCAACCCACAATTTGTTGATCCAACCCTGTGTATTAATTGTGGTCGATGTGCTGAAGTATGCCCCGAAATCCGACCCAGTGGATTTCAACTTGGGCTAAGCATGCGGAAACTTATCGACAAATCAGCCCCCCGATCCGTGCCGAATACCTACTATTTGATCAAGAAAACAGACCGTTGCGAGTCCTGCCAAAAATGCATTGAGGTTTGTCCAACCCATGCCATCAACCTTAACGCTGAAGCGAATGAGTTCGTAATCCATGTGGGTGCGTTGATTCTGGCCATGGGCTTCCAACCGTTCGATCCTAGTGAAATGCCGGAATTGGGATTTGGACGTATTCCCAATGTGATCACTTCCATGCAATATGAACGTCTGGCCTCTCACTCAGGTCCTACAGAGGGGATCGTCCAGCGCATTTCAGATGGCGAGATCCCTAAGAGGATTGCCTGGCTGCAATGTATTGGCTCACGCGATCAGAAATATCCATACTGCTCCTCAATCTGCTGTATGTATGCCACCAAAGAAGCTGTATTGGCCAAAGAACGCATCCCAGATGTTGAGTGCTGTATTTTCACCATGGATGAACGCGCATTCAACAAGGAATACAACCAATACTATCTGAAGGCACGCGACCAATACAAGATTAAGTACATACGCTGTCGCATCTCATCTATTCAGGAGGATCCAAACACGGGAGAGGTCATCCTGCGCTATCCAACAGGTCGTGAACATGAAGAAGCAGCATTTGGACAAGGAGCTGTCAGGGAAGAACGTTTTGATATGGTGGTCCTGGCAGTAGGCATTCGCCCCCCCTCAGGAGCGGTGGAGATCGCCAGAAAACTTGGTATTGTGTTAAATGAATACGGATTTTGCGAAACGGATAAATTTGCACCGCTCTCCACCAGTCGACCCGGAGTTTTTGTGTGTGGAGCCTTCGCCTCCCCTAAAGAAATCGCGGAAAGCATCCTGGATGCATCTGGCGCTGCTGCGGAGGCCATGCGCATCATGCAGGATCAATTGGGTCAGCATACTTTCAGTCGAGCCCAACCCTTCATCAGCCAAAATGACGTCCCTCTTCAATTGAGCAGGAGATCAGAACAACCATCCATCGGCATTGCATTATGCGGTTGTGCGGGCGAGATCTCAAATACCATCGATCTTCCATCCGTGGCAGAATATGCTAAGGGGATTCCTGGCGTAAAAGAAGTAATCATTCTCCCCTTAGCCTGTTTTGCAGAAGGCAAAGAACAAATTGCCAATCTTATCCATCAGGTAAAAGATGTCAACCGCCTCGTTATTGGAGCTTGCAGCCTCCGCACCCACGAACCTCTCTTTCAACGCCTGGCAACCGAATCAGGCCTCAATCCCTACCTGATTGAAATGGTCAACCTTCGTGAGCATTGCTCCTGGGTTCACCAATCCGATCCTGTTGGCGCCACTCGCAAAGCCTGCGAACTCATACGAGTGGGCGTAGAACGGGTGCGATTGGCACAGCCCATCAACAAGGAACAACGAAAGCCAATTCGTTCAGCACTGATCATCGGAGGTGGCGTTTCGGGGATGACGGCTGCTCTGACGATCGCCGATGCTGGATACCAGGTCCATCTGGTAGAGAAAAATGGCGAACTTGGAGGTAATTTACACCACATCTATTATGTGGCTGAGGGTGAAAACCCTCAACGTTTGCTGCGTGACCTTGTTAACCGCATCGTAGCCCATGATCGGATCCATGTGTATTTGAACAGTCAGGTTATCAAGCATACCGGAAGTGTCGGAGACTTCCGTACAGTAATCCAAGGACGGGAAAGCCAAGTGGAGCTTGAACATAGCGTCACGATCCTGGCAACTGGAGGAGCCGAAACGGATGGAGACCGCTATCTCTTGGGAAAGGATCCAAGAGTTCTCAAACAGTCTGAACTAGAAGAGATCCTTGCTCACC
>MGNI01000089.1:15645-20640 GCA_001795115.1 Chloroflexi bacterium RBG_16_48_8 | reverse complement strand
GCATCGCGTCTTCGATCGGTTGTCCTCATTCAATGTGTCCAACCCGAGGGCGATGCGGAATACTGTTCGCGCATATGTTGCACCAACACTCTCAAGAACGCATTACGTTTAAAAATGCTTAACCCTGCATGCCAAGTCATCATCCTTTATAAAGATATCATCACGTATGGCTTCCGGGAGAAATATTACCTGGAGGCGAGACGGCGTGGGATCATCTTCGTCCGCTATACCGATTCTGATCCGCCCGAGGCGAGATTAGAGCGGAGCGGTGCACGCTTGAAATATGTTGTTTCCGTGAACGAACATATCTTTGGTAAAAACCTGATCTTCGAGCCCGACCTCGTGGCGCTAAGTATGTCTATACGCCCATCAAGAGGAACTCGTGAATTGGCGGAGATGCTCGGGATCCCCCTCTCACCAGAGGGATTCTTCCGTGAGGCCCATCTCAAGATGCGCCCCATGGATTTCGCCGATGATGGCATTTTCTTGGCAGGCATGGCCCACTATCCTAAATTTATCGAGGAAAGTATTACCCACGCCCTGGCATGTGCAGGACGAGCGTTGACCATTTTAAGTAGACCCTCCATCCAATTGGGCGGCGTCGTGGCTGAAATCGACCCGAACAAATGCACCGCCTGTCTAACCTGCGTACGAACCTGCCCCTTCGGTATTCCAGAGGTTCGACGGGATCTTACCGGAGTAGGAGGCATCCTAGGCGCAGCTTGGATCGACCCCACTCGATGCCAAGGCTGTGGCACCTGTACCGCAGAATGTCCTGCGGGTGCGATCCAATTGAAGCATTACACAGATGAACAAATATCCATTGGAATAGGAGCCTGGGATGTTCCTATCGCTCAACCAGCAGGAGACTAACGGCATCAGAATGTCCAACGTTCCAATAAAAATGATCGCCAGATTGGATGAAACGCTCTGCAATGGTTGTCGTTTATGCCTTCCCGTTTGTAATTTCAACACATTCCTATGGATCAGGAGCGATAACGAACTTTTACTCGATCATTGGGCCTGTAATGGTTGTGAAACCTGTGTGACCACCTGCCCGACAGAAGCGCTGTCACTACAACCAAGGGTAAAGGTATGACAAAGGATCCGAATTTCAACCCAGAGATCACTGTTTTCTCCTGCATCTACTGCGCTTACATGGCTGCGGACACAGCCGGATCTCTGCGGCAAGAATACCCCGCAAATATCAAAATCATCCGCCTCCCATGCACGGGCAAAACAGATACGCGCTATATCCTGGAAGCCTTCGAGAAGGGTGCCGATGGCGTTTATATCGCCGCTTGCAGCTTAGGCAACTGCCATCATGAACGTGGCAATGAGCGCTGTAAAGCCAGGGTGGAACGAACAAAGGAAATCCTTAAGGACATTGGCATCGAGCCTGAACGCCTGGATATGTTTTTCTTATCGGGTGCCATGGGCGCGACCTTTGCCCATATCGCTTTTCAAATGACAGAGCGCATCCGGGAACTTGGTCCCAACCCATTAAAATTTCCCCGGGAAGAGGTCCATCAGATCGAACCACTTCCATCAAAATAAAAACATTCTTTTCCCAACCCAGTATTGAGTCCACTGAAAAAAGCCCTTTAAGAAAGAAGAGATAGCCTGATTTGCTAAAAAGTTCCAAACGGATTATTCTCTTCCCATAGGTGAAGGCTTGTACGTTTTTCTTAACGGAGTTACTGGTCTTCCCCAATCGAGATGGCGTTTCTTGATTCTTGGTGATTGGCCGGAAGTAATTTGACAAACAGCGAACGTAAAACCTAGCCAATCACTTAAGAAAACCGCCATTCAGGCAACCCATTTTATCAAAATACTTTCGGCGGTTTGCCTTGTAGAAGATGCCATTGTCAGGAAAGTTCATATCACCTGGAAAGAGAGCCATGAAATTTCTCGGCACTTGTTCAAAAGTCATTTCTGTAGGGTTTGCAACGGCTTTTGTGATATCAGCGCTCATCGCTCTCCTGCTCGTCAACCTGCAAAACCATTATCTAAACCCGGATACCTACAAAACCGTGCTGGATGAGCAAAACATTTACGATCGATTGCCTGCGATCCTTTCGAAACAAATCGCGTATAGCATAACCTACAACCCTTGCCTGGAAAATCCAGAACAGTGTGAGGGCGAGGGTATGGGGGGAGTTGATGAAAACAACGGGCCTCCAACCTATCTAAAGAACCTCACAATAGAGGATTGGGAATTGATGCTTTCCCACATCCTCACCCCAGAGTGGACAAAATCTCAAACAGAAAGCGTTCTTGACCAGTTCTTCGCTTTCTTGAATTCTGAGGAAGAAAAGCTAAGCATTACCATATCGCTCGTGGGATTAAAAGCAAACCTCACAGGTCAAAAAGGCATGGAATTCATGCGAATATTGGTGGATGCTCAGCCACCGTGCACAGAGACTCTATTGGGCCTGTTGTTGGATGCTGCTGCAGGTGATTTCACGCCAGATCAATTGCTCCTTTGCCGCCCTCCAGAAGAAGTCATGGATGGGCTTGCTCCCACTTTGGAGGCAGCATTGGATCTGGTGATCGATGACCTTCCGGATCAAGCTATCCTAGGGAAAAAATTATTCGGAGGGGGAGAGAATGCCTCCGCCTCAACGATCAATGAAGGACCTGGCATTAACTTTCAAACGGTTCGATCCGTAATGCGACTCAGCCTCTTCCTGCCCCTTATTTTCTTAGTCCTCCTAACTCTATTCGGTGTGCGTTCATGGAGGGGCTTTCTCTTTTGGTGGGGCATTCCATTCATGATTTTGGGGATATCCGCACTTGGGGTGGGATTGATAGCCCTGCCCATGCTCGATTGGGGACTAGGGACCTTTGTTCTGGATCGAATTCCAGGAGCTATCGATCCAGACCTTCTCAATCTACTCATCGATTCGACCGAGCTTTTAGTCCAATCCTTTGTGCGAGTGATCGTCAACCAAGCGGCTTTGATAGTCGCCTTGGGAATAATCATGACGGGGGCAGGACTTATCGTGAATTACACTTCTACAAAGAAAGCGTAGATCCAATGATGTGAACATTCTTTATCCTTGACCTGACAACCCCCCAAATATGCCCCTTCGCGCGCAACCTCATTGTGATAAGTTTTATAACCTCTCCCACCCTTTCTAGTAGACTGACCATGATCCCACTGCAAAATCCTATAAATAGACGCTCTTGCACTCATTAACCTAGATACCAGAGCGAAAAACATCGTGGAGATATAAAGGATCAGTCAATTTCCAGCTTAGATGCACGCCCTCGAATCTAGGTTCGAGAAAGACGCTTGCTCGGCAGAGATTACATCAGCCACCCTGCTATCGACCAATGACCATCCCCCACGAGGATCAAAACAATAAGCATCCCAAGTATCATAAAGTTGATATCCCAACCCTTGCCTTCGGGTGAACTGATAAAGGGTTCATGGCTTTCATGGATACTCATGTAAGTGGCGACCAGCATGTTGATAACGAGAATCGCTGAGGCATAGCGAGTGAATATCCCCATCATGATGAACAACGCCCCCACGAACTGCACAATAGCAGTCAGGAAGACAGATCCATGAGGCAAGCCATATTTTTCAAGCCACACATCTTATCAAACGCTTCCCTTTTCTTGAATTTCATAACCGCATGAGGAAGTAAAGCGATCCCAACCAGCAATCGAAGCAACAGAATAGCAAGGTCATCCATGTAAGACCCCATTGGATCCAGATCGGCTTTGATTGTTTGGTTCGCTATTCCCACCGGAATGGGATGATTTCAATAAGATACATAACCTTCGCCAAAAATGATTGTGACCTCTGATAGCCTTATTTAATGTAATTCATCTGTACCTGCTCATTATCGAGTTACAAGAAGCACTGAATGATGTTAACGGGTTGTATGAAGAAGTCTCACACTGTCCACTGCCAGATTATTGGAGTTACTCCTTGAAATCAAATAAGTCCCCTTCACCTCCCCCCTCCCCACATCTACCCTCTCGGAGGTTTCGAGCTTGCGAGAGGGTTTATCCGAAGTGCGCTTGTAATGATAGAAATATTTTTGTGATGCCAGCTGGCATTGCTGAATAAGAAAAAGCAGTGTCCGAACGTGCGTCCGAAGTTGAGAGTCCAAATTGACACAATATCCCTTTTTATGTTAAGATGAATTTGATATTTGATCAAATATCAAGAGGGGATGATCCAATAAACGAAACCTCATTCACGCTCACGTTAAAGAAAGCTCTCGTTGAGAAGCTGCGCGATGAAATTATCTGCGGCGGGCTTATTCCTGGTCAGCACTTACGACTAGAAGAGATCGCTGGACGCTTTGAAATCAGCACCATGCCCGTGCGAGAAGCCCTGCGGGAATTGGAATCCGAGGGTCTTGTAACCATCTTTCCCCACAAGCGTGCTGTTGTTACCCGTTTAAGCCCAGAAGACCTTCAAGATATTTATGAAATCAGGGCCACACTCGAGGAGATGGCCACACGATTGGCAGTCCCTTTGCTCACGGAGAATACCCTCAAACAATTAGAGACGGTAGTTGAACAAATCAATAACCACTTCGGTGAAGTGGTCCTACAAGTAAAACTCAATCACACCTTCCATAACACCCTCTATGCAGCATCCGGTCGAAAACATCTATGTGAACTTACCAATATGCTGCGACATCGCACACAACACTACCTGCATGCTTTTATTACCCATCTGGGTGGGATGCCCCAAGCTCAGGAGGAACACCGAGCCATTCTGAGAGCCTGTAGACGCGGTGATGCGGAAGAGGCAGCAAGTATCATGCAAGAGCATGTTGCTAAAGTTGGTCAATCGATCATTGCGTACGTTCAACGTACAAATAAAACAGAACAGACCGAAGCGTGAGACTATCTCAACTCAGAATTCGCTCATTCCGAATCAATCACTCACATATCCAATCAATAAAAGAAAGGGGAAAAGAAATGCCTTCATCCACTGATGATCTGGAGTTTTACGATCTAAGCAAC
>MGNI01000089.1:15286-15634 GCA_001795115.1 Chloroflexi bacterium RBG_16_48_8 | reverse complement strand
ACTTCCCGGATGTAAAAATCGAACGCTTTCATTACCACGCTAAGTCCAGAGTGTTGTCGCAGCAAATTACCACCTTCATGCACTGCACTACCCACACAGATGCGCCAGCACATGTGATCGAGGGAACACCTTTTATGGATGAAGTGCCCCTCGATCGTTTTTTTGGAACAGCCGTGGTTGTTTCCATCCCCAAGGGGAAATGGGAAAAAATTATGCCGGAAGACCTGGAGAAAGCGGAGCCCAAGATCGAACCGGGGGATATTGTGATCATCAACACAGGCTGGCATAAGCACTATGGCGACAATATCCGATATTTCTGTTACTCGCCTGGCTTATACGTCGAAGCTG
>MGNI01000089.1:14871-15250 GCA_001795115.1 Chloroflexi bacterium RBG_16_48_8 | reverse complement strand
CAACCAGGCCCTCGATCATCCTCTCGCGACAGCCATCGGCCCCCACGGACCGGGTGGCCCCATCCTTCCATGGGTAAACGAAGAATATGAAGAGGAAACGGGCAAGAAAGTCGCCGAGGAATTTTCCCTTTGGGAACCCTGCCATCGGGCGTTGTTGGGCAATGGCATTGTTGGATTTGAGAATGTGGGCGGTGAGATAGATAAGGTCACGGGTAAACGTGTGACCATCGCCGCCTTCCCCTGGCGCTGGGTCAAAGGGGATGGCTGCATCGTTCGCATGGTCGCCATTGTTGACCCAACAGGTGAATACCGTCTTTAACACCTAAGGAGGAATTCCATGAAGGTGACACGTTTAGAAGAAGCTGTAAAGTACAGCCCC
>MGNI01000089.1:14594-14740 GCA_001795115.1 Chloroflexi bacterium RBG_16_48_8 | reverse complement strand
AGATAAGATTTACATCGTCCTTGAGGGAGAGCTCACCGTAGCTTTTGAAGACCAGGAAGTGAAACTTGGTCCAATGGATTCGATCTACATCGGTCCCAATGAAAATCGGGAAGTGCGCAACGAAACCAAAACCGTCGCGACCATGC
>MGNI01000089.1:14246-14568 GCA_001795115.1 Chloroflexi bacterium RBG_16_48_8 | reverse complement strand
TAGGGAAGGAACTCATGGATAAGATACCAGATACCCATTCGCTATTTGATGTCACCGATAAGGTGGCACTGATCACTGGCGCGTCTGGGGGTTTCGGTCAAGCTAGCTCGAAGGGGCTTGCCAAGGCAGGCGCGAAGGTGATGTTAACCGGCAGAACGGAGGAGAAATTAAAACCCATCGTTAACGAGATCCGGGAAGCGGGATTTGTAGCATCCTATATTGCCGGTAAGCCAGATGATCTTGATGACATAACGCAGATCGTAGAGGCAACCGTAAAGGAGTTCGGTGGCATTGATATCCTCATCACTGCTGCAGGTCTGAG
>MGNI01000089.1:13670-14168 GCA_001795115.1 Chloroflexi bacterium RBG_16_48_8 | reverse complement strand
AGGTTGGCCGAGTCATGATCGAACAAGGACGAGGCGGCAAAGTCATTCTGGTCTCGTCCACCCGTGGTCTGCTTGGTATGAAAAATTACACGGGATACGCCACCTCAAAAGGCGCGGTTCACATTCTAACCCGTTCCCTTGCTTGTGAGTGGGGCGAATACGGTATCAACGTGAATGCTATTGCACCCACGGTATTCAGGACCGCCCTTACCCAATGGATGTTTGACGACCAAGAGAGATATAAAGTCTTCCTGCAACGTATCCCAATCGGTCGCCTGGGTGAGCCGGAGGATTTTATCGGCGCGGTGATTTTCCTATCGTCACACGCCTCTGACTTCATGACAGGCGCTATACTTTATGTGGACGGCGGCTATACAGCTGGGTAAACAATATGTCTGATCCTGAGCAAATCACGGTGGTTGGAGCCGGTCTGATGGGACATGCCATTGCCCAGATATTTGCCAACCATGGGCATCTCGTCTGGCTGATGGATGAGAA
>MGNI01000089.1:12202-13639 GCA_001795115.1 Chloroflexi bacterium RBG_16_48_8 | reverse complement strand
GTATGCAACAATCTCAACACCATGGTGAGTCATGGGCTAGAGTTAGACAAAGAAATCGATGAGATTCTCAATAACATCAGGACAACCCATGACCTTGCGCTTGCCTGTAAAAAGTGCGACTACGTCATTGAGGCTGTTTATGAGAACCTGGAATTAAAACAGCAACTCTTTGCCAATCTTGATCGCCTATGCCCGACGAAGTCCATTCTATGCAGCAATACCTCCGTCATCAGTATCACCGAGATCGCAGAAAAGGCAAAACATCGCGAACGCATTTTAGGAACCCACTTTTGGAATCCACCTTATTTAATTCCATTGGTCGAGGTTGTCCATACAAAAGAGACTGCGACTTGGGCTGCGGAGGCGACCTTCGACCTGCTCAAAAGGGTTGGCAACCATCCTGTCCATGTCTATAAAGATGTCCCAGGTTTCGTAGGGAACCGACTGCAGCATGCTCTATGGCGGGAGGCTTTCGCCATTATCGACGAGGGGATTTGTGACCCTGGGACTGTGGATGAAGTCATCCGAAATGGTTTCGGGTTGCGTTTACCCATCCTGGGTCCTGTAGAAACCGCGGATATGGTAGGCCTGGATCTAACATTGGCTATTCACAATTACATCCTGAAACACATCAACGCTGATCCAACGCCCTCGACAACCTTGCAATTGAAGGTTGAAAAGGGCGAACTAGGTTTTAAGAGTGGATTTGGATTCCACGAGTGGTCCGCAGATGAGATTGCCGCATCTAGAGAGCGCTTATCCGATTACCTCATTCGCGCGCTCATCGACAGGCGAAAGGAGGAAGGAAAGGAGAAAACCGAACAAATCTAATCCTAATCTTGAGAACGAAGAGACGAAGAGATTTCCTAAAGAAAAGAGGAAGCACAATGAACACGAGAAAGAAATGGCTATTTGTTTTTGCAACTAGCCTGATAATCTTCAGTTTCCTTCTTACCGGCTGCAAGGGCGCCACAGAAGAAGCAACACCTGAGGAGCCAGAGGTAGAAGCTGGTCCCGAATATATTCTCATAGGCACCAGTGCCCCACTGACAGGGATGTTTGGAGGATTTGGTGCAGGTTGCACATGGGGTGCGCAAGCAGCAGTGGACGACATTAATGCGCAAGGGGGTATCTACATCAAGGAGTACGACCGGAAAATCCCGGTGAAATACATCGTCCTCGATAACGAGAGTGACCCGCAGAAGGCTGCCAGCCTTGCTGAGGATCTCATCCTCCGCGAAAAAGTACACATGTTGTACTCTGTCGATTCGCCGAACACGATTCACATCCCTATCGCCGAGGTGGCCGAGAAATATGGGATTCCTCATATCATCGGGGGAGGTCCTCTTGAGCCATGGTTAGCGCAACGCAATGAGACTGAGTCCAAATGGTCCTACACGTGGTTCCCGGGCTTTGGTATCGCTACACCTCCTTCTG
>MGNI01000089.1:7187-12146 GCA_001795115.1 Chloroflexi bacterium RBG_16_48_8 | reverse complement strand
ATCAGACCAACAAAATCGCCGGTGTTTTTGCTACGGATGAGCCAGACGGCATCGGTTGGTACGGCTTATTCCCTGGCCTCCTTGAGGAGTGGGGAGCCACCGTCATCGGTGCGGATGAGAAGCTGGGCTTTTATCCCGTTGGCACCACAGATCACACCGCCACCTGCACCGAGTGGAAGAACAACAATGTCGAGATCTTGTGGGGCAATGTCCCGGGTCCTGAATTCGCGACACTCTGGAGACAATGCACCCAATTGGGATTCAATCCAAAAATCGTCATGGTTGGCCGGGCGCCTCTCTTCTATGTCGACGTTCAGGCCTGGGGTGGAGACCTACCACAGGGAGTTGGCACCGAAATTTGGTGGGACCCGGAGTATACCGGCCCTGGCATCGGTGCTACCACACCCAAGTCGCTGGCCGAGAGATGGGTTGAAGATACGGATCAGCCACTCAGCCGTGGCATTGGCCATGGCTACGCGCCTATGCAGGTGCTCTTTGACGCTGTTGAGCGAGCGGGTAAACTAGATGGAGATGCCATCAACGCGGCGATGGCAGAAACCAATCTGGAGACCGTCAACTACCTCGTCAAGTTCGATCCCGATACACACTTCAGCTGGATTCCGCTCTTTGTAGGCCAATGGCAGAAAACCGAGCGCGAATGGGTTTGGGAATGTCCAATCACCTTCTCGCTGCACGATTTCCTGAAGCCCACAGCCGATTTCATCTTCCCAGTCCCTTACGAATGAGCGAGGGATCCTAAGCCATATGTCATAAAGGGATAGGGCTAATCCGTTCATTAGCCCTATCCCGTCTGAATTCAGCTTCATGAGCTCCATGGCTGCTGCTTATCGAGCCATAGTCGAAGAACTTAACAACCATTATTAATTCGTTTTTGACCGAAAATCACCAGACCACAGCTAAGTAAGGAAAGGTGGCAGCTTGGAAGATACGATTTTATCCGTTCGTGGTATAAAAAAATACTTTGGAGGGTTACACGCCCTCAATAACGTCAGTTTCGATCTTCCCAAAGGCCAGATCATGGGGCTCATGGGCCCCAATGGAGCTGGCAAGACGACTTTGGTCAATATTATCTGTGGCTTCTATAAACCTGATGAGGGATCCATAGCATTTGAAGGAAAGGATATTTCAGGTTTCCCCTCCCACAAAATCTGCCGGCTTGGGATTGCACGAACCTACCAGATCCCACAACCCTTTTGGGAATTAACGGTATGGCAGAACGTCCTTGTGGCTGGGATGTATGGGAAAGGAATAAGCCGGCTTGAGGCCGAAACCGAGGTCCAAAAAGCGCTCGAGCTCACCGATCTCTCAGACAAGAAAGATGTGCATACAAAGCACATGGCGACCATAAGCCTCAAGAGGCTCGAAGTTGCCAGAGCTCTAGCCACCAAACCCAAACTTTTGTTGGTTGATGAACCTGCAGCTGGTTTAAATGAGACGGAACTACCTCGAATGCTTGAGATTCTGTCAAACATCCGCCAGACAGGGGTAACCATCATCTTGATCGAACATGTCATGAAAGTCATGAAGGAAGCGGTAGATACGATCTTCGTCATAAATGAGGGCAAACCGATCGCCCATGGTCTACCCGATGATGTCATGAAAGATGAGAAAGTGATCGAATGCTACTTGGGGGAATGTGATTGAGGATGGGTTAATGGGATAACGGAAAGGAGCCTCCATTCAATGCCCGAAGACGTTTTGCTCAATGTGAAGGATATCGATGTTTTTTATGGCACCTTACAGATTTTGTGGAATGTCTCTCTTGAAGTCCTTACTGGCGAGCTGGTCGCCATTGCAGGAGCCAACGGCGCAGGCAAATCCACCCTCTTAAAAACCATCGCTGGGATGATGCACCCCACCACAGGAAATATTGAATTCCTCGGTGAAGATATCTCCCGCAAAAATGCCTATAACATCGTAACCATGGGAATCTCTCTCGTACCTGAAGGGAGAGGCCTCTTCCCAGAGATGACTGTTTCAGAAAACCTCATGATCGGCTCCTACAACCGCAACGCCAGGGCGTTAAGCAAGGAGCAGCTTTGCAGAGTTTATGACCTATTCCCCATTTTGAAGGAACGAAAAAACCAAATGGCCAAGACGCTCAGCGGCGGCGAACAGCAGATGTTGGTCATTGGGCGTGGACTGATGTCAAACCCTAAGCTCCTGATTATTGATGAGATGTCGCTCGGGCTGAGCCCTCTCATTGTGAACAATCTTTTTCAAGTCTTACACGAAATAAAAGAAGCCGGCGTCACCCTCCTCCTGGTTGAGCAAAATGTGTGGAAGACCCTTCACGAGGCGGACCGGGCTTATGTCATCGAGACAGGTCGTATCGTCATGAGCGGAGACGCATTGAAGTTATGTGAGGAGGTGGAAATTCGGAATGCCTACTTTGGAGTATAACACCATCAGCAAGGGGACGGATTGAAGATATGGACTCACTCGCTGACTTAGCCACACCCATCACGATGGGCATCCTCTACGGTGGTTTATATGTTGTCATCGCCTTGGGTCTTTCCCTGGTCTTTGGGGTCATGAAAGTGATCAACGTCGCCCATGGCGATATGGTCGTCCTCGGCAGCTATATAGCCTTTGTCGCTTCAACCAGTTTGGGGATCGATCCTATTCTCTGGCTGGTGCTGGGTATCCCGCTCTTCTTCATCCTGGGAATCGTGATCCAAAGATTTTTCCTCTATCGCGCTTTCAAAATGTCTGCCGATGCTGCCTTGATTATCGCCTTCGGCTTGGGCCTGATCATACAGAACGCGGAACAACTGGCCTGGACTCCACTCTCTAGAAGTTTGCAGACCTCCTACAGCCTGAAGAGTTTTCAAATCGGTGAAGTGTATATTCCGCTTGTCTACTTGCTGGATTTCATCGCAGCGTTGATCATTATATTAATCATCCATCAATTCTTAAAGAGAACCTATCTTGGGCAGGCCATCACGGCTGCTTCCCAAGACCGACAGACTGCCGAACTTATGGGGATTAATCCGGCCCGGGTATACCAGATCGCATTTGGTATCTCGATGGCTCTGGCCGCAGTGGGCGGCGTCTTCCTAGGCCTCACCTTCCCCTTTACGCCCACCTCTGGCGTTTCCTTTCTCATTATTGCCTTTGGTGTGATTATCCTTGGCGGTCTAGGTAGCATGACAGGGACTTTCATCGGTGGGCTAATCTTCGGATTATCGCAATCCCTGGGTGGAACCTTTTTGGGGCCTACAGGGCAACTTTTAGTACCTTTTGTCATGGTGATCGTCATATTGACCATTCGACCACAAGGTCTTTTTGGCCGTTAGAGGGAGGCAGCATGCAACGAACCCTACGCGGGTACATCCCCATGGCACTCATCGGATTGACTGTACTTATGCTTGCCCTCTTGCCAACGATAGATATTTCCCAAATCTGGTTATTGTATATCTTCCATTTCTTCATATTCCTGACCTTGGCCAATGGGTGGAACTTGCTCGCAGGCTTCAGCGGGCTTTTAGCCCTATGCCCGGCTGCATTTATAGGGTTGGCCGGCTACACCATGACCATCCTGACCTGGTTGAAAATCCCTTTCTATGTGGGTATCCTGGCGGGTGGAATAGTGGCCGCACTCTTCGCCATTCTCATCTCGCGCTCGGTCTTCAGAATGAGAGGCATCTATTTCGCCATCGGAACGCTGGTCTTGCCAGAGATCCTCCGTCTGTTGTTCCTCCGCTGGCGGCCGGTGGGTGGGGGACAACTTCATGGTGGTGGAGCAGGGTACATGGTCAAAGGTTTGACAGGCATCACGATGCAAAACACCTATTGGCTTGGGTTAGCCATCGGCCTTGCCTCTGTGATCATTATAGCCATCATACTGCGCTCGAAATTTGGCCTGGGGCTTGCCGCAATCCGGGATAACGACGCCAGCGCTTCCAGCTCAGGGATCAATGTATTCAGATTGAAATTGTACTCCTTCATTATCGCAGGCTTTGTAATGGGCGTGGCAGGGGCAATCTTTTACACCTACCAAGGGTTTATTGAGCCCACCAGCGCCTTCAACATCAAATGGTTGATGACGGCCATGCTCGCCACCGTGATTGGAGGCAAGGGTCTCGAGGAAGGACCATTGGTGGGAACCATTGTTGTTGTGATCTTGCACTTTCAGCTTTCAAGATACGCGAATATCAGCCTCCTCATTCAAGGCATTATCCTGGTTATCATCATGTTGGCCGTTCCGCAAGGTATCACTGGCTTGATACGCGATTTCCGGAAGGAAGGAGGTCTACGAGCGTTAAGAAGATTAACCCAGAAAAGGATCAAATTAATCACTAACCCCCGGAAGGATTAGGAGGATATTTCTACTCTTGCAAAAATGATTCCAGATTCAAGCCTACCGTTTCCTACGCATAAGGAGAAACCAACATGGGCAATATTGAAAAACTAACCAATGGCACAACCGGTGGACCGGTCTTTGTGTACGTGAAGGATGGGAAGATTATCCGGATAACACCCATGGAGTTCGACGAATCCGATGCTGCCTCCTGGGTGATCAAAGCCAGGGGTAAGGAATTCTCACCCGCTCGAAAAACCACCCTTTCTCCTTACTCCTTTGCTTGGCGCTCGATGATTTATTCGCCAACCAGGTTACTCCACCCCATGAAACGTGTCGATTTCGACCCCAATGGAAAACGAAACTACAAGAATCGTGGTATTTCCGGGTATGAACAGATCAGTTGGGATGAGGCGACGGATATCGTCACCTCTGAGATCAAACGGATTAAACGTGAGTATGGACCGGGAGCCATCATGGCTACGCCAGGTTCTCACCATCTATGGGGACATGTGGGGTATCGCCATAGTACATTGCTCCGCTTTATGAACCTGGTCGGCATGACTTATGCCGATCACAATCCGGATAGCTGGGAGGGCTGGCATTGGGGAGGCATGCACCAATGGGGGTTCAGT
>MGNI01000089.1:2814-7084 GCA_001795115.1 Chloroflexi bacterium RBG_16_48_8 | reverse complement strand
TTTACGCAGCCTTTGAGAGCACCTGTCGCCGACAGTGGTTGAAAGATTTAGGCGTCAAAATGATCTTTATCGATCCGTACTATAACCACACTGCCGGCCTCTATTCCGATAAATGGTTCGCCCCTAGGCCAGGAACCGACAATGCTCTTGCTTGCGCCATCGCCTATGTCTGGATGACCGAGGACCTTTATGACAAAGAATACGTAAAATCGCGTACCCACGGATTTGAAAAATGGAAGGACTACATCCTTGGAGTGGAGGATGGAACCCTCAAGACTCCCGAGTGGGCAGAAAACGAATGCCGCATCCCTGCGAGGGAGATTAAAGCACTGGCAAGAGAATGGGGAACCAAGAAGACCATGCTGGCAGCCGGTGGCTTGGGTGGTTGGGGTGGCGCCTGCAGAGCAGCCACTGGAGGAGAATGGGCGCGCCTGATGATTTCCCTCCAGGCTATGCAAGGCCTCGGAAAACCAGGCATCAATATCTGGAGCACAACCCAAGGTGCACCGCATGACTCGAGTTTTGTGTTCCCTGGGTATGCAGAGGGGGGAATTTCCGGCGATGTCGACAACTCAGCTGCAGGTTATCGCTGGGTTTATCGCATGAAACTTAATCCCACTCGATCAAGCATCAATTCTCCCTTTGGCCAACATATTCCCCGACTCAAGATACCGGAATGCATCCTCGACGGGAAGTATGAATGGAGGGGGAAGGGCTTCTGCGGTCAGTCGATTGAGGCTCAACTCCACCCATACAAGTATCCTGGGGATGGTTATCCAGAAATACAGATGTACTACCGATATGGCGGCTCCTTCATTGGCACCATGAATGAAACCAATCGGTATGTCAAGGCGTACCAGACGGAGAGGCTGCCCTTTGTCGTCAATCAATCCATCTGGTGCGAGGGCGAAGCCAAATTCGCCGACATCATCCTTCCGGCCTGCACAAACTTCGAACGATGGGACATCAGCGAGTTTGCGGGTTGTTTGGGTTACATCCCTGACTCCACTTGCCAGGTGAACCATCGCGTCATCAGCCTGCAGAAAAAATGTATCGAGCCCTTAGGGGAGTCGAAGTCAGATTACGACATCTTTGCCCTCGTATGTGAAAAACTGGGGTTATTTGATGTTTTCACGGAGGGGGGTCTTACCGAAATGGATTGGGTCAAGCGAATGTTCGAGGCCAGCGATTTACCCAAACATATCTCATGGGAGGATTTCTTTGAAAAGGGATACTTTGTCGTCCCCATCCCTGAAGATTACAAACCAACTCCGGCATTGAGGTGGTTCGCTGAGGATCGGAAGCGGGATACGCCGGACTGGGGACCTCACCCCGAATCCCAGGAAGAATTCGGCAAGGGGCTTCAGACAACCACAGGCTTACTCGAATTCGAATCCTCCAGCCTGAAGAAGTTTGCTTCTGATGACGAGGAAAGACCCATCATACCCAAATACATCCCATCCTGGGAGGGTCACCATACCACGAAGCTCATCAGCAAATATCCCTTGCATTTGATCTCCCCGCATCCGCGCTTCAGCTTTCACACCATGGGGGATGCCAAGGGTAGCTGGGTGAATGAGGTCAAAGACCATCGGATCTTGAAGGAGGACGGATACTACTACTGGATTATCAGGATCAACAGCA
Source organism: Chloroflexi bacterium RBG_16_48_8 (assembly GCA_001795115.1). Lineage (GTDB taxonomy): Bacteria > Chloroflexota > Anaerolineae > Anaerolineales > E44-bin32 > MGNI01. The sequence goes on along the minus strand of MGNI01000089.1, from coordinate 5,440 downwards.
AGGATGCAGAGGAGCGGGGAATTAAGAATGAGGACCTGGTCAGAGTCTTCAACGATCGAGGTGCCGTGATTTGCGCAGCACAATTGACCGAACGCCTGCCACCTGGCACCGTTCACTCCTATGAATCCTGTGCGGAATACGATCCCATTGGAATCCCAGGAGAATCACCAGATCGAAGAGGTTGTATCAACATCCTCACGCCAAGCCGTTTCATCACGAAATATTCATGCGGTATGGCACCTAACTCCTGCCTTGTGGAAATCGAGAAGTACGAAGGAGTGATAGCATGAAAAAGTGGAACTTGATCATCGATATCGGAAAATGTCACGATTGTAACAACTGCTTCCTTGCCTGCAAGGACGAATTCTTCGAGAACGATTTCCCTCCCCATTCCTCAGCACAGCCTCGGCATGGCCATCGATGGATGAACATCTTAAGGCATGAGAGGGGTCAGTTCCCTAAAGTAGATGTCTCCTACCTGCCTCTTCCTTGTATGCACTGCGATGACGCTGATTGCATCAAAGCGGCAAAGGATGACGCCATCTACAAACGGGAGGATGGCATTGTCATCATCGATCCAGTGAAGGCGAAGGGCCAAAGGGGATTGGTAGATTCCTGCCCCTATGGTGTGATTTGGTGGAACGAAACACTCGATCTACCCCAAAAATGCACCTTCTGCACTCATCTGTTGGATGAGGGCTGGGCACGGCCCAGATGCGTGCAAGCCTGTCCAACCGGCGCGATGCAGTTCCTCTCGGCTGAGGATTCAGGGATGGTCCAGCTCATCGAATCTGAAAAATTGGAAATTTGGCATCCGGAATATGGGCTCCAGCCACGTGTGTACTACAAAAATCTCTACCGCTTCTCTCGGTGCTTCATCGCTGGGAGTATCGCGCTGAAGGATGTAAACGAATGCGCTGAAGGAGCAATCGTCACATTAAAAGATGCCTCTGATAAGGTTCCAGACACCGGGAAAACGAATAATTTCGGTGATTTCAAGTTCGATGGATTGGAGGAGAAAAGCGGGGAGCATCATCTCACCATTGAGTACCCAGGATACCCGACCCAAGAACTTCAAGTGGATCTGGAGGTTAGTGTTGACCTTGGCACCATCTTTTTGTAGCAGGCAACCCGCCTTCTAAGAGAAGGCATGAAATTCGAGGTTAGCGCTGACGTTTCCATCTGGAAGGATGAACATTTGTTGAAGGTCTGGAGCCCAAGGAATCATCGAAGTTTAAGTGGCTCAAGACCCTCTGGCGGCTCAGTTTCCTCATTGGTTTGAGTCTCGACGAATTTCAAATCCATGACAGATGACGTCACTCGCCTCCAAAAGGAGGAACGTTCATGGACAAGCTCATACTTACAACAGCACTTACTGGGGCTATTACAGTGCCTACTCAGACGCCCCACCTGCCCTACACCATCGAAGGCATTGCCAATGATGCCATTGCCTGTGCTAAAGCGGGTTCATCCTCCATCCATGTCCATGCCCGGAACCCAGAAAACGGACATCCTTCCTCTGATCCGGAAATCGTCCGTAGTATTGTGAGCCGCATCAAGAACGGCTGCGATGCCATCATCTGCATCACAACGGGAGGGGGCATGGGCATGACACCCCAAGAGAGGCTACGTGGCGCAGCATTGTGTCAACCAGAATTGGCTTCCTTCAATTTGGGCTCCATGAATTTCTCCATGCACCCGGTTGCCAGGCGTTATCAACCCGAGGATTGGAAATTCGATTGGGAGCTAGGATATGTCGAGGGGACAAAGGATTTCATTTTTCGAAATACCTTTGGTGACATGGAAGTCTTTATCAGCACAATGAAGGAGCATGACATCAAACCAGAGTTCGAGGCCTATGATGTCGGACATCTTTACAATCTAAAATTTTTGGAGAAATCCGGACTTATTCAGCCTCCCTACTGGATACAGTTTGTGCTGGGTGTCTTAGGTGGCTTGGCAGCAACTCCCGAAGATCTCATCACGATGAAGCAAACTGCAGACCGTCTCTTCGGTTCGGAAGGCTACCGCTGGTCTGTGATCGGTGTGGGTTATCCTATGGAGTTCAATATGGCTGCCATGGCAATCATGATGGGAGGTCACGTCAGGGTTGGTCTTGAGGACAATGTTTTCGTTCGACGGCGAGAATTAGCCAGAAATGTTGATCTGGTTGAGAAAGTCAAGCGTATCGCAGCCGAGTTTGAGAGGGAAATTGCTACTCCGGCGGAAGCCCGTGAAATGTTGAGGCTCAAAGGGATGGATGCAGTCAATTTCTAAACGGATTTTGTCTCACATCCTCAACCCTATAGATCGGAACGAAAATTTTACCTGGATAGACTGAAGGATTTCACATCCTGCCAGGGATAGATGGTTGGGCACAAGAAAATACTAGTACCTAAAATGATCAATTTGAATCATTCGAACGTACCCATAATACACTGCCCTCAAACATACTCAACCGAAATTGAGGATGCCCTATCTGCCTTGATGAAATATAAAATAGCATCATCCGGTCCATTTCATTGGAGTTGGAACCATCTGAATAAGGGAGGAGGTAGTTCGTGAATGGCATGCAACCACAGGCACAGTTTCCATTTAATCAACCGATCGTATGGCGACCCAATGA
>MGNI01000089.1:554-2791 GCA_001795115.1 Chloroflexi bacterium RBG_16_48_8 | reverse complement strand
TTCATGGATCAGCATGGGCTGGAAAGTATCGATGCCTTGTTGAAGCGATCCACTTCCGATCTCGCCTGGTTTTGGGGAGCTGTCCTGGAGGATCTACATATCGAATTCTACGAGCCGTTCAGCAAAGTCGTGGATCTATCACGTGGCATCCAGTGGCCTACATGGTGTGTGGGCGCCAAAATGAACATCATCCACAACTGCCTCGATAAATGGATGGATACAGAAACCCAAAACCGGGTAGCCATCCGATGGGAGGGCGAGGAGGGATCTGTACGTCTACTAAGCTACCGCGACCTCTACCGTGAGGTCAACCGCATGGCATCCGCATTGCGCGCCCACGGTTTGGGTAAAGGAGATGCCATTGGCCTGTACATGCCGATGATACCTGAGATCGTGATCGCTTTCCTGGCCATCGCCAAGATCGGAGGTGTTATCTTGCCCCTCTTCTCTGGCTTTGGTCCGGATGCCATTACCACACGGCTTGCGGATGCCGAGGCAAAGGCAATATTCACAGCCGATGGTATGTTCAGACGCGGGAGAACCATCCCAATGAAGCCCATCGCCGATGATGCCTTGCAGGATCTTCCAACGGTTGAAAAGGTGATCGTCTATCCGCGCATTAAGATCGAGGTACCCATGAAGGAAGGTCGAGACGAGTGGTGGGATGATTTCGTTTCAGGTCACTCCTTCGAAACCCAAACAGAGCGAACTGAGGCAGAAGACATCGTCATGATCATCTATACCAGTGGAACCACCGGACTCCCAAAGGGCGCCGTCCACTCCCATTGCGGTTTCCCCATCAAGTCTGCCCAAGACATGGCGCATGGCTTCGATATCCATGATTTTGATACTCTTTTCTGGATGACAGATATGGGCTGGATGATGGGGCCATGGGAGATCTTCGGCGTGCTCATTCTGGGAGCCAGCATGCTCCTTTATGACGGTGCCCCGGATTACCCCGACGTCGATAGGGTTTGGGCACTGGTTGCGCGGCACGGTGTCACCGCCCTTGGTCTTGCACCTACCTTTATACGTGCCATCATGCCCTATGGTGATGAGCCCGTCAAGCGTCATGATCTGAGCATTTTGCGTATTCTGGGCTCAACCGGCGAGGCATGGAATCCAGAAGCTTGGCTATGGCTCTTTGAGATCGTTGGGGGAGGCAAGGTACCCATCATCAATTACTCGGGTGGTACGGAGATCAGCGGCGGGATCCTTATTGGAAATGTCCTTCAACCTCTCAAGCCCTGTGCCTTTTCTGGACCCCCTCCTGGTATGGCAGCCGATGTTGTGGATGATGAGGGCAATCCTGTGCGTGAAGCTGTGGGGGAGTTAGTCATACGAAAACCATGGATCGGCATGACACGCGGCTTTAGGAAGGATCCCGAGCGCTACCTCGAAGCATATTGGAGCCGCATCCCTGACATGTGGGTTCATGGTGATTTTGCTGCAATCGATGAAGATGGTCTCTGGTATATCTTAGGACGTTCTGATGACACGATTAAGGTCGCTGGCAAGCGCATCGGTCCTGCAGAAGTCGAGAGCCTCCTCATCGAACATCCCGCCGTCTCCGAGGCAGCGGCTGTGGGTGTACCAGATGACATTAAAGGGCAGGCCGTGGTGGCATTTGTCGTATTGCAATCCGATGTCGAAGCGAATGAAGTGCTCAGGGACGAACTGATGGAGCAAGTCGTAAAAGGCCTAGGCAAACCATTCTCACCGAAGGCAATCCGCTTCGTACACGATATCCCTAAGACACGCAACGCAAAATTGATGCGCCGTGTCATCAAAGCCGCCTACCTGGGTGAAGACCCTGGTGATCTGAGTGCCCTGGTTAACCCGGGATCAGTCGAAGAAATTCGGAAGGCAATCTGAATAGAATAGCACTGAGAGAAGTTCCTGTTATAAGGAATGAAAACCCCCTGAATCCACTCAAGTGGCAATAACGTACGAAAGATCGATTGTGGGCAGGGTCACCTCTTCACCTGGCGTGTATCAACCTACATACGCCATAATTCATCACAGAACTCCATAATGGATATTGCCGAGTTCGGTAGATACCTGTACTTTCCAACTCTGATTCCCATTATGGAAAATTAGACCATTATTCTATGGCACGTTTTCTAAGATAAAATGCCCCTGCAATCCAGCCAGAACATGCAGGATTCCAAATCAAACCATCACCCGGAACATGAAAGATCACATCCACAAACTGGTTAATGCATACTGACCATCGC
>MGNI01000089.1:0-494 GCA_001795115.1 Chloroflexi bacterium RBG_16_48_8 | reverse complement strand
CCTCTGGAGTACTGAGGAAAGGCTCTCGATGGTTCCAGATGCACACATACAGCGCCACGATCATATTCAGGGTCAGGATAGCAGATACATATGTGCTGTAAATCCCCAAGAATAGAGCAAATGCCCCAGTAATCTGGACAACACCATTAAGGAAAACGGACCCTTGCGGGAAGCCATATTCCTCTTTCCATTTCTTATCAAAGAATTGCTTCTTTTGGAATTTATACACACCGTGAGCTAGCATCACCACTCCAATAACAATCCGAAGTATCAGAATTGCAATGTCTTCCATGGGATCCCTCCCTTCGATAAAATGCTTTATTTCATGGCCTAAAAGGGATAAATTGCTTCCCCAACAATCCGCATTTTGCGATGGAATAACAATAAAATGCTAAGACCAGGTTTGAGAAATATAGCTTTAATCAACAAAATATGAAGCCAGATGAAGGGACTCACGTGATATCAACCAAAGACGATGTTTGACCGGTTTTGGA
>MGNI01000088.1:12646-15604 GCA_001795115.1 Chloroflexi bacterium RBG_16_48_8 | reverse complement strand
CCAGCGACCATCGTATTAGCAGCCTTCTGGATCGTGCGCCAGGGTTGTTCCAGGCTCCCCGAATTGCTGTCATCCCCATTGAGTGCTACATAATAGTCGTTCCCTGAGGCTGCTTTTACAGAGCTGAATGCAAAAGTCATCCCCCAAACCAGCGTCAATGCCAACGCGATGAATATCGCCCATTTCCTCAAACCTCTAAGCTCCATCATTGCACTAAACCTTTCCCCCAATTTCCAGATTGTGAACTTATTGAGACGCTCAGGTCTTCAAGGATGTCAATCCAGACCTTGCTTTGTGGGCGGGAAAAATCTCTAGCTGGAAAATACCAGAAAATGGGATAAGAAAAAACCAAAGGGAATGACGAGAGAGAATCGCTCTGCAAACGAATATTGGATGGATGCTTGTTCGCGTGTCCTCTATACATCATAAAAGTCCGACTCCCAGCCCATCGCCCGGAAGACAGACTTCTGTATACGCTTTCGGTAGCCAGACGATCATAGCCTAACGTCGACCTTAGATCCATGGCTTTGCGTCTCCGGCTTTCGACGGATTTGCCTTTTCGAGCGGTGAGTGAACTATTCGATTGATTAACGGTCCTGATTGCAGACCGCTTGTAATATTCCGCTGCGAACAATACAAGCCTCAGCGGTGTTTATCCTATTGTATTGCTCGCTCTTATCTAATCCTAATAGCCCTTTAGTACTAATAATCATTCTATTTACACCACCCTCAGCAGGAACTATCCCATCGAGTGAAGAGACCTCAATCACTTATGTCAAATGTGAATAGGCAAAAGAGGCAATGGAAAATGACCATTCTCCTTAAGACGCCCTTCCAGACGCCTTTTAGACCCTCCCAAATACCCCTATCTGATAAAAACCTTATAGAAAGACAAAGATCATAATGAGAGGTACCTTGTGACCATCCATCCATCCCCAGAAATGACCCGGTCCGACCTGGTCGAATTTAACACGCACTCCTTTGTCATCAAAATTTGGCTTGAAGTAACTCCAAAAGAGACCGGGAGGACTTCTTGGCGTGGGCATATTACCCACATTCCCAGTGGCGAGCGGCGGTATGTGTCAAGCCTTTTTGGCATCCTCACTTTCATTATTCGTTATCTAAAAACCATGGGGCTCAGTTTCGACCGTTTCTGGTGGGTCAAGGACTGGATAGCAAGCCAAAAATTCCCAAGGAATGAGGTTGAGGGCGAAGTAAGTTCCATTCCGCCATCTGCTCAAGTAAAGGAAACCAAACTACATTGAAGTTCCATCCTGAGGTTTTCCCGAACTGCAATGAGGAAAAACTTGTTCAGATAACCGGAAAACATCTTTGAAACAATACAGGGGAAGCTAGGTGATTGGCCGGAAGTAATTTGACAAACAGCGAACGTAAAACCTAGCCAATCACTTAAGCAAACCGCCATTCAGGCAACTCATTTTATCAAAATACTTTTGGCGGTTTGCCTAGGTTCAAAGGAGGGACAGTTATCGAGAGATTTTAGGAAGAACGCATGGATGACCTGTAAATCCAGATTCAAGACAGCAGTAAGAACACATAAGAAGGAGAGTAACCATGATCCAATATTTGCTGAGCTGGCTAAAAACCTATCTGCCCAAAGACGAGAAAGGCCAGGACCTTTCTGAATATGCGATGCTGATCGGTGTCATAGCGCTTGTCGTTCTGTTTGCAGTCACACAATTAGGTACAAACCTGTCCACTGTTTTCCAGAACATCGCGGATGAGGTTGCTGGCTGGTTCTAAACGTAATGCAAACGTCCATCAGAGTGGGGGACGGATCACCTTACTTGTGATAGGTGCCCGTCCCAATCACTCTTCCAAGGTAAAAAATACTGGTGCTATCTTCACATCTGACGTCAGGTGGCTTTAATAGAGTGAGGAAAGGATTGCAGCGTTACCTTCCCCATTTATCTCCGTCTGGGCAGGAGTTGGTCGAGTTTGCCATTGTCCTTCCCCTCCTCCTCCTGGTCACCTTTGGCGTCCTTGACTTGGGCCGCATCTTCCATGCTGCCATTACGATCACCAATGCAGCCCGTGAAGGTGCACGCTATGGCATGAAACATTCGGAGGACATGGATGGCATTGTTTCTGCCACCTTGGCCGAGGCACAAGACTCGGGCATCGATCTGAGCACGAGCATTATCGATGTAAGTTGTCCAGAAGGATGTGCAAGCGGACTGCCCATCCGTGTAACTGTTCAATACAACTTCACCTTCATCATGGTCGGTTTCGTTTTTCCCGAACCAAACCTGGCCATTATTCGATCGGCGGAGATGATGGTACCGTGAAACGACGAAACCTCCTGAAAGAACGTGGTCAAGATCTGGCTGAATACGCCCTTATTCTTCCGATTTTCCTTTTGGTTGTTATGAGCATCTTTGACATGGGCAGGGCAGTGTATTCCTACAGCGCCCTACAGAATTCGGTGCGGGAAGGCGCCCGTTATGGGATCATCCATCCAGATGACATCACCGGTATTGAGAACGTAGTGCGCCAGAAAGCCGTAGGATTGGATATCCGCGGCCTCAATATTTTCACCTCGTATCCAAGCGATGAAACCATTCAAATTCGAGCAACTTTTCGCTTCCAGATCATTACGCCCATCATCGGTGCACTCTTCGGCTCTAACGAGGTAACCCTCAAGGGCCAAGCAACGATGCACATTGAGACGTAGGGAATGATGAAAATCCACTTATGCGCATTACCTATTGGGGGAAACACCTATCAGCTCGATGTAGGAGAACTCCCATGAAATCATGGATCCATCGGTCAACACAAGGTCAAAGTCTGGTTATAGTGGCTTTGTTGCTATCGGTCTTGATGGCCATGCTGGCCGTGACCTTGGACGGTGGTTATGCTTATCTGCAGCGGCGCGCCTCGCAAACAGCTGCTGACGCTGGGGCTTTAGCAGGTGCGCGTGAATTATGCCAAACCAGC
>MGNI01000088.1:12440-12568 GCA_001795115.1 Chloroflexi bacterium RBG_16_48_8 | reverse complement strand
GATGCAGACGTTGTAACCGTTGAAGCCTACATTACATTTTCCACCTTCTTTGGCCGCATCTTCAGCCGCCCTGAAATCACCGCTGCTGCGATAGCAGCCGCGAAGTGCACCCCTCCCGGAGGTGCGGA
>MGNI01000088.1:12020-12426 GCA_001795115.1 Chloroflexi bacterium RBG_16_48_8 | reverse complement strand
GTCCCCCTCATGAAACTTTCCCAGACCCAAATGGTATTCAGAACTGCAACATCCAATATCGTCATGAACATCCTTACATCATCATGAACTCCAGAAAGGTGGGCGAGGATAACATGTTCTGCATCTCAGAAGGTGGAACTGTCGATTGTGATATTGACAGCGACGGAGAGGATGAATTAAAGGTTGGTGGTAACCGCAGCTGGCTCGACCTCAATGGCTCAGGTCATGACGCAGGCAACGGGAGTGCGGAATTAAGGTATTGGATTGAGGAGGGTTTTCCAGATACGCTCCACATTCACACCTTTATCGCAGGGCAGCCCGGTGTCTCTACCAGCGTCTTTAGGGCTGTAGAAAGCCGCGTCGGACAGCGCGTACTATTACCCGTGTACAACGCCATCAGTGATGG
>MGNI01000088.1:3044-12011 GCA_001795115.1 Chloroflexi bacterium RBG_16_48_8 | reverse complement strand
CTTGCCCTATGAGGATCCAGATGATCAGGTTGTCCTGAGCAATGGAAATTCAACCGATTACTTTCATGTGATCTCCTATTCGATCTTCATGATCACCTGTGTTAAGGATAAAAGCAGCGATCACTGCAACCTCCACGATGAATTTGTAGCCCGAGGAATATTGAAGCACAACGATAAATCAATAGAGGGTTATTTCCTCAAAGGGACAGCGGATGGAGTGGAGGGAGGTGGCACACTCTATGCTGGAGTCTACTACCTTTCCTTGATCCGATAGACACGATTTTGAAGCAGATAACGTATTCCCGACCTGTTGCATGATGAGGCAGAGATAAAAAGGATGCGTTGATAAAAAGGAGAAGTGCCTTGAACCGACGAAGAGGAATCCTCATAGCATTTGTTGGAATTGCCATCGCAGGTGTGGGTATCTATATCGTTTTCCAACTCATCCAACGGGTCACTACATCAAAAGCACAACCCACCCCTCCCGCTCCCATCACAGAACAAGTGTTGGTTGCTACACATGATATTCCCATCCAGACCATTCTGAATAGGGAAGACATCACGGTGATAGAGGTCCCCCTTGCATTGGTCTCGCCCAATTCCTTGAGTGATATTGAAGCGGTTGTGGGAAGGATTACCAAAGTTCCCCTGGTAAGTGGCGAAATCCTGATGAAGCATCACATCGCAGACCCAACCAACATTCAGGCCGATGTGGCCTTCGTCATCGAAGATGATCAGGTGCTGATGGCCTTCCCAGCCGATGATCTCATGAGCCAGATCAATATCCTAGAGCCAGGAGACCTGGTTGATATCTTGGTATCTCTTGACCAGCCCGTCCTCCCAGGTCAAGTGGGTTTTACGGGTGCTAGTGGTGAGGAGGAAAAGCCTGAAGAGGTCTTATTCACCTTTAATGTATTACAGCGTGTAGCAATCTCCGCCGTTGTGGTTGAAATTATCCCCAACCGCCAAACAAGCTCATCCATCACAACTGGGGCTCGTACTACCGGAGAAGAGGGTGTCTTACAACCCACAGCCACTCCGGAAGCATCCCAAATTGAACCTCAGGCATTGCTCCTGGCGCTTGACCCTCAGGATGCCCTTGTACTGAAGCATATCAAGGACGCAGGAGGCATTATCGATATCGTCTTACGGGCACCAACATCCAATCAAATCTTCGATCTTAATCCTGTGATGCCCGAATATTTGAGAGATCGTTATAACCTGGTGATTACACGATAGAGGATATCTTCCGGGATCCGTTGAAGAGAAAAATAACCTCATGAAAGGAAAATAATTATGACCGATGTAAGCACTCCAATTCCAGTAGTGGCTATCATTGATCCAGGGATGACGAGGCACCAAATGATGTCCGCATTTCAAACTCAAATTGAGTTCCAGCTGGTGACGGTGATAGATAGCCTGGAAAATGCAGCACGCGAGATACGCGCCACACAACCTGAGATCATCATTATTGATCATGTAGTTGGAGATCAACCGACACTAGATCTTGTTGATGACCTTTGTATTCAATTCCCAGAGCGGTCTATGATAGCCCTCCTCCCCGAGGGCGATTCTGAACTCGCCCAACAAATGATGTTCGCAGGGGCGCGTGCCTTCCTGGTCCAGCCCTTTACGCAGGTCGAATTTCTCAGCATTCTTCGAAGAGTTTATGCCCTTGAGGAACGTCGTCGATTGGCAAAACCTCCAGCTGCAATCGGCGAAGCCAGTTCGAGTGAACCCCTTCAAATCATCACTGTCTTCAGCCCCCGAGGGGGAGTTGGGTGTTCTACGGTGGCAATAAACCTTGCGGTTGCATTGCACGAACAAATCGATGGACGCACACTGCTGATGGAGGGCAAGCTGCATTTCGGACACCTTGGGCTTATGCTCAATGTTCGTCCTCGAAACAGCCTGGCCGAATTGATCCCTCACTCAAATGCTTTGGATTCTGCTCTAATTGAGGATGTCGTTGTTCACCATGCAACGGGCATTGAGGTTTTACTCAGCCCACCGAATATCGAAATGGCTCAAGGTATCAAGCCTGACAACATGCTCAACATCTTACGTGGGGTACGACCCATGTATGATTTCATCGTCATCGATACAGGAAGTTTCCTCAATGAAAACACCGTAACGCTGATGGATCTTTCAGATCGCATCCTTCTAGTCGCCAATCCTGATTTAGCATCTTTACACGATGTCAGCCGCTTCATCCAGATCAGTCGGACGTTGGGTTATCCACCCGGGAAAGTGCTGGTTGTCCTAAACCGGGCTGGGATGCTGGGAGGTGTGAAGACAAAGGACATCGAAGCCGCCCTTCATCAACGACCTTTCGTGACGATACCAGAAGATGGAACCAAAGCGATCCGCAGTCTTAACCGCGGCGTTCCCATGTATTTCAAATATCCAAGGAATCCAGTTAGCCGTTCAATTCGTCACTTGGCAAAGGCTTTGGCAAATTTCGGTATGGAGGAGCAGGATAAATCCAAGAGACGGAGCCCCGCCTCCATTCTGCCAAAATATCGAGAACGACTCTCAGCCTCTCAGGCATCCTAGTGTGACATGTCGAATCTAACGCGAATGCAGTCTAGTGGGAGGACAATTTAGATATGTTTACAGAAATACCCAGCATCCTGATTGTAAGCATACTTTTCGTACTTGCTCTCGTGCTCGTCGTATATGGGGTTGCACGTGCCATCACGAGCAACTTGTTACAAGATCGTATCCACACTTATGCCACAATCCCCGACATTGCTTCACGAGGACCAAGACTCAGAAGGCGCTCATCCTTGGCAGCTCTACGATACCGGATCAACACCTCCCTCTCTTCATTCAATTCCGAGAAATTGAGTATAGAGCTGATCCGAGCCGACTGGCAAATGAGTGTGACTGAATTCCTGCTGATCCGTTGGGGCATCACAATACTTTGTCTACTGGTAGGCTGGTTGATCTCAAGGTTATTCCTGCCAGGGATAGGGATGGCTTTGATCGCATATTTTATTGCCAGTATCTACCTACACAGGAGTATCAATAAGCGAAAACTTGCCTTTGAAAAGCAGCTCTTGGATGTGTTGATTCTCATTAACGGTGCAGTGCGATCTGGTTTTAGTCTGCTCCAGGCACTCGAATTGGTAGTTAAAGAAATGAAATCTCCCGCCTCGGAGGAATTTGGACGCGTCATCCAAGAAGCGAGTCTGGGTGTATCTCTTCCGATGGCGCTTCACAATCTTGCTGCCCGGATGCGTAACGATGACTTAGATCTGGTCGTCACCGCAGTGGATATCCACCACTCCATTGGCGGAAATTTAGCGACGATGCTGGCCACCGTGTCCGAGACCATTCGAGAGCGAATTCGTCTCTTTGGTGAAATTCGTGTGGTCACAACGCAGCAGCGCTACACTGGCTATCTCTTATCGCTTCTACCATTCTTCATCGGGAGCGCTATGTTCATCATCAATCCGGAATATATCCTTCGGCTTTTTGAGCCGGGTATGATGCTTTGTATCCCACTTGGATCTCTTTTGGGAATCATTGCGGGTCACCTGGCAATTCAGCGAATCGCCAGAATTAATGTGTAATTCCAAAATCCAGGGCAGCCACGGCACCTGGAGTTGAAGATAGAGAGGTAATGGGGAATGACATACAGTATAGGGTTCATCCTTCTCATCATCGGGCTAAGCTTCCTTGTCTTGGGCCTTCGAGCCACAGCATCAGACAGAATTACTGAGCGACTTTATATTTATCTGGGTGGAATGGAGCAGAAGGATGCAGGACTTGCACTGACCCAACGTCAACGAAGAATTCAGCTAACAGGCTCTTTCCGGACGCGTATTCTCATTCCTGCCTTTCAAATCATTGCCCGCTTTTTTGGTCGCCTCACTCCGGGTCGGATTTCCGCGAACATGGAGAAGCAACTCGCAATTGCCGGCAATCCACTGGGGTTGAGCCCGAGGGAATTCTATGGCATCCGCCTCTTATTTACAGCCATCGGCATTGGTCTGGCTTTCATGTTATTGCAATCCGATCTGTACACATCCAGCGGAATGTCTGGAGGGATGGCCATCCCTGTTACAGGCTCAAACTCCACAAGCTTACAAGCTATTGATTATCAGATCAGGTTTAACAGGATGATCATGAGTTTGATCGCACTCATCGTCATATCGAATTTGCCCAAGACATGGCTCCGACGAAAGGTACGCAACCGAACTAACTCCATCCGCAAATCGTTGCCCGATGCATTGGATATGTTGAGCGTTTGTGCTGATGCCGGTCTCGGTTTTGATCAATCCTTGCAAAGGGTTAGCACCAGCTGGGACAACACCTTAGCCAGAGAATTTAGCCGAGTGGTTACCGAGATGGGAATGGGCGTATCCAGAAAAACTGCTCTGAGGAACCTTGCTGACAGAGCGGATGTCCCTGAACTGAGCAGCTTTGTGGCAGTTATTTTGCAATCGGACCAATTGGGGATGAGCATCACCCAAACGTTACACGCTCAAGCCAAGCAGATGAGAATCGAGAGACGCTTCCGAGCACAAGAGCTAGCTCGCAAGATGCCTTTAAAAATGCTCTTCCCACTTATATTGTTAATTTTTCCATCCATGTTCGCGATCATTCTGGGGCCTATGATCCCAGTATTAGGTGAATTGTTCGCAGCCATTGGGGGTTAACCCTAGTCGTTAGGCAAGCTTTAGAAGCCCAGAAAAGGATTGGTGATGTCCGTAAATTATGCTGAACCTCATAGTAACGATCCACTCTATCAATCTGCGCTCAACTTCTTGCAGATCGGTGATTGGGAGAATGGCATACTCCAGCTGGACCAGCTCATCCTCCAGTACCCTCTCGACCATAAACTTCGCACGCTTCGCCAAGAGATGCACTTGCGAGCCAGAATGGATCGTGATGAAGAACAAGATCAATCCGTTGAGCGGCGAAAACGTCTCACAAAACTCGCCACCCGTCTTTGTGCAGTGGTGCTCATTTTAATCTTATTCTTCACAGGATACCGTTCCATTGCCAATTTCGTTCAGGAGAGGATTGAGACCACTCGAGAGGCACTTTCGCGCGAATTCCTGTTAATTGAACAATCTGCCAAAATGCGGGATGCTGAGGCTTTGCTGAAAGCCGACCGACCCGATAATGCTCTCATCCTGCTTCAAGAAATTGCTGCCTCCGGCGTTGAATTTTCCGAATTAGCCAACCTCCTGGATCAAGCCCAAATGGCCTCTTTGCTGATTGATGACTACTATGAAGGACTCCAACAGATGAATCAGCAGAACTGGATTGCGGCGCGAACCACCTTCGAAAAGATCCTGGAAGAAGATCCTACTTTCCGAGACGTCTCCATCCTGCTTGTTGAACTGGAACGGTACTCCCTCCTCGATGAGATCTCTTTGAAAAGTGATCAACATTTCGAAGCTGGAGAATGGGTGAATGCTGTTGCAGGTTACGAAAGTGTCCGGGCACTGGACCCTGAATTCAAGCCACAGTGGGTTGAGGACAAGTTGTTCGCCAGCTATGTTAATGCGGCCAAATCCGCGCTGATCGATCAAGCCGATTCTCTTCAAGCTTTAGAGAGCGCTGAAGGGTACTTCCGCAAAGCCCTTGCCCTGCGACCACAAGATCCTGAGGTCAAATCCGAGCGTGAACTTGCACACCTCTATCTCAAATCCCAAAGCGACTTCAACCAGGGACTTTGGGGTGAGGTGATCTCAGGATTAGAAGTCATTAATGCCGAGAAACCTGATTACGCTTTAGGTACAGCGAGACAGACCCTCTATGAAGCCTATATTGCTCGGGGGGATGCGTGGATTGCCAAAGGTGAATATGAGGAGGCAATGGGGGATTACCAACGCGCTTCTGTCCTGGCCAAGCAGGATCCAGAAGCCGTCCTTCGACTCTATGAAGCTCATCTGAAGATTGCTGAAGTTGAAGGAGTACAAGGGAATTTTGAAACTGCCGTGTTTCATTTTCGCACTGCAATCGATCTTAGTGGCCTGCGAGAACGGGTACTCCTTACGAATTCGACCCAGAGTTTAAACCTTCTGAAAGCAGAAAAGTCCGCTGAGGAAGGTAATTTCACTGTGGCCTATGAGGAATATCGAAAGGCTTTGGGCATTATTCCAGGCAATGTATGTTTATCCTTCGGACCTTACCAAGATGGGTTAAGCCTTGCCAATTCTCGTGGAAGGATAATTACCCATGAGGTTCAGCCAGGAGAATACTTGATGATGTTAGCCAATCGCTACCGTTCAACGGTTTGTGCCATTGTCGTGGCGAATGAGTTATCAGATCCAGATGTGATTTTCCAGGGGCAGTTGTTACTGATCCCTGTGCAACCATAAACCCTGGGAGTTAAAAGGTAAACCAAGATTTTGGGAGGTAATGATGTTTTCGAATCGACCCGCATTGGATCTTCAATATGGATCTAAAACTGCCACCAGAGCAAGTATTGGTTTAGCAGGAATAGGCTCATCCGATTTGCAGTCCGATGTCTATCGCGTGCGTGACCTGGTACAAAAAAGACTTTTAGCCGAAACGGAAGGTGAGATTTCCTTACGCGACCAGCCACAGATCCGCAGCATGATCGAGACTTATTTCAACAAAATATTAGCTGAGGAAAATTTGCTATATGTACAGGCACAGCGAAATGCGTTGTTGGAATGGATTTTGGCAGACATCTTGGGGTACGGACCATTAGAACCCCTTCTCCAAGATGAGACAGTGACTGAGGTGATGGCAAATGGCCCAAACAATGTTTATGTCGAGAGGTACGGGATCATTGAGAGGACGGGCGTTAGCTTCCAGGACGACTCGCACCTCATGCGCATCATCGACCGCATTGTCTCACCCCTTGGAAGGCGTGTGGACGAATCAACCCCCATGGTGGATGCTCGTCTGCCCAATGGTTATCGTGTAAATGCCACCATACCACCTCTCTCCCTGGATGGTCCAATTCTCACCATCCGAAAGTTCGCCCAAACACCTTTCTCTGCCCAGGATCTCATTGCCAATGGCACATTAACATCGCAAATTGTTGCATTTCTTAAAGCCTGTGTAGAAGCCCGAGTCAATATGATCATATCAGGCGGTACTGGGACCGGGAAAACAACTCTGCTCAATGTTGTCTCAGCTTTCATTCCATCCAATGAACGGATCGTGACCATCGAAGATACTGCCGAACTGCAACTTAAACAGGAGCACGTTGTTCGCATCGAACACCGCCCCCCAAATATCGAAGGTAGAGGCGAAGTGACAATCCGCCAGCTCGTTATAAACGCACTGCGCATGCGCCCCGACCGGATTATTGTCGGTGAGGCGCGAGGTGGCGAAGCCCTGGACATGCTCCAAGCCATGAACACGGGGCATGATGGATCTCTCACCACCATCCACTCAAACAGTCCTCGGGATACGCTGCGTCGTGTGGAAACAATGGTCATGATGGCGGGTATGGACTTGCCCTTGAAAGCTATACGAGAACAACTTGCCTCAGCCATTGACCTCGTTGTTCATATGGAACGTTTGCGGGACGGAACGCGCAAGGCTGTGCAGATTTCCGAGGTTCAAGGTATGGAAGGGGATAGCATCGTCATGCAGGATATCTTTCTCTTCCGGCAGACAGGTCTCCGGGCTGGAAGAGTGATGGGAGCGATTCAACCGACAGGTTTGAGACCGAAGTTCGCCGACAAATTTGCTATGAACAATATCGATTTGCCAGCGGACATCTTTCAAGAATCTGCTAGTTCTTAAGAAAGGAGAACAGAGGGGTATTGCTCCCACGAGGATGGAGTCTTAAACGAAGTCCACTTCATCACCTACTGAGATCTGCTTCAGGAAATCACTTGTGGTTTCAATAACGTATCTCGCGGGCGTGGGTGAAGCATAATATGGACGCCATGGTTTTGCCAATTGGGTAGATGTAACCTGACCTTTGTCATTTACCCAAACCGCTGCGATGGAGAAAAATACGAAAAACATGTGGATGGACGTTAGAGAAACACTTTCTCTTGGCATGACCAGGATTAATGCATCTCCAGATTTTAGACCTCTTCGGAATTGCAATCCGATCAAACGACATAAGCGACTCTCACACCACCGAGCCGATTCAATTAAAATCTGATCCGTATTTCGCTTCACCACTTTCACGTAGGTTTTATTGTGCATCAACGTCCTCCAAACACCTTAGTTATTATAAGGTCAGACGCAAAGATATGAGTTCTTGAAAGCACCATATTATATGAAAGAGGTCAAACCTCGCTAGATGATGAACCAAGAGAAAATTCAATGAAAGTAGAGGTTGAAATGAATTGGGAACAGCAAACAGAAATATTGAGGGTCCTTCAATCCTATGCAGCCTCAGCATTAGTAGCGATGTTAAACATTCACTTCCTAACGGTATTCCTCCAATGGTTGGTAAAGCGAAGGGGATGGACTTCTGATCAGGAAAAACAACCCAATAGCGAGTTCATTCTTGATTTCTAGCCTTCGTTCGACATCTGCTGAATCAGAGTGCTGTGACCCTTTGTCGGGTTCTCCTCTCACCTGTGCTCTTGTCGCTTCCCCTCAAGGATGGATTGACAGCGATTACCTACGCTCCTCAAATAATTCGTACGAGATGCACAAACCATAAGATCATCCACTCATCAAGCAGCCATAGAAATAATGGAAGTTTTTCTCGCAACCGGGGATTCTTGTTCCCATCACCAAACAGGAATAATGCTGGGCATTCGACATTTTCAAGTCTCCAGTGATATAAACCATGGATACTCACTGTCAACTTTCAATCCAAGGTCGAATGATGATCAGGTCAGAGGGTGCTTTCATGTCGTATGTCGACCTCATTTTTAACTCACGGCGATCTCCAGTTTTCAGTCAGAAGGGAATCGTGGCCACATCTCAACCTTTGGCTGCTCAAGCCGGAGTGCAAATCCTCTCTATTGGAGGCAACGCAGCTGATGCAGCCGTTGCAAC
>MGNI01000088.1:2821-2991 GCA_001795115.1 Chloroflexi bacterium RBG_16_48_8 | reverse complement strand
CTTTATTTTGACTCTAGCTCAGGACTGATCACAGCATTGAACGGCTCTGGGCGCGCACCCGCAAAACTTAACCTTGATTTATTAGCGCAACAGGGATATTCCGACGAATTACCCCCATTTCACCCTCACACCGTAACCATTCCAGGGGCCTGCGCAGGATGGTGTGATTT
>MGNI01000088.1:2639-2804 GCA_001795115.1 Chloroflexi bacterium RBG_16_48_8 | reverse complement strand
ATTTAACAATGAAAGAGGTCCTAGCACCCGCCATCCAATTAGCTGAAGAAGGATTCCCAGTCTCACCGATAACGTCCTATTTCTGGAAGACCGGAGTGGAAAAACAGCTCTCCAAATCCCAGGGTGGGCATGAATTGACCATCGACGGTCGTGCTCCCAATCCGG
>MGNI01000088.1:2204-2453 GCA_001795115.1 Chloroflexi bacterium RBG_16_48_8 | reverse complement strand
TGGCTACCAAATCTGGGAATGTCCTCCCAATGGACAAGGCCTAACCGCATTGCTGGCACTGAACATCCTGGAGGGATTCGAGATTGGGAAGCTCCCTGCCCTTAGCCCTGAAAGATTGCACCTCATCATCGAAGCCTTGCGTTTGGCATTCGCGGATGCTCAATGGTACATCGCCGATCCCGTTTTCAATCCTGCCCCAATGGAAGGTCTTCTCTCGAAAAATTATGCTGAAGACCGCAGGAAGATCAT
>MGNI01000088.1:1866-2076 GCA_001795115.1 Chloroflexi bacterium RBG_16_48_8 | reverse complement strand
TTGGAACTGGAATTGTCCCATCAGGTTGGGGTTTTAGCCTGCAAAATCGAGGACACAATTTCAGTCTTGATCCTGATCATCCCAACGCACTTGAGCCCAGAAAGAGACCGTACCACACCATCATCCCTGCTTTAGCAACACGTGAGGATGGTTCTCTCTATGCAAGCTTTGGCGTGATGGGAGGTTTCATGCAGCCGCAAGGACATGTCC
>MGNI01000088.1:0-1689 GCA_001795115.1 Chloroflexi bacterium RBG_16_48_8 | reverse complement strand
ATCATTCTTCGCGATTCTAAAACAAGCGTTTTATGTGGAGGCAGTGATCCCCGAGCGGATGGTTGCGCAGTTGCACTTCCATAGATAAGATAGACATCAGAAAATGGAATTGAGTTTCGAGAGTATTTCAATCATTGTTGTAGGTTTTCTCGATGCACCCTTTATCCTTCTTCTGGACACTTAACCACTGCAAATGGTATCATCACGAATGAGGTAATCCTATGGCTCGGAAAAAAGCTTCCAAATTATCCCATCGACAAAAACGTCAGATTCGTATTCAGCAAATCATTTTCATCGCCATCGCGCTCATCATCATTGCCTCAATGATTGTGAGTTTCGTCCTTTAACAAAGAAATCCATCCACCCGAAACTAAGGAGGATCGGTATTTCAGAGTCGCATACGACGACATCAACTCTTGGCGCTCTTTCGAAGTTCAGCCTGCTTTACATAGGTTTTTATCATAAGGAATGATATGAGCCCACTGAAAAAAGCCCTTCAAGATAGAAGAGAGAGGGAAAACCGGTTATGTCTGGAATGGTACCATCGGCCAATAGTACTTAAGAACCATGATCTATTTGCCATTGAAAGGTTTTTGTAAGGTACATTAAGACCCAGCTTGTGCTATCGTGAAGCTGTTGAGAGGACGCCCAATGCGACCCCAACGATAAACCCTAGAATGGTAGGGTAATCTCGAAGAAAGGTGGTGAATGATATGTTATTTGCACCGAAAGAAAAGGGCCAGGGTCTTGTTGAGTATGCGCTAATTCTTGTTTTGGTCGCTGTAGTTGTGATCGTTATCCTGGCGCTGCTCGGACCAGCAATCGGGAACGTATTCAGCAACATCGTCGCGAACATTTAGTATTGTATCCGTATCGGTAGGGTTCTCCCTACCACAAGTCTGATAAGGATCAAGCCCCATCTAATCGGATGGGGCTTGACCTTTTTAGCTAAGCGATATTCGGACTCACGTTAAAAGCATCCCAATTCACTTTCTCTCAGTTCTCAGGAAAACGCGAAAGAATTGTTGCTGGGGTGGGGATACTCACCCTCTCCCCAATCTCCAAGTTAGCAGGGGCTTTTTGATCTGTCTTGGCAGCGCTTTGAAAGATGGCTACAGGGGTACCCATCTCCAGATAATCCTTCAACAAATATGCTTGTCCAAGTAAAAATCCACTGCGATCTACTGCACAGGATGTCACTCTACCAATAACCTGACCACGGCGATTAACGACCGGATCACCATAATGCGCCATACGTACGCCCTTATCATTGAAGCGGAAACGTACCACCTCCGCATCTCTGGAAGCCTCTTGTTTGAGAAAATCCTCTCGACCAATGAACCAAGGCTTATAAACCTTGACATAATTCGCAAATCCAGCGTCCCCGACTCCTAATCCCAGATCACCGGCCAACTCCTGTCCATGGAGCGGTAGACCGGCTTCAGTTCGCAAGGAGTCCCGTGCTCCTAGTCCTACCGGCTTAAGCCCGTAAGGTTCACCTACCTCAAACAGCTTATTCCACAACGCAACGCATTTTTCCGGATGGATGAAGAGCTCATAGGCTATGCGTTCTCCGGTATAACCCGTGCGACTGACAATCAAATCAAATCCAGCAAATACACCTTCCATTAACCCGGCCCAAGGAAGTCTTTTCAATTTGGCTGCCGTGGTTTCATCGCAACTTAAGGC
>MGNI01000087.1:4024-5156 GCA_001795115.1 Chloroflexi bacterium RBG_16_48_8 | reverse complement strand
TGGTTTCTGTTAGGTCTACATCGGCTTCAGCACAGACAAAAGATCCCGGGGAATTACCAGAGGAGGGGGCAACCATTTGCTCCACACGGTTGCAACTTCGTCATCCAGGACTCTGTGATTCTATTGGACCTGCCAGTCAGTTAGCTGATTTCGCACGCCGGGGGATTTATCCTGATCAGCCTTTACCTGCAGTGCCTCTGGATGCTGGTTTGACCTATATTCCTTTCCAATATTTGAAAGTGGACCGGACGGATGTCCAGGTCTTTTCCAGCCTTGAGAAGGCATTAAGGGGCAGCAATCCAAGTCGATCTTTGGGAACAGGTTATATCTTTGTCTCCTACACCGATCGCTATGACGTTGAAGGCAAGGTGGTCTATCAAATCGGACCGGGGGAATTCATCCGTGGAGATCATGTCTCTCGTATCTCCACTCCGACCTACCGCGGAATGCTTTTTTCGATGACACCCAAAAACGCCTTCGGTTGGATTATGACAACGGTTAATTCCTATGTTGCTCCGGGGTACAACCAGCCCATGACCAAGAATGTCTATTACCGTTATCAAATCGTACAGATTTATGATGTTGATAAGGTTGGGGATTTTGAGTGGTATATGGTTGGTCCGGGTGAATGGATTGAACAGCGACAAGTCGCGGTCGTGCAGCCTGATATCGAGAAGCCCGAGGGGATCCAGGGAGATAAGTGGATCTCGATCAACCTGTACGAGCAGACGATTGCAGCATATGAGGAGGGTGAACTTGTCTTCGCTTCCCTGGTTTCGAGCGGTTTGCACGGCTGGTGGACAAGACCGGGGGTATTCCAGGTTTATAAAAAGTTGGTAGCGGATGGTATGCAGGGCGCATTTGAAGCCGATCATTCAGATTTCTATTACCTGGAGGATGTCCCCTGGGTGCTGTACTACGATGAAGACCGCGCCTTGCATGGGGCATACTGGCATAACAACTTCGGTTGGCAACAATCTCATGGCTGTGTTAACCTCTCCCCTGCCGATGCGAAGTGGCTGTTTGAATGGGCTGAAGAGGGGACCTGGGTCTACGTCTGGGATCCTTCCGGGGAGACGCCAACGGATCCGGAGACTTACAATATTGGTTGAGTCTGAACATTAATATTCCC
>MGNI01000087.1:0-4009 GCA_001795115.1 Chloroflexi bacterium RBG_16_48_8 | reverse complement strand
GGATCCGTTTGGCAGTAATGAAATTCCATGATGTGAATGAACTGGTTATCCTGCCATCCCATCCATCCTTCCATAGGATCACCTTGTTTGAACATCTTCCCATCTTGGATCCTGCGGCAGGGTTAATACCTCATCCCCCTCGAAGAATAGATGTGAATCGTGTACAACAAGCTCGTCCTTCAACGATGAATGCATTGGGGGGAATGATCATATATCAACCGGTGGTATCATTCATAGCATTTCTGCCTCAGAACGATGCTATTCTCAGCCCAACTCCCACTTAAGATCTTCTCTTAACGGGTTGTTGCCGTGAGAAAGAATCTAATTTTCGAATTGGGCCCCTACCACTGGACTGTATCTAAGCAAACCGCCATTCAGGCAACTCGTTTTATCAAAATACTTTCGGCAGTTTGCCAAGATGATTTCGTGGGATTGGAACACGAAACAATTAACCCTTTGCCATGCCGGACAGACGAAAGTCTATGACTATATCCAATGAGCTATTGATCCGGGTGACGATCTGCCAACACAGGTCTGCACTGGTGATATCAACCAGGATAGCCGCATCGATGCGGTGGATTTGCAACTTCTGATTAATGCTAAGGATCAATATCAATCAACAGGTCGTTGTTTGGATGTCAATTTTAACCAGCGCGTTGATGACCAGGATATCCAAGTATTGATTCATTAAATACTTGTCGAGAAGTGAAATCCCATTTCATGAGTCCCTGCCATATGAGATGGATCTGCGGGGAAGGAAATAGGACAAAATTCTCAGTAACTTTACATGCTGTTGGGCGTTGATGTCCTTGACGATGGGATCTGCCATCTTGTCGGCATAGATGGTTTGGATGATGCCGAAGGTGCGAGTGACTTTGAACGATTCGATGGAGTTTCCGAGAGTGCTCACCCAAGAGCTATAGAGGCTGGAGTACCTCCATAATTCAGTACCAGCGTACCCTATCTAAATCCTCCCCTTATTGCGTAGGATGTTAATTGAAAGCTCAAACGAAATACTCCGCAGGCCTTGCGGCGAACTTCATGTTTATTAATGCTTGATGTTGACCTTTGCGGTAGGACATCTCCTGCAGAAGTTGATGGATCAATTGCATTCAAGCATTCCTGTCTACAAGATCTCCCATGTGGAATGCTTGAGATCTCGACTTGGAGAGTACTCCCTTGGCATATGAGTTGACAACTGATGCATGGTGGGGTGTGGGCAGCAGAAGCTGTATTTGGAGGGTGGTACCCCTATGAATAAGAGAAAGCGTGGAGAACCTCGATTGGGTTGTGGCAGACTGCAGCCAAGAGCCTCTCATGTACTGTCCGGAAAGGCTCATGAACCGGGCGGAGAGTTCGGTCTTCGTGGAGCGCGGGATCCACGGCGCGGAGTACGACCCTCCAGACCCGATAGAAGTGGACTTCGCCGATGTAGCCCTAGATGCCTGGTATGCGGATTGGGGGATGCAGCCTGGGAGGCGGGGATCGCTGAGCCCTGCGCAACGGAACCGGATCTGCTCTACTGCCCAGAAGACGGGCTGACATGGGCGGTGGCGGCCTATAGGATGGTTAAGGTGAAAGGTTTAGGAGATGAGTAAGCGAATAGAACAGATAATTTGGAGGATTAGATCGCTCGTTGGATTGGGATGGATCACTCACGCGCGTGCAATAATCGACAAACCTTGGCATATAGTTATTGGCGTGAGGAAATCCCTTTTTTATGGTGGGGGTATCGGGAGCTGGAGGGGTGCATCTCTATCGATGAGGGAAAAAAGTGAAATCAACGGATTGGATAAGAACACAATGAATGCTTCGTGGTTTTTAAGCATGATCTTGATCACAAGCGTGGTGATGGGGAGAGGGTGGCTTGAAATCTTGCCCGCATCAGCAAGCACTGAGCATGTGGCATTCGGGCAGCAAGCTAGGGAGGTTGTTCATCAGCTTACTGAGAAAGTTTATTATGTGGACCAAAACCATTTGCAAGCGAGTAATGAAAATCCTGGGACCATGAATGCTCCCTGGTTGACGATTCAGCATGCCGCGGATGTGTCGTTACCAGGAGATAGAATTGTCGTGAAGGCAGGCAATTATTCGGAGCGTGTTCAGGTTACTCGATCTGGCACTCAGGAGAACCCGATTGTATTTCGCACGGAGGGAGCTGTCACCAGCCGAGGCTTTACGATCAGGGCTGATTATATTCATATTGTCGGCTTCGAGATTACTGACACAGAGGGGGTTATTGGATCTAATTCACGGGCGCAATGTGTAGGAGTTCATATTGAGGGTAAGGGCAATGAAATCGTAGAGAACAACATTCACGATACCACCTGTCCAGGGGTTGATATCAATGCATACCCACATGACTCCGCTGAGACAAGTTTTAACATCGTTCGGAACAATAAGATTTACCGGGCGGGGTTGTCAGGTATCTATATCTATGGCCAATACAACCTGATCGAAGGTAACGACATCAGCCACATCTTGCAATACGCACCAGGATGGATCAATCCTGGTTCTGGGATTGACGCAGATGGGATTCGCTTCTTCGGAGTAGGACACACGATAAGAGGCAATTTCATTCATGATATTACCTTCGACGATCCCGAAAACGTGAATCCGCATATCGATTGCTTCCAGACATGGGAAACAGCGATCGATATGTTATTTGAAAATAATGTCTGTCGTATTCCTAAACCACCACCCACGACAAGCTTTCAATTCTTCATGGTCTCCACTGAATATGGACCCGTGCGAGGTTTGACCATTCGGAACAATGTCTTTATTTCGGATTCCGTCGGCTATGGTCCGGTCAACCTCAGTGGGTTGTCGGTGCCCATCGAAGATATCACGATCGTACACAACACCTTTGTACGTACGGGTGGACCAGGACCATATGCCATCCGGATAACGAATGCTATCAATGTCGTGATAAAAAACAACATCTTTTATGACCATGTGGAGGAAAATTGGCCCTACTTATATTGTGATGAGACGGATCGTTGCGAAGGACAGGTTACAGGATTGGATGTGGGGCATAATTTAGTCTACAGGAGTGAGGGTCTGCCAGGGGGAAGTCTCTGGCCTGGGGATCTTTGGCAGGTCGATCCCCAGTTCGTAGCCTTTTCTGATGGCGATTTTCATCTTAAGCCCGAGTCGCCCGCTATTGATGCTGGAGTAGATGAGGGAATTCTCTCTGATTTTGAAGGAAATGTCAGGCCTCAGGGAGAAGGATTTGATATTGGTGCTTATGAATTTCCGGAGGGTCCAACATTTATGGATGTGCCATTTGATCACCCATACCATAACTACATCGATGCTCTCTATCAGGAAGGATACACGGCAGGATGCAATGTTGAACCCATGATGTACTGCCCCGAACGGATCATGAATCGAGCTGAGAGCGCCGTCTTCGTGGAGCGCGGCATCCATGGAGCGGAGTACGACCCTCTGGACCCGATAGAAGTGGACTTCGCCGATGTAGCCCTAGATGCCTGGTATGCGGATTGGGTGCATGGCTTGTGGGATGATGGCTACACCGCGGGGTGCAACGCAGATCCCCTGGAGTATTGTCCCGAGCGGTTGCATACCCGTGCGGAGGGGTGCGTCTTCTACCTGCGGATGATGTATGGGAAGAATTACCAGCCGCCGGATCCGCCGAAGGGTTATTTCAAGGATGTGGATACGAGTGCCTGGTATGCGGATTGGGTGGATGCTTGTTGGGAGGCAGGGATTGCAGAGCCCTGCGCCACAGAGCCGGATTTACTCTTCTGCCCCGACGATGGACTCACACGAGCAGTGGCAGCCTATATGATGGTCAAAGCAAAAGGCTTGCTGCCATAGTCAGCTATGAGGCCATCTAAATAGAGGTGGAAGCTTCTTTAGAAAGCAGTGATCCTACCAGTGTGATTTGGACTGAGGGCGGGTTGAGGCACCCGCCCATTCGTTTCATAAATTATCGCCGCGTTGGTTTTTTGATTGGAGGTGAGTGCGAGAAGACAGAGTTTTTTAT
>MGNI01000086.1:4940-5157 GCA_001795115.1 Chloroflexi bacterium RBG_16_48_8 | reverse complement strand
GAAGGCGATCACCTGCTCCCAAAGCTGCTGGGCTTGTTGCTTTGTGAGACCATGACCCTGTGGAGGGGGTCGTTGGCAACCCTGGACGAATTGTGTCTCCACCTCCGACATCTCGCCAGTGCGATACTTGCTGATCCCTCGCCTTAGGCGATCGGCCTGCTCCCAGGTCAACCCTGCAATTTCTCTAGCAATCCGAAGCACTTGCTCTTGAAAAATC
>MGNI01000086.1:0-4897 GCA_001795115.1 Chloroflexi bacterium RBG_16_48_8 | reverse complement strand
GCAAATATTCGACAGGTTCCTCAGAGCGGTAGCGGCGAATGAAGTTCTCCCTCATGCCTCCGATAAGCGGGCCTGGTCGGAAATAAGCATTGGCGATGGCAAGATCACGGATAGCACGCGCTCCTATTTGCCTCAGCGTTCGCACTGCGCCAAACGACTCGCATTGAAAAACACCCATGGTCTCACCTCGAGCGAGGAGATCGCCGGTGTGTGTGTCATCCAGGGGAATCTCCTCGATGTCAAATTCTGGATTGTGAATCTTTCTCACCAGCTCGGCCGCATCCGCCATGACCGTTAAAGCCCGTATTCCCAGGAGATCCAACTTGGGCAAACCTATTTCTTCTACATCTCTGTGATCATATTGGGTGATCAGGAATCCTTTGGGAGACCATTGAACCGGGATGAGGTCGGTCATTGGGCAGGGCGTGATGACCACACCTCCTGGGTGCAGGCTCAAGTGGTGGGGAAGCCCCACGATCTCAAATGCCTGCTGTATGACCTCCCGATGCCTCGCGGTATGCACCTTCTCAAGCACTTCATCAAGAGTCACTCCTCCGCGATGCCTATGCGGCACGAGTTTAGCCAAGAGGCTAATTTCATCCTCTTTCAATCCAAAGGCTTTGGCGGTCTCTCGCACTGCCGACCTGGGGCGCATGGTGCTGATGGTTGCCACCAGGGCAACTTTGTCAGCGCCATAGGTGCTTCGAACATATTCCAGTACTTCGTCCCGTCGGCGGCTGCAGAAATCTAGATCGATATCGGGGAGATCCTTGCGTGCCGGGTTCAGGAAGCGCTCGAAAAGAAGATCGTGCTCAACCGGATCGACCGTTGTGATCCTGGCACAATAAGCCACCAAAGCGTTGGCCACGCTGCCGCGCGTGCTTACCGGCAATTTCTTCTGACGAGCGAAACGCACAATATCCGCCACTACCAGAAAAAGCGGAGCATATCCATGCTGTGCAATGGCTTCGAGCTCCGCCTCCATCCTTTGATTGACAGCATGAGGCACATCTGGTCCAAACTTCACAAGTAACCCATTGCGTGCAGCCAGGGCTAAAGCTTCATCGGGCTTCTGCCCTGTGGGTAATTTAAGGACTGGCCACATGGGATCACCACCGGGAAGTGACGGAATGCAGACCTGGGCAATACCTCCCGCCTTCCTCAAGGCATCGGGGAAATCCTTGAAACGGGATGCCATTTCTTCCATAGACAACCAGCGCAGATCCACACCAGGATCCCCCAAGTTGGGCAATGCCTCCTCAGGTACCTCCTCCAGCTCGCAGTTATGGTCAATTGCTGCTAATAGTCGGAGCTTAGGTGCGTCCTCAGAGTGTAGGTAATACACGGGCTGCACAGCCACAGATTGCAGTCCCAGGCTCCGACCGATGTCCTCAATCCCTTTTGCGACAGGAATATCCTCTTCTTGATGAATCTCCAAGCTCAGGTAAAAATTCTGATCATACGTTTGGGCTAAACGACCAGCAAAGTGGTATGCAGCCTTCCAGTCTCCTGCCCTGAGAAAGCGTTCAATCCATCCGGCTCGTCCTCCGCTGAGGCAGATCAAGCCATCTCGAAATTCCTCAAGGTCACGCAACCTTAACCCGCGCCTCATCAGACTTTCCCGCTCAGGACGACCCTGGATATGGGAAGATAGCTTGCACAAAGAACGATAGCCCTCCGGGCCTGATGCCAACAGCACCAAGCGTCCAAGACCTGTATTCTCTTCCGTGTCCTCTGCCGCTAAACCAAGGACCATCCCGAGAATGGGTTGAATCCCCGCTTTCTGGCAGGTTTTGGAGAAAACCACGGCACCATAGAGGGCGTTCGTGTCTGTCAGGGCGAGATGTTGGAATCCTTGCAATGCAGCCTGATTGACAAGGTCTTCAACCTTGGCTGTCCCACCTAAAAGTGAATAGGATGAGTGGACGTGAAGATGTGTGAAGTACGAAAGGTTATTATCCATCATGCTTGTGTTGGGAAGATCTTTTCTGATTAAAGATACCCTCGAAAATCATCCGTGACCAGCCATTAAACCGCAGGGGAGGTAAGCCGCCGTTGCCCCTTGACTCTTCCCCAGGGGCAGGGCGCATAATTGAAACCATGGATATGAACACAGAAGATCTTCTCTCCATCGGACGTTTTGCCGAAGCCTCCCGGCTATCTCTCAAAGCCTTGCGTTTGTATGACCGCACAGGTCTTCTACAACCTTATCACGTCGATCCTCATTCAGGCTACCGCTTTTATCATCTGAAACAACTTGAGCGTGCGCGCTTGATCCTGCTCCTGAGACAGATCGATATGCCCCTTGTAACAATCAAAGGCATGCCTGATGATTGGCCGGAAGTAATTTGACAAATTGCGAACGTAAAACCTAGCCAATCACTTAAGCAAACCGCCAACCGGCAACTCGTTTTATCAAAATACTTTCGGCGGTTTGCCTAGATGCGCCTAAGAATGTCGCCAGGTCGTTACTGGATGCTTACTGGAAGGAGGTTGAAACCAGTTTGGAGGCGAACCGCAAGATCGTTAAGCGCCTGTTTACCCTTCTTCAGGAGGAAGAAATGATGGCCTACCCGATCCATGTGAAAGAAATCCCACAGGTCAACTACTACCGACTAAAAGTCGGTAGCTTGTCCCTGGCGCTGTGGGCAACCCGCCTAAAGGCGGGGGACTTATACCCACATCCGAGACGTTCGGCTGGTTGACAACAGCCCGACCTGCAATATTGCAAGCCGCGATGTAGTCAGCGTGACCAGAGCAACCACACTGAATACAGGAAAAGCCAGATTGATCAGGTCGATTACGTTTATCGGTATACCCACAAATCGGACAGGTGAGGCTGGTATTACGTGGATCAACTACAACAATTTTTACCCCTATCAACGCCGCCTTGTACATAATCTTGGTATGCAGGTCGGAAAATGCCCAGCTATGCAGTTGTCTCCGGTGTGCCTTTCGAGCCGTTACCCGATTGCGAATGCCCTTCAAATTTTCGATGGCAATCCCCCGTCCGGTGTCTTTGGCACGTTGTACAATCTGCTTGCTAACACAATGGTTCACATCCTGCGCAAATCGCTTCTCTTTACGACCACGCTTTTTCAAAAGCCGTTTGGCCGACTTTGTACCTTTCTTTTGGAGTTTGGAACGAAGGCTAGCATGGCGATGGCGTAGGCTGTTCAGATGTGCCGAAGAATAATTGTTCCCATCGCTGTCAGTTGCAACGTTCTTTACGCCCGTATCAACGCCAAGAAACTCCTCTACATCTGCTGGCTCTGGCGTTTCAACTTTGCAAGTCACAAACAGGTAAAATGCGCCTTCGATGTAGCACAAATCAGCTTCTCCCCTATCTCCCACCAGCCATTGGCGCTGACGCTCCCCGCACAAATAAGGCATAGGTTGACGACCAGCCAGCGTCCAAATGCTTATTGCTTGCTCAGATGTCTTGATGCTCAAAATGCGGTTATCGTAAGGAAACGCACCATGGGGTTTAAACTTGCGTTGTGCCCTCCTATCCAATTTGTAAGCATCGGAAACCTTGGCAATCGCTCTTATAGTAACCTGTGCAGACAATCCAAATTGTTCACGAAGTTTTCTATAAACAATTCTGTGCAATGGAAATTGTGTGAAAGTCTTGGTATCCCATGCTTGTTGACTGGCATAATTGCACGCATCATTAGCCGTCTCAAGTGTCTTGAGCAATGCATCGTGCTGTTCTGGAGTAGGTTGAAGTTTGATTTTAGCTGTAAGTTTCATCATGTGAGGTATGCCACATTTCGCACCCAAGTGCAAGTGCACGGCGGCTCCTCCCTCAGCTAAAGCCGAGGGTGTCCGCCGCTGTTCAATGGGGAAAAGAAAGGGACTATGAATATCATCAGAGAACCGCAAAGTGACCATCGAGGATCTTGAGAGTTACATTGAACAGGCGATTGAGACCCTCGTCGCACATGCAAGAGAGCGCGAGGCTGAAATCACAGAAGAGCCCCTGGGCATTTACCATGGAGCTGTAAACGAGGATAGCAATGGTCCAGTCGAAATCTGCCTGCCCATCTACCGTCTTCTCCAACCCACCCGTGGGATCGATTCCAGGAGCATAGCTCCAACCAAAGTTGCTTCCACAACCCTTACTCGCAGCCAGGCTC
Source organism: Chloroflexi bacterium RBG_16_48_8 (assembly GCA_001795115.1). Taxonomy (GTDB): domain Bacteria; phylum Chloroflexota; class Anaerolineae; order Anaerolineales; family E44-bin32; genus MGNI01. The sequence continues at coordinate 758 of MGNI01000086.1, read as the reverse complement.
AATTCCCGGACATATTAGAGGCATACGATGCAGTCTTTGACTGGGTCCGGCAACAGCGACGCAAGGTCATGGGGCCGCCCTGGGAGATTTATGTGGGCAATCTCAAGAGTGTTGGCTCCGAAGATCCATTCATCGAGATCGCTTGGCCTTTTCGATAGACAAAACTCGTTCGTAAAGCAAGAGACATAAGCAATTCGACACAGGCTCCGTTTTCATTTCAAGCTTCTAATAGAGAAAAGGAAAAGAACTTAGCCTGCTATAAAGACGAAGACCGCCATCACCAAGGATACAAAAATATCGACCAGCAATGCTCTTCGACGATACGTCCCTGACAGGTAAGGCAGACGGAACGCCATGCCCACAACCGCAATCTCTACCGCCTGCCCGGCGAATAAAAATAGAGTCAAGAATACAGCCCGTGTGACCATCCTGGCCCAGAAATGCGTCTCTAATTCCACTTGATACTTCTCATCTTGTTCTGTAAACAGTCTCTCTGTGATGTACCACACATACGTCGCCATCAAGTAACCAATGGCATAGCTTGGCCAACGGGTATTGGAGGGCAGGAGCATTGGAGGCAAGTCAATTTCAATCCAATGTGCCACCAGAAAGATCGATAGGATATGCAGTATCTGATCGCCCACATAGTGAAGAGTCATTTGTTTTGGCCAACGACTGACCAGGTGAGTCTTTGCAAGGTCCAGAAGGAAATGGACCAGAGCCAGAAGGAGGATCTTGGGCCAAGCCTCTGCGCTGGC
>MGNI01000085.1:14570-19368 GCA_001795115.1 Chloroflexi bacterium RBG_16_48_8 | reverse complement strand
CTCTGGTTGCTGCGCACGATTTCGTTCAGAGCTGCTGGCAGGGTGAAGGTCAGCATGAAATAAGGCACAGGCAAGAGTAAATCTTGCTGTGCTTCCAACCATTCCTGCGCTTTGTCGTTCTGACATTTGGGGCAGTGTCGGTTGCGGCACGAATGGTAACTGTACTGCACCTCGCCGCATGTGGGGCATGCGTAAACCTGCCCACCCAGGACCTCCGTGCGGCACTGCTCGATGGCGCACATCGCCTGCCGGTGACTCGGCAGGATTTGATCTGAGTACTTCTGGCGATAGGCAGGACCGTACTGGCGAAAGATATCGGCCAGTTCTAATCCCACAATCCCGCCACGACGCGATTGACCACCTGCAGCGCCAGATCTTCGCTCGGTTTGGTCAGGTGGGTGTAAATAGCGGTCGTGCTGGGCGAGGCGTGTCCCAGGTAAGACTGGATCAGGCGTAGGTTCAGCCCGCTTTCCAGCAGATGGGTGGCGTAGGAATGACGTAAGGTGTGCACGGTGGCGTGTTTATGAATGCCACTGTCCAGCAGTGCGCCTTGAAACGCTCGCTGCACCCCACTGGCATCCATTGGCCCTTTGACGGTCTGATGTGACGAGGGAAATATCCAAACCGGATGGCGATGGGTTGCCCAATACTGGCGCAGCATTTCCAGCACCGGCTGCGGCAGCGGCACATAGCGGTCCTTGCCCCCTTTCCCGTGGCAAACATGTAGTAACTGGCGTCCACCGTCGATATGGCCAATCTGCAGGTGCAGGCCTTCCTGCAAGCGCAGTCCACAAGCATAGATTGTGCTCAGGCATACCCTGTAACGCCAGCGCCGTACCCGTGACAGAATCTGGCGTACCTCCTCCACACTGAGCACCACTGGCAGCTTCTTCTCCCGTTGCGGGCGCACCAAATCCAACGTGGCCCACTGCCGCTGCAAAGTGCGCTCGTAGAAGAACTTGATCCCGCACAAAGCCAGTGTGATTGTGCTGCGCGAAGCTTTCTTGACGTTCTTCAAGTACAGAAAATACTGGCGCAACTCTTCTTCGTTGATCTGATCCGGCGGCTTATTGAAGTACGCCGCCAACTGGCGCACGGCCCGCAGATAGGAGTCCTGCGTCCTCTCGGCGAAGCCATGCAACTGCATATCCTCAATCATTCTCTGACGTAACGTGGTCATGGCTATACCTCCTGTGAAATGGAATTTGAACCTCTCACAGAAAATATAGCCTGGATCGCGGGGACGTGAAGTTGTGATCGTGCCTGGGAAAAGAAAAAGCGCTGGTTTTACCTGCGCGCAGCGCTTAGTTCAACTATTGAGTATACGGAATCCGTCTTCGCCCGCTGTTATGGCATTTTAGGGGGAATCCCCCTAGCTCACTTCAGGAGTTGCATTTACGGAAAACTTCCGTATAATATACCCAATCGTCCTCTTTCGCGGATTGTTCGACGGGACATTGACGCCTGGAGTATAGAATAAGAACTGAAATCTGTCAAATGAAGGGAATCGGCGATGGACCCACAGCCAGCACCTAAAAAACTTCTGGATCAGGTGCAGGACACCCTCCGCCTCAAACATTACTCCATCCGCACCGAACAGGCCTATGTCAATTGGATCAAACGCTTCATCCTTTTCCATCACAAGCGCCATCCCAATGAGATGGGCGCGCCTGAAATCGGGGCGTTCCTCACTCATCTTGCGGTGAACGAAAACGTGGCCGCCTCCACCCAGAATCAAGCCCTTAGCGCCCTCCTCTTCCTCTATCGCGAGGTGCTGCGCCAGGAATTGGACGGCTCCATTGACGCCCTGCACGCCAAAAAACCCAAGCGCCTGCCCACTGTCCTGACCAAAGACGAGGTCCGCCGCGTCTTTGACCATCTCTCTCGCGTGAACCTGTTGATGGCCAGGCTGCTCTACGGCTCCGGCTTGCGGCTGATGGAGTGTGTACGCCTACGGGTGAAGGATTTGGATTTCGACTATCGCACCGTCACCGTTCGCGACGGCAAAGGGGCGGAGGACCGCGTGACCATGTTGCCCGATAGCCTCAGCGCCCCGCTTCAGGAGCACCTCCAGTGCGTCAAGCGCCTGCATGAAGAAGACCTGGAAAAGGGGCACGGCGCGGTCTACCTGCCCGACGCCCTGGAGCGCAAATACCCCAATGCCAACCGTGAATGGATCTGGCAGTACGTCTTTCCGGCAAGACGGCTTTCCGTAGACCCTCGCAGCGGCGTCGTGCGCCGCCACCACCTGGATGAGAGCGGTCTGCAAAAGGCCATCCGCGAAGCCGCCCGACGGGCCGGCCTCCCCAAGCCGGTCAGCCCCCATACCTTCCGTCATTCATTTGCTACTCATTTATTAGAAAATCACTATGATATCCGTACCGTGCAAGAGTTGCTGGGTCACAAGGACGTCAAAACCACCATGATCTACACCCATGTCCTCAAGCGCGGCGGGATGGCGGTTCGTAGCCCATTGGATGAGATCTGACCCTAATGGATCTCGTCCTGTGGGTCGCTCTCGCAGCACGGATTGAACTTTTCCAACCATCAGCTTAAATTCGTAGACGTATAAGATCTCAGGTGAGGGATAGAATAAGGTCAACGAAGATTGGTTGGGAGGGGAGGAAAGCGCCTCGGCTGAAAAGCCTGCGGGGTAAAGAAGGCGGTGGGCTTGAGTTGGCTCCAAAGTTGAAAAAAGGCTGAAGCGTATAGAGAGCCTGGACCGAGAAGGGTCTTATCCAAGCAGCAGGAAGGGGGCTAATAGGATTCCGGAGAGAACCGTGAGTTGAATGTGCTCCTCCTGCTGAAGAACATCATGTCGCAATGACGGCGTTTGGCACTTAGCCTGTCCTGAGCTTGTCGAAGGATTTCCGGGTTGACCGGCGTAGATTACTGGCGGGTTAAGGCCAGGTCAATTGTCAAATACCATGAGATGCTAAGGAGCTTCTGGATTCCCAGGAAGAAAGCTTGACAGGTGTAGCGTTTTCATAGATGTTGGGCGCTGCGCATGAATGGTGTCACGATGCCAGGCCCGGCCGACGGTCGGCTATTCGCTCCTTGATGCGAAGGCCGCAAGCGCCTGTTCTCGGACGCGACTTTCCAGCCTATCGATTCGAGCGTTGAACTCCACAACCTCCTGGTCGCTGTTGGGCATGACACTCGCCCAGGCGGATGGAGGGAAGTATGCGCGGACCAGCTCCTTTGAAGGAGAGACCTCGCCCTGGATGGTGTCCGCAACGACACTGTATGTACCGCCAGTGTGCTCGAGAGCGAGGACAACGGGCATGCTTGTTCCCGTGCCTAGCTCCAGTGTCTCCCCGTTCAGGTAGTACTCCTGGCACAATACCCAGAGGTAGACATCGACGTGGCCGCCTGCCTCGTGCATGTCTGCCAAGGGCTCGTAGGCGCAGAACGCCTGCCCTTCATTCGAAGTGAGGCCGACCCTCTCTAAGACGTAAGTGCTGACAGCTTCACTTGAACCGAGGGGCATTGCAAGGTGCTCCGTCTGGCACGAAGCAAGCATGACAAGCGAAGAGAACATCGCCAAGACGGGGTGCACCCTGTTCATCGAGCGCCCCACTTCCACGGAAAGATACGCAACCTCGGAGAAGATGCCCAGCAGTGCTGAGCGAAAGGGATCTCAGCAGCGTAGCGGCTGAAACAGCGTACCCAACAACCACCAAAGCGATACAAAACCAAGACTGGCATCATCTGGAGCCTCGATAGCCACGTCCTCTGCAACGACTTATTAGGCAGCGCCCGATATTGCGCTGCCTGACCTGGTCTAGTTTGCTTGTGTGCTGAGGAACTCCTCCAGAGCAGTATTGACAGCTCCCGGTTCTTCGACGGCGGAAGTGTGACCTGCGCCAGAAACCACCACCAGCTTTGAGCCGCGAATGCGAGTGTGCATCCGCTCTGCCTTCGCCGGCACCGTTGCAACATCCTGGTCACCAACGATAATCAGAGTTGGAATCGTGATCTTGTCTAGCTGGTCATAAACACCCGCGCGACTGATCACACCCTTGACTGCACGGGTGATGCCAATGCGGTGGTTGGCGATCATGCGCTCACGCCATTCTTCCTTTTCCTTCGTACGGCCAGGATCGCTCAGGAACTTCTCTCCGAACATGATTGGCATCACGCGATCTGCAACGAGCCTCAAACTAAGCCAGCGGGCGATGAAGTTGAGGAGGCGATAGCGACCTATGTTTTCTTCCGGTTCCGGGTCGGCTGAGGTCTCCAGGAGCATGAGGGACTTGAGTAGGGCGGGGCGACGAATCGCCAGGCGCAGCCCGACGAAGCCTCCCATAGACAAGCCCAGGAAATGACAGGGGGCACACTGAAGCGCTTCGATGAGAGCAGCGGCATCTTCGCTGAGGGTATCAATGTCGTAACCTGATTCAGTGACCTCGCTCTGACCTTGTCCCCGAAAGTCGAAGGTAATGCAGCGATACCGACCTTGGAGCGCATTCACCTGATTGTCGAACATGCGCCCACTCCACAGGAGCCCATGCGTAAAGACGATGGTTTCAGGACCGGCTCCATGCTCCTCGAAATAGATCTCTGCGTCATTGATTTGTAGCTTTGGCATTTCTCCTCCCTCCACAAATGGAACCTCAGCCAATATCAAGCTGCCTAATGGGGCGCGAGATGAGCGCTCTCATTACGACCCTATTGTAGACCCGATACCCATGCCCCGTACCACCCACTTCTAGACCCGCACTGTCAGCGTCCGCTCCAGCGAGAGACAGTGTAAAAAGTCTGGAATTTACAAGTTCGGTGGGACAGCGCCATATTT
>MGNI01000085.1:12008-14417 GCA_001795115.1 Chloroflexi bacterium RBG_16_48_8 | reverse complement strand
GCAATTGGGCGTTGCTACCCACTTGAATTCGACCCGGTATTCAAATTGCGAACCTGCCGATACATTTCATCGAAAATGTTAAGGATTTCTGGATCATCCCCGATATCTGAAAGGTGCTTATCCACATCCCCATAGCTCGTCTGCAGATACTTATCGAACAATTGCGATCCTCGCATGATATTCCTAGAAGGCGTATGGATTGGTCCATATCGCTTTGTAGGATTGAAATAGTAGATAATCGGAAACAATTGATCCGGACTTGTTATGTGATGCCGCACAGCTAAACCCGCCCAGGTCTTTATGAATTTTCGGTTTATATCAGCGAACTTGCCGGTATCGTGATCGTCGTTATACTTCAACTCGGTATAGACAAGCAACCCATTCCGTGTCCGGAACAATCCATCGATATCTTTGACACTTCCTTGTCGCTGATCCTGAGTCGCCTCTCTCTCAATGTTGAGTATTTCCTGAAGAAGCATGTCAAATATGGGGGTACAGTCGTCGCAGCTATTTGGCAACTGGCGCTCGCTGATGTACTTGTCAATCAGTGCATCTGTCTGGGGCGTAAAGTGCAGTCTGACCTTTTTGCCAGAATCTGGCATTTTTCGACGCCCGCGTCAATCTCCACGATATTCCCCAGGAGGGTTTCTATGAAATTTCCGAATTTAATATTGAGTCCTTGGAGAACACCGCCAATAATGCGATATCGAATTGGGACGAAATGAACTTTCCCCTTATGCTTCTTAAGCAGCTTGTGAATGTTCTCACTGGAGGTGCTTTCCTCGAGTAGGTCCTGGACGGTATTGCGGATAATCGTCTTTATTTGATCACTCATGGTCGATTGAGTTCTCTGATCGATACTTCTGTCGATAACTGTCCAATGTGACAAGCTCTCCGGCTTCCTCCACATACCAGTGATCCCATCCATTGCATGGTGAACCATCCATTAGATGGGCTCCGGCTTCGTGAATGCTTCCTTCAAATCCATCAACTGTCCGAAGGCTTGCATCCGGCTTGATTGTGGCGGTGAGGTTTGGTTCCTTGCGAAAATAGAGGCTCTGGCCAGGATGAAGATAGGCATTTTCAAGGAGAGCTGAGAACGGTACCCTCGGAGCGAGTTTCTTTTTGCTGCGAACATCGAATGTGGCTTGATCAAATAACTCAGGCTGAACCACATCCATTCTCGCCTGAGCGAGCCTGACATATCTTTGTTCGAGTTCAATGCCGATCCAGTCGCGATGGAGGCGCTGCGCGACGACACCTGTAGTACCGCTGCCGAAGAAAGGATCCAAGACAACGTCTCCCGGATTGCTCGAGGAGAGAATAATCCGATATAGGAGCGCTTCCGGTTTTTGTGTCGAATGTGCCTTCTCACCATTTTCGTCGCGTATTCGCTCACTTCCAGTGGCGAGGGGTAATAGCCACCAATCGCTTCGCATTTGCTTATCGTCATTCAGCCCCTTCATAGCATGATGGTTAAACGTGTAGCGCCTACCCTCGCCGGTGCTTGCCCAAATCACGGTTTCATGGGCATTGGTGAACCGGACACCTCTGAAATTGGGCATTGGATTTGTCTTGATCCAGATCACATCGTTCAGGATCCAGAAACCAAGATCCTGCATTATCTTACCTACTCGAAAGATGTTGTGGTAACTTCCAATGACCCAAATAGTACCAGTTGGCTTAAGGACACGCATGCAACCAGATAGCCATTGTGATGTAAATTCATCATAGGATGCGAAACTGTCAAATTGATCCCAATGGTCTGTCACTGCATTCACTTTGGTCATATTGGGACGGTGCAGCTCATTCCGCAATTGGAGGTTATAGGGGGGATCAGCAAATATGAGATCTATGGATGCCTCCGGGAGGGAGGCCAACACGTCTATGCAGTCTCCTTGGATAATCCTGTTCCTCATTAGGCTCATAGCCAACTCCTGGGATTAGTAGTATTGATACTTGAGTTCGCTTGGAATTGCCGAGGGCAGGCAACCCATGCCTAGAACGCTTGAGCTATTCTATCTCGGATGGCGGAAGAACTCAATGATCTCTCTGATCTTTGAGCGCTTGAACATAAACCGAGTTCGGTGAATGTTGATCGCAGAGAGACCGGATTTGCTCCCAAGGCCGCCTAACTAGTACATATCTCAAACTTCTTACACCTATTGCCCCTAAGCTGGTTTATCGTCATCATTCTCCTGTTCTGATCACATCTTACCATAATGGTTCAAGATTCTCTTCCCTCATCGTTTGAAAAACGATGCTCGATAACGTTTCTTCTGGAAATGGTTCTCTTTTGTCAACCATTTCTGCCCCTTGATGCAAGTTACCTGCCTCACGAAATCACGCTTCATGGTAGGATTCGGGGGTTCAATTCATGGAGGAGGACTTTGCGCTATGGACGTTATC
>MGNI01000085.1:9314-12000 GCA_001795115.1 Chloroflexi bacterium RBG_16_48_8 | reverse complement strand
TCCTGCAGATTATCAAGGATTATTTCATCCCAGGATCGGCTACCTTCTTGGTCATCGGATTGGTTATTGGGGTTATCCTCCTTTACACAGGAGAGCGCATGCGGCGATGGGGCAGGATCTGGCTGACGGTATTGGCTGTCGGTTACTGGATCATCAGTACGCCATTGGGATCGAAGGCACTGGAGGCTGGTTTGTCCGTGGGGTATGACCCTTTGGAAATAGAGGAAAGCCTTGAGAGTGTTGAGGCCGTTATCATCTTGGGAGGTGGGTCGATTAATTTAAAATCCAGGGGAGAAATCATCACCTTGCTGATCACTGAGAGTGCCTTACGAACCATGGAAGGTATCCGAGTTTACGAGCTTTTGGATGACCCGCAGGTGATTGTCTCCGGTGGCAGCAACCCCTTTCACGGTGGGGGAAGACCCGAAAGCGAATTAATGGCTGATCTGTTGGAAGAGGCTGGCATACCGGAAGATCGAATACTTCTCGAGACGCTCTCTCAAAGTACCCAAGATCAAGCAAGCAAATTAAAACCTATCCTGGAAACGCTCGAAATTGATCGCTTCGTCTTGGTTACGTCGCCGATTCATATGCGCCGTTCCATGGCAGTGTTTAAGGGGGAAGGTTTGGATCCCATTCCAAGCCCATCCTCATCAGTTTCGGAGGTGTTTTCGGACGGTGGGTTAGGAATTTTTCCCTCCTGGGTTGCCTTAGATGCCAGTCAGGCCGCGTTTCGGGAGTACATGGCGTTGACCTATTATTGGTTGCGGGGTTGGTTATAACAAAATTTTCAAGAAGGATAAGAACGAAAGTCTGTTAGCAAGCCTATCTCAACTCATTTCAATCCATGTTTGGGGAAATCGGGTTGGACCGTTTTTTATTGTGTAACTGTTTCTCGAATATTTTTTGTTCCTTCCATAGTTGATATCCCATTTTCACATAGAAGCGATGCGCGCCTTCGCGCGAAGATCTCGCTCGGATACGGAAGATTCCTAATCCCTTTCCTACTGCCCATTCCTCAGCTTTGTGTAAGAGGATTTCTCCTATACCCTGTCGGCGATACCCCTCCGCTACCACAAGTCCCCCGAGTTCAGCGAAAGATTCCGATACCAATCGATGGCTTATAAGGACGTGGATCCAACCAAGGATGGTCTCGTCTTGAGAAACCGCAACATATACCACATGTTCTTCCATCTTTTGGACCTTTGGCAATCTCTCCATGATTTCTTCTTTTGAAGTAATGTAGCCAAGTTGCATAGACAATATGGCCAGAGAAGCTGCATCCTCATGAACAGCCTGACGGATCCTAATATCATCCTTCATTGAGCACCTTGATATTTTCTTCAATGACCTTATGCGAAGGAAAGTCAAAGAGAGAATTTTTGATCCCATGATCTTTATTCATGGTCATCGGATCATTGGATAAATTATTTTCTTGCGGGGAAAGATCATCCCAGCAATCTATTCCCCAGAACATTAAAAGCTTCGATTTGCGTTTGAGAGGCTGGGCTGGCAGGATAATCTTCCGCAAAGAGAGTCCAGATCATCTCATCGCGCAATTCTCCGTTTCTCAAGGGTTTTCTGTTTCGCAGCGTGCCTTCGTTTTTGAAACCCAACTTCTCTGGAATGGCAGCACTTCGAATATTGCTCGGGTCGCAATGGATCTCCACTCGAAGAACATGTTCGATTTCAAAGGCAATTTTCACCAAGGCTGCAGCAGCTTCTTTAGCATAACCGTGCTGGGTGAAAGCCTTGTGGATCCAATACCCGATTTCCAATGCATTTGCTTCCAGGTGTGTGTGAAGACCAGTGGCTCCCATTATTTTACTTTCATCTTTATTGAAGATGCCATAATAATAATCCAGCCCTAGATCGAATTTTCCTCGATACTGGCGCAAGCGATCGGCTTTTTGCTGAAGGGGCTCTGGCTCATCATGTGCCCAGGGCATCCAGGGACGAAGATGCTCAAGGCTGGCATCGATGGCTTCTTTTAGCAAAGGTGCATCCTCTGGATTCCAACAACGAATAACAAGACGTTGGGTATGAATCCGATACGCAGGACCGATGGGAGAGTCGTGCATTTCTCTACCTCTGCTGCATAACCGATCGTAAAATCTGATTTTATCTCATATTCCCTGACTTTTATTATCCGCTGACCCTATCCTCACTTGCTTATGCAGTTCTTCAATGGAATTGAGAACCATTCGAGCTTTGTAGGGAAAATTGCTTGGAGGCGAATCCTCCATAAGATTTTGATCTTAGGGTGCCTAGGTGATTGGCCGGAAGTAATTTGACAAACAGCGAACGTAAAACTTGGCCAATCACTTAGGCAAACCGCCATTCAGGCAACTCACTTTATCAAAATACTTTCGGCGGTTTGCCTGGAAGCCTTGACGCAGGAGAATGGCGGCGAGATAATCCCTGCCTTGGAGGCAGAATGGGTGAGATCGCAGCTCTAGGGAATTCCATATTGTGGTCCTTCACATCCGTACTCTTCACGATTGCAGGACGACGGGTGGGCGCTGTTACTGTTAATCGTGCCAGGTTGGTGCTGGCTGTGGTTTTTATCGCCCTGACCCATTTGGTCCTTCAAGGTGAGATCATTCCAAAGAATACTAACCCTGAGCGAATCCTTTGGCTGGGGCTTTCTGGGGTAATTGGCTTGGTCTTGGGGGATGCCTCCCTT
>MGNI01000085.1:5857-9264 GCA_001795115.1 Chloroflexi bacterium RBG_16_48_8 | reverse complement strand
CATCAGCACCTTGCTGGCCTGGATTTTCTTGGGAGAACATTTAAATTTTGTTGAATTATTAGCTGTATTCATGACCATTGCTGGAATCGCCTGGGTTGTTTGGGAAAGCAATATGGAGATCCCCGAGGTAGACAGAAGGAATTTTTTGTTGGGGATCCTTCTGGGCATTGGGGGGGCGTTCGGTCAGGCTGTAGGTCTAATCACTTCTAAGTTGGGAATGGAAGGAGATTTCTCTCCCTTATCGGCGGCCCTCATTCGAATGGTGATAGCGATGCTTGTTATTTGGTTTATTACGATCATGCAAGGCAAGGTTCGTTCTACTATTCATGTTTTGAAGGATCAAAAAGTTCTGTTGACCATTATAAGTGCGAGCATTGTTGGTCCTTATTTGGGTGTTTGGCTATCACTGATTGCGATCGACCAAGCCCAGGTTGGGATCGCTTCTACCTTGATGGCTCTATCCCCCATTTTCTTAATCCCATTAGGAAAGTGGTTTTTTAACGAACAAATTTCAGGGAGAATCGTATTTGGCACGATTGCTGTGCTAATAGGGGTGACGATGATTTTCATGAATGTCTAAAAGGGCTGATCGTGAAGAATCTCTGAGTTTTATTGCCATCCCATGATCGCTCATATTTGTGGTAGGATGACATACGTTATCTCGAATGGAGCTTCTGATTAATGAAATCTGAAACCAAAAACAAGGAGCGGGCAGCAAACATCGTATTCAAAGCCCTTCTTGTTTTACTTTTAGGTGGTTTCCTTTTGGTTACTTTTTTCCTTGCTGTTGCCCTTCACGTGACAGTCAAGGAGTTGACCGCTTCCTGGACAGGGACAGGACTCAATCCCTTCGACCCAAGACCCAAGGCAACAGAGCAGTCGACCTCCCTGCCTGGCCTGACAATGACACCCACCCGAATCCCCATCGAAGTAACCCCTCAGCCATGGAATGGCAATGAACGAGTAACGATCCTGATGTTGGGCTTGGATTATCGAGATTGGGAAGCAAACATGGGAGCGCCTCGCAGCGATACCATGTTTTTGGTGACCATTGACCCTATAACCAATCAAGGTGGTATGCTATCCATTCCACGGGATCTCTGGGTGGAGATTCCAGGTTTTGGATTTAACCGGATCAATACCGCCTACATGTTTGGTGAGGCATACAACCTTCCTGGAGGGGGACCAGGTCTTGCAATGCAAGTGGTTGAAAATCTTCTAGGTGTTCCTATCCAGTATTACGCCTTAATCGAATTTTCTACCTTTGAGAGACTCATCGATGAAATCGGCGGCATCGATGTCGAAGTCAAAGAGAGGATCAAAATTGCTCCCATCGGACGGGATGCCTTCTGGTTGGATCCGAAGCCCTACCATCTGGATGGTGCCGAAGCCCTGGCCTATGCTAGGGTGAGGAAGTATGGTGGGGGCGACTTTGGGAGGGCAGAACGACAACAACAGGTTGCTTTAGCTGTGATCGATCGGGTTGTGGGATTTGATATGATCCCAACATTGGTGACGAAGGCACCCAGCCTTTATCAGGAACTCTCCGAGGGGATTCGCACCAATCTATCCCCGGATGAAATGATTTCCTTGGGATGGCTGGTGGTACAAATTCCAAGGGAAAATATTCGTCAGGGTGTCATTGGTCCTCCGAATATGATCGCATACCACACCCGTCCTGACGGGGCTAGTGTCCTTCGCGCCGTACCAGATCAAATTCGAATCCTGCGCAACTATATTTTTGTGGAAACAAGTTCCATAGGACCCTTACCCTAGGAATTCCAACATGCATAATGTATTTTCTTGAGCATCATATGGATCAAACAAACCCTCAACCTGGAAAGATCGTCTCACAAAAGAAGTCGTCCTCAGCACAACCCGAGGATCATCGCAAGATCAGCGTCTTCCGATCTCGCCTTCGTACCTGTTGGTGGGTATTTCTTTTCCCTATTTTTATGGCCATCGTCCTGGGTGCTGCTGTTTTTACAGGTTATCAAAGTGGCTTAGAACAACGGGAACTGGACACAGAAGAACAAGAAACATTAGCTTTGCTTGATCAATTTAATCTTGGGGTTGAAGATCTAACAGCAGGACGCTATGATTTAGCCAAGCAGCGAGCCGAATATATCTTAAGCGTGGATCCCGACAACGAAGCAGCCATAGGTTTATTGGATCTGGCGGTCAAGGCGCTCAATCAGCCTACCCTTACGCCAACGCCCCTTGTAACGCCAACAAAAACCACACCGACTGCGACCCCTGATCTGAGTACTGTCGAGAGCCATTATGAAGCGGCAGCTGCTGCTGTGGGGAGGGGAGATTGGACCGCGGCGATAGATTTATTTATTGATCTACGAGCGGATCATCCCGAATACCGTAGCGAAGAAGTCAATCAAATGTTGTTTACTGCCCTTCGAAACCGTGGTTTTGAGAACATCTTGCAGGGCAACCATGAACAAGGGATTTATGATCTCAGCTTGGCAGAAAAGTTTGCACCTTTGGACAACCAGGCTGCCAGCTGGAGAAGATCTGCGGAGTTCTACCTTTTTGCTAACAGCTATGTCGGTCTGGATTGGTCTCAGGCTTACCGCTGGTTTTCGGATCTCTGTGGAGCGGCGATCTGGGATTCATGCTACAAGTTTGCGCTTTCCGCCAGAAGCTACGGCGACTTGTTGGTTGCTACCCAAGATGCTTGTAATGCTCTTTTGCTATATGAACAATCGCTTATCACTCTTTATGATAGCAACCTCGTAGCTACTGCCACAGAGGCGGCGAATTTATGTCTGACCGCGACGGCTGCTACACCCACTGAAACACCTACGTTAGGCGGCACAGAAACGGAGACGCCGACAGCAAGTGCGACGAATGGGGGTGTTGTTATTACGCCCACATTGACCCCTACACCTACGCCATCCCCCCCTGGGGCAACATTAACGCCCACAGCGACTCAAACCGATACACTAACACCAACCTTGACCCCATCCGCCCCATAGCAATGAGGCTTCTTCTCATCAGTGCTGATGATGTCATCTTTGCCTGTTTGAGAAAAGAATGGGGGGTCATGAAGAGACGTTTAACCAGGTAACCCTCAACGTCCGAACACCCCCCAACTCTCACTTTGGGAGTACAAAATGCAACACATGATCGAAGGCACCCAATTAAAAGTCAGAGATGGGATTCAATGTTACGATGATCATTGAGGAGGACAAGCTCCACCTGGGAGTCTGGGAACGGATCTATCTATGAGAATTGGGTAGAACATGAAGTCGTTGGATTACCATTCGATTCCTCCCGGATAAGACCGAAGCGGCCTGAGATATTAAATCCATTCCCACGAGAATAGATGGTAAGGGGGGACGATCTAGGCAAACCGCCGAAATTATTTTGATAAAATGAGTTGCCTGAATGGC
>MGNI01000085.1:4565-5832 GCA_001795115.1 Chloroflexi bacterium RBG_16_48_8 | reverse complement strand
TACGTTCGCTGTTTGTCAAATTACTTCCGGCCAATCACCTAGCAGGTACAAGCCTGGAAGAAGTACTCACACTGCAACTTATTCTGTGATTTTCATCTATGTTGCACTATTTGGAAATAAGGTCGGTCTAAATATCCACGATGAGAGAACTTTCCGTTAGAATGGATTCGAAAGAGAGACGCGATAGACTTCATTTTTCCTTTCATGCTCATTTGAAACGTTTTCCAATTCCACAGGGAGGGAGCATGAGTAAGGTTGCAATTGGATGCGATCCAAACGCCAATGAATTGAAAGAGGTTCTTAAGGATCATTTATCAAAAATGGGGGTCGATTTCGATGACTATGGCAGCGATGACCCTATCTACGCCAATGTGGCTTTCGAAGTAGTCGAAGCTGTGGCTGGCAGGGAACATGAAAGGGGCATCCTCCTTTGTAGCACAGGGATCGGCATGTGTATCGCCGCTAATAAAGTATCTGGAGTCTATGCGGCATTATGTTCAGATACCTATTCTGCCATCCGAGCTCGGAAGAGCAACAATGCGAACATCCTGACATTCAGGGCTTGGTTGTTAGGCCCAGAATTGGCGAAAGAAATCGTCACGAAATGGCTTGAATCGGAGTATATCCCTGGGGGTTGCTCAGAACCCAAGATTCAACGCATTTATGAATATGAAAGGGAGCATCAGAACAGAAACTATGGAGAAAGCTATGTACGGACTATCGACGGATGAAGAGATCCAGCTAAAAAGAACCGCTTTGAACATACGCAAGAAAATCCTTCGAATGATCCGGGCTGGTAGAGAGGGTCATGTGGGTGGGGCGATGTCTTCGGTGGAAATCGTCACAGCGCTTTACTTTCATTTGATGAAGGTCGATCCTCAAAATCCTCGATGGAGGGAGAGAGATCGTTTTGTATTATCTGCTGGTCATAAGTGTCTGGTACTCTACGCAGCTCTTGCGGAGAAGGGTTTCTTTGACGAAACCATTCTGGATACCTTTGGAGAATTAAAATCGAAAATTCCCGGTCACCCAGACATGCACAAACTACCTGGAGTGGAGACGAATACAGGTGCTTTAGGGCATGGCCTATCCATCGCAGGTGGGATGGCGCTTGGATTAAAAATGGATGGTCTTGATTCAAAGGTCTATGTTCTCATGGGGGATGGGGAAATCGAAGAAGGTTCGAATTGGGAAGCAGCAGCTGCGTGTAGCCATTATAAACTGGATAATGTCCTTGTCTTCGTGGATAGGAACTTCCTTCAGATCA
>MGNI01000085.1:4183-4513 GCA_001795115.1 Chloroflexi bacterium RBG_16_48_8 | reverse complement strand
GGCATTTGGATGGAGCGTCAGGGAGGTGGATGGGCATAGCCTCCCCCAGATCATCGCCAATGCAAGGGAGATCCCTTTCATAGGTGAGAAGCCTTCCGTTATCCTTGCCAATACAGTGAAGGGCAAAGGGTTATCTTTCGCAGAAGATAAAGTGGGCTATCACTTTTGGAATGTTACTCCTGAGGAGATGGAGATTGCTGAACAGGACTTGGAAGCTATGGAAAGAGAGCTGGTGGAATGACAGAGAATAAAGATCCTAGAAAAGCATTGGGTGAGGGACTGGTAGAAGTAGCTGAAAAAAATGATAGAGTCGTTGCACTTTCTGCTGAT
>MGNI01000085.1:2024-4121 GCA_001795115.1 Chloroflexi bacterium RBG_16_48_8 | reverse complement strand
TTCGGTGTGATGGAGCAGGGCATCATCGGTTTTGCTTCGGGTCTGGCTACGACAGGCAAGATCCCCTTTGTGGTCGCCATCACGCCCTTTGTAACCTCTCGTCCATTTGAGATGTTTAGAAACGATATTGGTTATATGAAGACCAATGTGAAAGTTGTGGGACGTTGTTCGGGCTTGACCTATTCCACATTGGGACCAACCCATTATTCCTTGGAGGATGTGGCTCTCATCCGGGCTATCCCAGAGATTGTCATCCTCAGCCCTGGCGATCCCGTTGAAGTGAAGAAAGCAGTACATGCTGCAGCCGAGTATGTCGGCCCGCTCTATCTCCGTATTGGCAATCAGCCCCTCCCGGTATACTTCGAAGAGGACCACTCCTTCGAGATCGGGAAAGGTGTAGTCATGAAAGAGGGGGATGATGTCACCATTATCGGGACCGGATTCGCTTTGCATAGGGCTTATGACGCCGCGCTTTTACTCGAGAAGGAGGGTATCCAGGCCAGAGTAATCAACATCCATACCATCCGGCCCCTGGATGAAGATTTGATCCTGCAAGCCGCAATGGACACGGGCCGAATCGTCACCGTTGAAGAGCATTACATCCTTGGAGGATTGGGGAGTGCGGTGGCGGAATTGCTGGCGGTTAAACGTCCGACTTCGATGAGAATGATTGGGGTTCCTAACCAGTTTGCTGAAAATGGACCCTACGAGGAGCTTCTTGGTCTTTACGGTCTGCTTCCTCATCAAATTGCTGAAAATGTTAGAGACTTTGTCCAAGAGGCGTTAATTTAAGACGTGGTTTACTCCTAAGACTCTATGGGATGATCCGTAGGCTTCGGTTTGTCTTTCATAGGCCCTCAGTAATCCGATCGCTGACCATCCGCTTCCAAAGAGAAGCGTCATAGCACTCATGATGTGAAGCATCTAAGAAAACCTGATTGGTGTGTTATCGAATATCCTCCCAACAGCAACTGAAGCCAGTTCACTTATCTAAGTGATTACGGTATTTTTCATATTGAAAATGCGCCCGAGCACTCTGTTCGGAACGATCTGCAGCAGCAATTGGTAGAGAATACACCTATCAAGGACGAGCCAAGAGCTTGGAACAAGGTTCTAAACTAGACCGCACCTCGTTTCTGTTGAACTTAGTTGGAACCAAAAGGCATCTAATCCAGTGGAAAGGATTTGTCCTGCTGGATATCCAGATAAGTGGATGTCCCTTCTACATCCAATGTGACCAAACCAGCATACTCCCCATTCACAAAGAGCTCCCCTTCCTTGGTTCCATCGGGTTGGAAGGTGATGTGGATCTCGTAGACGCCCGCTTGATCGATCAGGCTCATACTTCCACCACTGACCTTTCCCAAATCATCCCACTCGGTCCATTCAAGCTCCACATCCAAGACAATTAGACCTAATTCGGGGTGCTCAAATTCCACGGTGCCATCCCCTGTCATAATGCCGAATTCCGGCGGCTTCCCGGCGCCTGGGATGTGGAACGTGCGGGTTTCCTCGATGGTCCCTCTCAGGTCACCCGAGAACTCAGCCACAATAACCATGGCAGCTAATTCGTTGGCCTCCTCCGCATGGCGTGATGCGAACCAGCCATCATGATCGGATTGATCGAAGGCGTTCAGGACCATATCGGGTATTCCCATATTGACCATTCGTTCCCTTACCGAACTGGAAACCATGTCTTCAATCTCATCGGAAGAATTCCACAGCTGATAATCCATCAGGGATTCCATGGGGGCTTGGGTATCTTTGAGTGGTTGCCATACTTTCTCATTCCAGCCTTCCGGGGTTGTAAGGTCAGGATCGCCCGGGACGATAGATTGGGTGAGGATCTGCTCCACGCTGGTAACATCCGGATTCTCGCCGGTGAGGATTTCATAATCGATGACGGCCACATCCTCCTCCGCCAATTTTTCGGGCGTAATAGCCTCCCCCTCAGCGTCCTGGAATTGAACTTCAGGATCTGCTCCAGCTGCACAAGCTCCTGCAGGTGCCTCGATAAATCCGGAAGAACCTAAAGGTCCCGTAAAACTGGGAGGTATCCTGGGAAGATCACTTTGGAGAGTCAGTGTCAGACAGGCG
>MGNI01000085.1:411-1987 GCA_001795115.1 Chloroflexi bacterium RBG_16_48_8 | reverse complement strand
GATGTCAGGCGTGACCCCGGACATACCCGTGATCCCATTGTCGAAATATTCCTGAATGAGGGACAAATCTGTGACAATTTCTGCGGTAACAGCCGCGATTCCGACTTCTGGTGGTTCTTCCTCCAGGGGTTCCTCGACGATGACATCTTCTTTATCGTCTTCGACATCGTCCACGATCTCGGTGACTGTGTACGTGGGCTGGGCTTTCGGGCTGAAAGGCCAGGAGATGGTGGATCCTTCACACCAGGGGGGAAGAGGCCAGGGTTCATTAGGGGGGCAGAGACCGATGACAGCGCCAGCAATACAAGCAACAACCAGAATACCAACCACGCCAACCAGTACAAGAGCAACCTTCTTCATTCCAACCTCCTACCCATACAAGCTCAAGAAAGAATTTCGATACAATCCACTATCAGAACAAGTCAGCATGTTATCTAAAGAACACCTATCCACACTTTGCATGAAAAGTATATGGGTTTTTTCATGAGGGCTAGGGGTTAAGAATCTTCATCTACAGGGTTTGGGTAGATAGTATTTATCCCCAATAAGGAGGAGAACTGGAGCTCAACTTTGATCGACCAGGATAAACGCAAGTGTGGGGGTCGACATCTGTTCTCATCTTCGGACGCAAGCTCGGACACGGGACTGCTCCATTGATCTTCTGAATATCCATTTCTCGAATCCGCCATTAGAAATGTCATTCTGAGTCGCCCTTCGGCTTCGCTCAGGATAAACTCCACGTCGAAGAATCCCTGAAATGATGCCCTTATTTGCTCTATCATAGGGATTCTTCGCCTCCGCTTCGCTTCGGCTCAGAATGACAAATCGAGTGAAGCCTTACACTTACGATAAACGTCCGAACTCGCGTCTGAAGTTGAGGTGAAAAGAGTTTACCCCTGCCTGGATTTATTGTATAGTGTTGATATGATATGAGGGGAGCACTACCCTTGCCGGAGGGTCGCGCACAATTCCATCGTTACAAAAACCCTTCCTCTCATTTCATTTTAAAAAGATGAGATACTTCTAGCTTAACCAGCTAGATAATCCGCCTACTTTTTGGATCGCACTATATTCATACACAATTAAAGACTTGATTGATTCACCTTCAAGGATGTCTTTGTGGAGGGCTAATCATGAGCATTTTTCATAGCCATCTTATCTCCAATGGATCAACAACTCCTTCACGAATACTTAACCCACAACAGCTCAAGATAATCGCAACAAGACTGATCCATACGGTATTGATCGCTTCGATGTTAACGGTTCATTTCTCTGCGGCTACGCAGGTGGCATCTGCTGCTGCGGTTGAACACCTTCCGCTATCAGACCTTTCGAATGAAGAGAACGGGGGTGTCTTCCCAATTAATAGCGATGCAATCGAATCTACAAATCAAGAAAATTATACAAATACTGCGACCCAAAATACATTCCTATCACCTTCTATGGCAAGCAGTCTGACAAGTGGACGCGTGATTTATGAAGGTCCATTGTCTAGCGTGGATACCCCCATCGCTGCCATTCCAGGTCATCAGCACGCCCTTCAAATAGCCTTTGAGATCCCCGATTGCGGTAATTG
>MGNI01000085.1:0-399 GCA_001795115.1 Chloroflexi bacterium RBG_16_48_8 | reverse complement strand
TATTGGCGATCCCCCTGACGTGTATCCCAGCCATATCCTCGAGATGTGATTCTCAGGATATGGACCAGCCCAACAATGCACGACAAAAGCTTTTAAGAGCCCAGGTGATGCACTTTACGTTGATATCTGGGCTATACCCTGGGTGCCTCCAGAAAGTGGAGTCGTCAGAGTTGTCGACCTGGATCTATCGCCAGGCGTTCCCCTCCAGTCAACTTTTTCCGATTGCCAACCCAAGGATGAACAGGGCGATCCGCGCGAGTGCCAGATCAATGGCAGCAGCAATACGCAAGGTTACGCCGGCGACCCGATCAACACCCAATACGGCGGATATCACCCCATCCATGTTGATCTTTCTCTCAATACCTCTGCTGGACCCCTCGTTTTTCAACGGACATATTC
>MGNI01000084.1:17332-17459 GCA_001795115.1 Chloroflexi bacterium RBG_16_48_8 | reverse complement strand
ACCTGCACCTGCGGATTGTTCGGTGCTATAACTTCCAAACCAAAGGATGAAGCTGCTAAGGAACTTTCCCCTGATCTACAGGGAAAAGGTTTTACCTACAATAGCCCTATCGTACAGTTGCGTCAGC
>MGNI01000084.1:16968-17222 GCA_001795115.1 Chloroflexi bacterium RBG_16_48_8 | reverse complement strand
TATAGCGGTGTTGAGTTCTATCCTTTCCCGGATGAGGTTCGCGAAAAGATTACCCACTACAATCCCAAAATGACCCGATTTGAAAGCACTCCAGCAGATGAGATAGCGGTCAGCCTGCGGATCATCACCAAACAGGGTGCCAAGCGCATCATACGCCAGGCTTTTTCTTATGCCCAGAAATTCGGATACCCCACAGTGACCCTGGTTGAAAAGCCTAATGTGCTGCGAGAGACCAGCGGACTTATGATCCGGGA
>MGNI01000084.1:16420-16930 GCA_001795115.1 Chloroflexi bacterium RBG_16_48_8 | reverse complement strand
TGAGTTGTGGGAGACCAACATCGATGCCCAGATGATGTGGTTATTGAAAAATCCCCATGATTATGGCGTGATCGTCACAAGTAACATGTTCGGTGATATCCTCTCTGATCTGGCAGCCCAACTTGTGGGAGGTTTGGGATTCGCTTCAAGTGGGAACATCGGTGATAACTTCGCTATTTTTGAACCGACCCATGGCTCGGCGCCCAAATATGCCGGGCAGTACAAAGTCAACCCCACAGCCATGCTGCTCGCGGTCAAACTCATGCTGGATTGGTTGGGTGAAAACGAGATGGCGCAAAGGCTTGAAGGTGCGATTGCGGCCGTGATTGCGGAGGGCGAAATCCGAACCTACGACATGGGTGGAGAGAATTCAACGATCGATGTAGCCGAGGCGGTCAAAGCCAAACTTTAAAGTCGTAGCTTTTAAACCTTCGCACTCAGGAATGCCAGGAAGCAGGATCAACCTGATAGCTCTGGAGGTACAGGATGACTCCCATCAGCCAACAGATG
>MGNI01000084.1:16055-16362 GCA_001795115.1 Chloroflexi bacterium RBG_16_48_8 | reverse complement strand
CAAAACGCTTTCTCATCGACAGCCTGGGGTGTGCTTTCGCGGCGGTCAACAATGAAGACATGAAAGCCGTGCACCGTTTCATCGAAAAGCTCGGTGGCACCCCTGAGGCAACGGTGATTGGGAGCGGTTTGAAGACCCATGCCCCCAACGCCGCCCTCATGAACTGCCTTCTGGTCCGTGCCCTGGATTACAACGATATCTACTGGGAGCAGGATCCGAGCCATCCCTCAGACCTCATCTGTGCCGGTTTGGCTCCGGCTGAAGCCATGGGTAAAAGTGGGAAGGATTTCCTGCTTGCCATCGTGAT
>MGNI01000084.1:6204-15881 GCA_001795115.1 Chloroflexi bacterium RBG_16_48_8 | reverse complement strand
CCATTTCACTTTGGGAGGCGTCGTCGCCGGGCATCTCACCAATATGAAGAACACAGCCGATCCTCTGGCTGCGCAAGCCGGAGTGTATGCAGCACTCATGGCGCGCGAAGGTTATACAGGACCTGTAGAAGTGATTGAAGGAAAAGAGGGATTATTCGAAGTACTCTCCCATGTCACCTGGCGCCCTCAGGAATTAACCAAGGATTTGGGAATTGAGTTTCTCATCACCAAGTGCGGCTATAAGGCTTTTCCTACCGAAGCTCTAACGCATCAACCTATCAGTGCCACGTTGGAAGCTCGTAAGGAGCTTGGTATCACCTACGAGGATGTGGCAGGAGTTCTGGTGGAAACCACGACACGCGGCGTAGATATCCTCTCGGATCCAAGCAAATATAAACCAGAGACGAGGGAGACAGCCGATCACAGCCTGCCTTACGTCATCGCATCGGCTGTTGTCGATGGAAATGTGCTGCCAGAAGCATTTACGATGGCATCGATCAAGGACCCTCGCAAGTGGGAGATCCTGCCTAAGATCAAAGTGGTCGCGGACCCTGAGATTGATGCTTTGTTCCCTAAGGTCAAACGCGCCCGAGTTACCATCACGACCAAGGATGGGCGATCCAAGACCGCTCAAACCGATTTCGCCAAAGGTACCCCTGAAAATCCACTTGGTGATGATGAAATCGTGGCGAAGTTCAAAGCTAATTCTGCCGGTGTGATCAGTGCCAGAAGGATGCAGGAACTCTTGAAAAAGTCCTGGGAGCTGGAAAAAATCGATAGAATTGATGGCTATGCGAAGTATCTGGTCGCGGATATCTAGTCAAAACGGAGATGGATTAGATCAGGGGATACTAAATCAGATACCCGAAGTTATACCATCCCCCGTTGTTGTGAACTTTGTACAATTCCACTTTATCTGAGAAAAGCGAGATAATGATCTGCTGACGGATCCTATTCTTAGGGGAGTGAAATTCCATCGGTGATCGGTTTATGAAGTATGGTTTTCTTCTTCCATGTCAGAATCAGAGAATTTCTCTGTTGAGAAAGGCTTAAAATCTGCAAATAGCCTCAATGGTATCCTGCCCTTCATTTCCACACTTGAATCTGTGTGCTGCATCTCCTCTACAATGCCATGCTCATGGAATAAGCTGATCAACCCTCCCTCTCGGTAGGGTAGTTTCACCTCAATGGGTAAAAGGCGTTCATACATCTCTTCTTCGATCACAGAAAGTAGGGTCGTAACCCCCTCCCCCGTCAAGGCTGAAATAGGGACACCACGCTCAAAATCATCTAATTGATCCAGGACGGTTTTCCGGTCTGTAAGAAGATCAACCTTATTCAGAGCCGTAACAATCGGGATATCTTCTACTCCAATTTCTTCAAGGGTTTGGCGAACAACCTGACCTTGGGCACATGCATTCGGGTGAGAAATATCTACCACATGCAAAAGCAATTCCGCTTCTGTGATCTCTTCCAGAGTCGCACGAAAGGCGGCTACCAAGGTCGCTGGAAGCTTTTGGAGAAAACCAACGGTATCTGTCATCAATACACCATGCCCACCTGGTAGAGCCACACGGCGAGTAGTAGGATCCAGGGTTGCGAACAATTGGTCAGCGACATAAACATCCGAACCTGTAAGGTGATTTAATAACGTCGATTTACCTGCATTGGTATAACCCACCAGGGCAACTGTGGGCATCTCCGCTTTCCGGCGGCGCCTTCGATACTGGCTTCGATGTTTTCGAACTTTCTCTAATTCTCCCTTGATGTGGCTGATCCTCTGACGGATGACGCGCCTATCCACTTCTAATTGCGTCTCGCCAGGTCCGCGCAGACCCACACCACCAACTAAGCCAGCCCTCCCGGCACCACCACCTGCCTGCCGCGCCAGGTGGGTCCAGGCCCGGGTCAATCGTGGAAGGAGATATTCATACTGAGCCAATTCAACTTGAAGCGATCCTTCACGGGTGGATGCATGCTGAGCAAAAATATCCAGGATCAAGGCGGAACGATCCAGAATCCGCGTATCCTCACCAAAGATTTTTTCCAACTCGCGTTGATGACGTGGCGAAAGTTCATCATCAAAAAGAATGATATCTGCCATCACTTCACCCGCCAGGTCCTTCACTTCCTGAACCTTTCCAGATCGAAGGAAGGTCTTTGGGTCTGGATGCTCCAGACGCTGGCTTGCCCGACCGACAACGGACAGGCCGGCAGTATCTGCCAGAAGCGTCAACTCGGCCAGTGAATCTTCAATCGTTAGATAGCCTTGCTTCGAAGCAAGTTCGACACCCACCAAAAAGGCTCTTTCTCTTGGAAGCCGGGTAGGCAAAGGTCGTTTACCCATTCACATCCATCCTGATCTTGAACTCTTTCCTTGAGCAATAGTAGTGTAAGCGCACATACCAAATTCGCCAAGAGCTAGTTCGATAGCAACCAGCTTTGTAATGTTCGGCCGACTTGCTCCAGACTCTCAGCTGATACTTTATCCAGGGTGTCCTGTGTGGTGTGCCAGTAGGGATAATCGAAGTCGATAATATCAATCGCGGGAATGCCCAATCGAAGGAAGGCTATGTGATCATCCAACATCGAATGCTTGCCTATAGGGATAAAGCTACTGTACCCCATTTCGGCTGCGACTTCCCAAATCTCTTCCATTAAAAACGGATCGGAATTATTTTCATAATAGAGCTGTTGATCCGCATCCCCAACCATGTCCACGATAATGGCTTCGCTTGGATGTTCCTGTAAATGCTCTACAAAGAAAGTTGATCCCACAATCCATTCCATCCCGTCGATTCCTCCACTGTCTTCAAGATCGAAGAAAACCAACCAGACAGGACGATCAAGAACCTCATTTTGCAGTACCCTGGCCAATTCCAACAAAACCGCGACCCCTGATCCCCCATCATTTGCCCCTAGGACTGGCGTCCATGGGTTATCCTCATCTCGATCCGAGATCGGTCGTGTATCATAATGGGTACCAAAAATGACCCATTCCCCCTCAGTTGGTCCACCCATACCAATGATGTTCCTCCCTTGGAATTCTCGATATGGAAAAAACTGCTCTTCCACCCTCCATCCGTGATCCTGCAACTCCTGCACGATCCAATCCCCCACCATCGCATGAGCCTCCGATCCTGGTATTCGATCGCCAAAAGCCATTTGCATCTGGATAAGTTCCAAAGCCCGTGCACCATCAAACACAACCCTTTCGAACTCAGGATTGTATGTTGATCCCACACAGCTTGTGAAAAAGAGAATGGGAAGTAGAGCAATCCAAAAATGGACAACAAATGGAAAAGGATTTAGCTTATTCACTTAACTTTAGCCGCCCAAATCATTTTCGTACGTGGCTATGCGAAGCTTTTCTCCAGCTAGTGTCCAAAAAGGATCGAATTTCTGTGTTGCTCGATCAGCATAGGCCTGTGCCCGCTGCCGCTTGTTGCGCCGAATGGCATCCTCTAACGGTGGCAAAAGGCCGAGATGGGCCTTCATAGGTTGAAAGCGATCTGGCTTGGCATGCGTGACATAATGGCATAAGGCACCCAGCATCGTACTCTCGGGAAGCTCGATCGGATGCGCCCCTTTGCTGATGCGAGCCGCATTGACCCCCGCAAGCAATCCTGTGGCAATATTCCCCAGATAACCCTCCACTCCCGTGATCTGTCCAGAGAATAGGAGATCTGCTCTCTCCTTATGTTGCAAGGTCGCTTTTAATATCTTTGGTGAGTTGATAAAGGTATTGCGGTGCATTTGCCCGTATCGAATGAAATTTGCCTTTTCAAGACTCGGAATAAGTCGAAACACCCTCCTCTGCTCAGGATAGGTCAGATTGGTCTGAAATCCAACAAGATTATAAAGGCTTCCGGATAGATTATCCTGACGCAACTGAACCACAGCAAAAGGTCGTTTTCCAGTTCGAGGATCGATCAATCCGACTGGTCTCATCGGCCCAAATGCCAATGCCTTTGGATTACGTTCTGCAAGAACTTCAATAGGCAGGCATCCTTCGAAAAAATGAGATAATCCTGCCCGCACTCCTTCCTCAACAGCCAGCTCAAATGAGCGAAGCGCTATCCGTTCTGCTTTCACCAGGGCACCTGTGAAATGAGCAAATTCTTCCTCGGTAAAGGGGCAGTTGATGTAATCCCCTGCTTGTTCCTCCCCTCTGCCATATCTGGAAGCCCGGAAGGCAATATCCATATTGATGCTATCCGCTTCCAAGATGGGAGCTAATGCGTCAAAGAAATAAAGGTACTCCTCACCAGTGAGTTGGGAAAGGACCTCCGAAAACCGGGGAGATGTGAGTGGACCTGTAGCGATCACGCTCAATTTCTCAGGCAACGCGGTGACTTCAGCACGCATTACCTCAATCCTGGGATGAGAAAGCAGCCTTTGGCTGACCAAATGTGCAAACGCTTCCCGATCAACAGCCAATGCTGAACCAGCCGGGACAGATGTTTTTCTCGCACACTCCAGGAGGAGCGAGCCCATTTTTTCGAGCTCTGATATTAGAATTCCGGAAGCACGGTCGGGCAGACGTGAACCGAGTGAGTTTGAACAGACCAATTCTGCAAGATCACCACTATGATGGGCGCCGGTACCCACCTCTGGACGCATCTCATAGAGCAATACCTGCAGACCGCGCTCTGCAGCCTGCCAAGCCGCCTCACTCCCTGCTAGTCCACCACCCACAATGCTTACTTGATCAATCATGGCATGATTCTATCACGTAAGACATGGCATAATTCTTGCAACTCTATTGCCTACACTATTTGGTTCAAGTATACTCACATGCGAGGCTTGCTATGTTTCAAGTACAAGATCAATCACTAAGGCCCATGACGACCGCCCATCTGGCTCAAACCATGAGCCTCCTGGTTCTTTCCAATGCCGAACTACAAGAAAAGGTTGATTCCGAACTTTCAACCAATCCAGCCTTGGAGTTGCTGGAGGAGCGCGTATGCCCTTCTTGCCATCGCCCTTTAGACCCGAAGGGTATCTGTCCTATTTGCAGTCTTGGCGATCATAAGGATCTTGAGCCCATCGTCTTTCTGTCCCCAAGAGATTCTGTTCAACCCACCCGCAAAATTTCCTACGATGATTCACCCCCCGACCAAGAACCCGCAGCCCCTGAGAACCTGGCCATGAATATCCTGCAGCAACTCGCAGCAGATTTACAACCTCAGGATCGGAATTTGGCTGCATATATCCTCTCCAGTCTGGACGACGATGGATTTCTACAGGACCATCCTGCTTTCATAGCAAGAGCCAATCGTGTTCCCCTGAGTCAGGTTCAACATGTTCTGGACCTGATTGCTCAAGCTGATCCACCTGGAATAGCAACAATGGGGCCTCGAGAGGCTTTGCTGGCTCAATTGGAACTTTTCGATTCTCGCCTACCATCCGTAGCCCACTCAAAGCGTATCATTCAAGAAACCTTCAAAGAACTCGGAAGGAGAGATTTTGAGGCGATCTCACGGAAGCTCAATATTCCTGTTCACAAAATTCGTCAAGCAGTAAATTTTATCCAGGATTCTTTAAATCCCTATCCCGCACGAGCTTTCTGGGGTTCTGGATATCAGCCAGCCACAACCGATCCTAATGTTTATCACACACCTGACATACGAATATCCAGAAATCCCATTAACCCTGAGGGTGCGCTCGTGGTGGAGATCTTCACGCCCCTTTCCGGTTGGCTCAGGGTGAATCCACTTTTCCGCAAAGCCATGGGAAACGCGAATGGAGAGCAAGCCAGCGAATGGTCAAAACAGCTGGAGCGTGCCACGCTCTTTGTTAAATGCTTACAACAACGGAATAACACAATGCGCCGATTGATGGAAATGCTGGTATCCGAACAAAGGACTTTTATTCTCAAAGGAGATCGTCAACTTTCCCCCATGACACGTGCTGAAGTTGCTGAAAAGATAGATGTTCATGAATCTACCATCTCCAGAGCTGTCAGTCACAAATCTGTCGAGTTACCCGATGGACGCATCATTCCCCTGAGTCGTTTCTTCGATCGAAGCCTATCTGTTCGTGACCGCATTAAAGAGATCATCCATAACGAAAAACGCCCGTTGACGGATGAGCAAATCGTTGAGAAACTATCCTGTGATGGCATCAGTGTTGCGAGACGGACCGTAGCGAAATATCGATCGATAGAGGGGATCCTCCCAGCTCGTCTACGACACAAGAAGCGGATTCCAAGAATTGCCGCAGTTAGAGTATAGACTTTGCCGAGTAACACATCTACTGTATATCGTTTCTCAAGTCTTTTCAAACCTGACCCTTATCGAGATTTCTTCAGGGTTCTGGCAGATTCGCTAAGCGAATCCGTCATTGTAATCGCAGGTGATGGTCGCAGAATCTTGGCTTCCAATCATGCCTTTACCCTTCTTTCAGGCTTCTCTCGAACCGAACTTGAAGAACTCCATTTTTTGAATTTGCTGGCTGTTGAAGAGGGTGAAAGGACATTAGGCCAGATTCTACTGGCATGGGATAACCCGGAAAGCATCCTCGAAGATGTCCCCTTACGCACTCGGCAAGGTTCTATTGAACTAATCGATATCTCTCTCCGACCGATTGGACCCCTTGGGTCTGCAATCCTTTTGATGTGTGCCCCTTCTCAGAAGCGAAAATACACTCAAGCCAGAGAGAATGCCCGCCAAGAGCAATTGAAGACCATCTTGACGCTCTCAGCTCTTCTCGTTGGGGAGCATGATGATCCGCTGAATGAAATTCTAGAAATATCAAAACCTATCATCTCTGCCACAACAATGGGGCTCTACCAGGTATCCGCTTTTCATCCTGATTATGAGCGAGTGGGACCTCTTCCCCCTGACTTTCCCAAAACCCTACCTACCTCTGCAATTGAGCCTCTCATGTCTCTTACCATATGGTCTCTGGGCCATAGGACAGAGCATGCTCTCCAGAAAGCTGCGAAAGCGGCAGGTTTAACAGCCTTACGGACAGCTCCATTAGGATCTGCGGAAGTATGGATCGGCGTACTTGTTGCCGGA
The DNA here is from genome assembly GCA_001795115.1 of Chloroflexi bacterium RBG_16_48_8. Lineage (GTDB taxonomy): Bacteria > Chloroflexota > Anaerolineae > Anaerolineales > E44-bin32 > MGNI01. Next base: position 8,856 of record MGNI01000084.1, on the reverse strand, counting down.
TGGCGAGATCCCAATGAAATGCCCGAAGAGGCCGAAGAATGGATGCAATTTATTGCAAACCTTTGCCATAACCTCATCCTTCAACGGATACAGAAAGATCGGTTGGAGGATCTCAAAGAATTTTCTTACCAGCTTCAATCTGAGATGGGTAGCCAATTCTCCGCAGTTGCAGATGCCCTTCTGGTTCTGGATGAAGACTTAGATATTGTGCGCGCAAATCTTGCTGCTGCAAATATGTTGGGATATCCATCTTCCGAGTTGGAGGGATTAGCCATCCAGGATGTCCTTGTAGGTGTAAAAGACATCAATGCTGCATTCCTGGATGCCTTAGGACATCAATGTGAAACCGAGCAACCCCATTTGACCATTCACCATCGTGATGGCACACCTTTCCCGGCAGATATGCGTGTTGTCCCCTTCTCACAAGGATCAACAATGCGCTTGCTGGTTGTCCTTCAGAATCGCTCCGAACAGCAAGCCATCGAAGATCAGACTGAAATGCTCGCGCAACGCGCCCTCCTAGGAGAGGTGACGGCAATCCTTGCCCATGAAGTTCGAAATCCCATCAACAACATCAGCACAGGGGTACAACTGGTTGCGTCTCGACTCGGGCAGGAACATGCACAATATGAGTCTCTGCAGAAATTACGACAAGAATGTGATCGGTTGAATCAATTATTAAGTGATGTTCTCTTCTTCGCACGCCCGTTAGAGTTGAAGATGGAGCCTATTGCTTTGGAGCAATTGATGCAACGGATCCTCAATCGATGGTCTCCCCGCTTCAGGCAATCCAACGTAACCTGCTTGACTGAATATTCCCCTGCTATTCCACAAGCATCCGTGGATCCAAGGACCTTTGAACAGGTTATCCTGAACCTCATTTCCAATGCCTTGCAAGCGATGCCTGATGGTGGCACAATCTCAGTGAAACTCAATCCGGTTTCTACAACCCAAGGGGATATGATCGAATTAACAATCGCTGATACTGGTTCCGGTATCCCAAAAGAAATGATCGATCGCATCTTTGATCCTTTCTTCACGACAAAGAAAGATGGCACTGGGCTTGGATTGGCCATCAGTCGTCGAATTCTTTCTGCCCATAAAGGGACAATCTCCGTGGAGAGCTTCGCTGATGCTGGAACGGTATTTACCATACGTGTACCAATCGTTAAGCCTTCAATTCGAGGAGTTTGAATGAGCGCCACAGTATTGGTTGTTGATGATGAAGAGCTTGCCAGGAACAATGTGTGTGAGATTTTGAGAGATGCCGGATATGAGGCACTGGAAGCAGGTGATCTGGATCAGGCTCATTCTTTCATCGAATCGGGTTCCGCAGATATCATCCTCCTGGATGTCATGCTCCCGGACGGATCGGGATTGACACTCCTCGACCGAATTGCCCTCGAGAACCCCAGCCCGCCAGTTATCCTTATAACCGCATTTGGTGAGGTAGACACTGCAGTCGACGCCATGAAAAAGGGCGCTCAGGACTTCCTTCAAAAACCTCTTGACCTGGATCGATTGTTACAAGCAGTCGAGAAGGCTCGCGAGGTCGTTATGCTCCGACGCGAGCTGGATATGCTCCGCGGCTCCAGCAGCGACAGCGTGGAAATGGTTGTGGGTGAGACCCCCTCCATGCGTAAAATCGTGAAAGAAGCTAAGCGTGCTGCCTCAGCTCAGGCTTCTGTCCTCATTACCGGCGAAACAGGGACAGGGAAGAACCTCCTGGCTCAGGCCATACGAAAGTTGGGTCCAAGATCTGAGAAAGCCTTCATCCCTATTAACTGCCCTGCCCTCCCTGATACGATGATTGAATCTGAACTTTTCGGTCACGAAGCTGGTGCATTTACAGGGGCTCAAAAACGTAAGCCCGGTCTCATTGAAATTGCGGATGGCGGTGTGCTCTTTCTGGATGAGATCTCTTCCACAAAACCGGAAATGCAAGCCAAGTTACTGACCGTCATCGAAGAGAGGACGTTCCGGCGTGTAGGAGGTGTCACAGAGATCTCTGTGGATATCCAAATCCTGGCTGCCTCCAACCGTAACTTGATAGCCATGATGAAGGATGGGACATTCAGAGAGGATTTATACTACAGGCTCAAAGTCCTAGACCTTCATTTGCCCCCTCTACGTGAACGAAAAGAGGATATCCCCGCACTTATTGGTTCCTTCATCCGACAGATCAACCTACGAACCGGTAATGCTGTTTCCAATATCACACCTCGAGCTATTGAAACCCTCAAAAAACATGATTGGCCGGGAAACATCCGAGAACTAAACCACGTCATTGAGCGCGCCATGTTGATGTGTGATGATGAAACCATCGACCTTGGACACCTTCCCCCGGATTTCCAAATTCTCGCTAACTAGGAGATTGGCCGGAAGTAATTTGACAAACAGCGAACGTAAAACATGGCTAATCACTTAAGCAAACCGCCATTCAGGCAACTCATTTTATCAAAATACTTTCGGCGGTTTGCCTAGACCCTTATTGGCATACTCCTTGCAACATCCACCTCTAGATTTAAGATCTGGAGGCGATGATGATTCCAATAACGTTAGTAGACATGCAACTCCTCATTGCAGCGGTTTTATTTTTACTTGGCTGCCTCAGCATCATGTTAGGAGCTTTTATCCTTATCGCTCGTGGTT
>MGNI01000084.1:0-6175 GCA_001795115.1 Chloroflexi bacterium RBG_16_48_8 | reverse complement strand
CATACAGCTCGCTTAGGTCATAAAGGTATCGCTCAAGAGGTAACAGGCTTGGTGAGCAGCGCCTCAAGCCTGATCGATGCCATCAATCAATTGGTTCGAACTGCCAGTGGCGTGGGCGTCGTTTTAATCCTCTTCGGGCTGGTCATGATTATAGCCGCTTATTGGATCGTATCGAGAATTAGCCCCATAGCTATCTAGAAGGTTGAGGCGTGGAATGCTGACGAATGCAGAGATACTAGCCAGGTTGGGAAATTGGCTTTCTCCAGGGGATTTGACCGAGGTCATCAGAAAGTTGCTGCGGGTTCCGGAAGCATGGGAGCAGTTGCATGATCCAGAATTTCTGGATGGTGTCCTCGATGAAAATGCAGAGGCAACGCTTCTACCAGCCCACCTTGTGAGGAAAATGGGGAATTCCCAAAATCAAGAAAACAGCGATGCACCAGAGGAGTCCTTTGAAGAACAACTCGCAAACCTCCGAAAAGAGAGCGAAGCCGTTTCTATTGCTGGTAGGGATATGGATGATTTGGTTCATCTAACGAAAAGCCTTCAGCAGGTTATAACTTCATCCATTCATCCAGATCTCCTCGATGAATTATTGTTGAATTTTGAACGATGGAAGTCACCCCTTGCTTGCGCCTGGCCATATTTAGAGAATAGCAAGGAATTACTCCAATCCTTGATCGTCCAAGATTGGGACAAAGCATCCATCTTAGCTCTGAACATCCTCTTGGCGAACCACACTTATGAACAAGCTATTCCGATCCTGCTTGAAGTCACAAGAAGCTTTCCTCGCCATAAACTATTCCTCACCCTTTCCTCCCGTGAACCTGAACTAATGGGCGTGATGGCTCAAAAACCAGAGATTCTTGAGCCATCCTACCTTCCAGAGCATTCGCCTGACTCGCAACTCTCACTCTCCATGCTGGCGCATCTCCATGGTTATACTCAACTCGCCACGGATTGTCTTGATCGTGCAGAGGAATTATCCATCGAGTTTGCAGCACAGCTTCAAGATCACAAAGCTTCAATCTCGCATGCCTTCTCTATGCCGGAGATGGAATTGGAAGCAAGACAGCAAGCCATCGCCCTCCAGAACTCACCTGAACGCTGTGCCAATCTCGCCCTTCTCCTTTCCAAGGAAGGCAAGAACACAGAAGCGATGGAGATCCTGTCCTCCGAACCACAGACATTGGCAGAGAGAATTGCATCATTTACTGCATTGATGGGCGTTGGGGAGGCAGATAGGGCAAGAAGCTTTCTCCAAACCGCCATCCATGAAGCTCTCCTGAATCCACTTGAAAACCCCATCTGGATACTCCGATTGATTGATCTCTTAAGAGAAGAGGGAGATATCCCCTCTGCAATCAAAGTTGCGACGAACAGAGTAGAGAAATCCTCAGGGAATCCAGATGCTTTAACAGACCTTGCTGATCTTCTCAATCAGGGCGGAGACCCTAAAAAAGCTTCAGAGTACGCCTCTCTCGCATTCGCGTTGTCTCCTCATTCAGCTCTGATACGTCAAATCCTGGCGTCAAGCCTCCAGGAATCTGGACATCCAGTTGAAGCCCTTGCCCATTGGCAAGATTTAGCGGAGGAGAACCCGCTTGCACTATCACATGTTGCGCAGTGTGCCTTAGAGGCCGGTTTTATAGATCTAGCCATGGATGTAGCCCAAAGCTTCCTGAATCATGAACCACAATCCGCTTTGGGACAGGTATTGATGGGCAGAGCCTTGGCTGCAAATGGGGAATTGGAAGAGGCCTTGAAGCTTTTGGATAAAGCAACCCAGGAATTTCCTGATGAACCGGGTGTATGGATAGCATTGGCTGAGTGCCAGGAGCAAGGAGATGATCTGGAAGCTGCTGGCAAGACCTTGGCTAGTGCCATTCAACTTATCCCCGAGAATGCAGATCTGCTGCACGCATATGCTATGTGGCTGGAGAAACAAGGTCGTAACACTGAGGCCCTGGAAATCGCTGAGAGGGCATATCAAGCTGCACCAAAGGTCTATGAATACCAGCTCAAGTATGGTTCTCTTCTTAATGAAATGGGGCGTTTCACTGAAGCTCTTCCTATTTTGGAAGAGGCAGTCGCACAGAAACCTTTCCTATGGCAGGGATTGCAGGGCTTAGCAAAAACCTTCGAGGGGCTGGGTAATCCATTGGCTGCTTCTCGATCGATGAGAAATGTACCTGAGGCCGCGCCAGCAGAAGCACATTTATACGCAGCCAAAATTACAGTAAAGGCTGCCCGTGAGCAGATTGATCAGGATTTCGCTCGAATCGCAAAACAGCATCTTGACCAGGCGAGATCAAAAGGTTCTACTGAACATTTAATCCTGTTCTTACAGGGGCAGATCGACGAAATGAATGGGAATCCACTGGCTGCATTAGAATGTTACCAAACCAGTGCAAAGAATTTCATTCAAAAGGATCCTGAGCTTTACCTGGAGACAAAACTTGGAATCGCTCGAACTGCATCGGCAACCGATCAAATCCAACTGGCAACGTCTAATTTAGAAGAGGTACGACTGCGCTCCCCCAACTCGATCGATGTGCTCCTGACGCTCTCCCAGGTATACCTGCAATCTGGCAATGAATTAGAGGCCTTGAAAACCATTGAACAAGCTTTGAAAATCGAGCCTGCTAATCGTTACGCTCTCAAGCAAATTTCAAAAATTGCCTCCCAATTAAAAACCTGGGCACCCGCAATGCATGCCCTGAAAAAATCCGTGGATCTCACTCCTGAAGATCCTCAAGCATGGATTGACTATGCTGAAAATGCACTTATTGTTGGAAATCGAGTTCAATCTCGTAGTGCTCTCTCGGAAGCACTGCGACTGAATCGCAATGACCCTCAGATCCTGGGGCAATCAGCAAAAGTCTTTCATCAGATGAAAGAATTATCATCTGCCAGGCACTTATTAGAGCGCGCCTTGAATCTAAAACCCGACTCTATCGACCTTTTGAAACAGCTTGCATCTGTAGCTGAAGAAGCTGGTGATTACGAGTCTGCCATTGAAGTTTGGGAGCATATTAGCGCTTTGGATCCTCAAGATAAACAAGCTTTAGCAAAAACTGCCCAGGCTTACTGGGCCACGAATCAACATTCATCTGCTATCGATCTTTGGCAGCGGATTCTGAAACTCGACCCAAGCGACACCTCAACCATCGAAGTATTAGCTAACGCTTACATCGCCCAGGGTAATGTGGATGCTGGCTTGACCCTTTTCCATAAAGCCATCAGCCAATATCCTGAGGATATTGAAATCGCTTTGCATGCGGCACAGGTTGCGATGGATGTGAGTGCCGCAGAAGAGGCTTTTAACATCTTGACGGAAGTCATCCGTTACGCTCCCAAACGGACGGATGTCCTCCTTACAACTGCTGATTGTCTCGTTCGTCGCAACCTCCCTGATAAAGCATTGGAAGTACTTGACACTATCATCGTGGAAGATCAGTTCCCGGCAATGTGGTTCGCCATTGCTGCAATTGCATCCGTCCTGTCTGGCGATGTAAGTCGCGCCAGCTCATCCCTACAACAAGGTTTTCAGCATCCAAATCTGGATACACGAAGCAGGGTGCTTCTATCCCAAACAGCTTTACGCCTGAATCGATGGTCGGACGCATTGGATGTGCTCTCGTCCAATGATGATATTGAGGAGGATCATGAACGATTGATCACGGAAGCTCACATACGGCTTCGTGCGATGGAAGTCAAACAAATCTATTCAGAGGCGGAAGTAATCTTTCATGGTCCACACTATTCGCTCACTGACCCAGAAAATCTTATTAAGATCCAAGAGCTTCTTTCCACTGCTTCACTCCTCCCTTTGAAAAAAGAGCGAGTAGATCAACTAATTTATCGCTCTAAATTCCTTACCAACCAGGACCTCATAGATCCTCTGCTGCAAGACCGATCCTACATGAGGGCAGATCTTTCGGGTGAGACGTTAGAGGCAATGGCACTAACAAAGCTTCGTTTGGAGCTGCCAGCAGAGGCATTGAAACTGATCGCCCTGCGAGATGACTTCAACTTAGAGGGCGATTTATTCGATTTCATCACAGGACTTTGCCACAGAAGACTGAATAGACAGACATTAGCGCGGGAGGCGTTCCGAGCTGCGCAAGAAAAGCCCCTCTACAAGCCTATGGGTCAATATTTAGAGGCATTGGTCTTATTTGAAGATGGAAAGACGGAGGATGCGAAGCGTCTCATCAATGCTGCCTTAGTCGCCTGGCCTGAGGAACATAGTTGGCATTATCGACTTGGCTTACAGTATCTTGAAGAGAAGGATCTGGATTCAGCTTTGCCTCACTTCCAAGAAGCAGCTGAATTAGCCCCAAATAACCAGATCTACAACCTGAGTTTGGCCCGTGCCTTGCGTGATACCGGCCACCTTTCTCAAGCTTATGCACGTTTTAGCCAAGCGGTGAAAAACAACCCTTCCCATGCTCGAACTTGGTATGAGGCCGGATCGATAGCTTTGGCAATGGGAAACGCGGAAATTGCTGAGAAATATTTTGAGCGAGCATGTTCCCTCTCCCCCTCCGATGTTCCCTGTATGGTTGGTGCAGCACGGGCTGCCCTTGCATGTGGGAATTCAAAGACTGCGATGGAGAAAGTACGTGCCGCGCTTCGGATCATGCCCGAAGATCCCGAGACCCTCATTGCAGCGGGTGAAATCTTCTCTAAACAAGGGAAATATGAAAAGGCAATCTCAAGTTATGAATTGGCCTTGTCTAAAGCCTCTGATCCCGTCCCAGTCCATTTAGCCCGTGTACGCCTGCTAGCACAAGCTGGACGCGTAGCTGATGCAGTAGCTCAAACCAATAAGCTGATCGAAGAATATCCAGACAATGAAAGAATATGGGCAGCCTATGCGGAAGTATGCGAAATTGCAAATGATTTCCTGCAAGCACAGGAAGCCGCCAGTAAAGCGGTCAAGCTTGCTCCAAACAACCTAAGTTTCCGTCTAATGCTTGGACACCTGACACGAAAGTCTGGGCAGCTTGATCGAGCCCTGGATGAGCTTTCTCGACTGGAACGATTAGATCCAACCAATGCTCAAGTTCTTCATGAGCTTGGACAGCTTTATGAAGATCGGCGCCAGTACAGCGACGCGCTAGATGCCTATCAAAGAGCACTGTCGATAGATGCTCAATTCGCTAATGCCTATTTCCGGGCTGGTCTGGTTCTAAAGAATTTAAAATCCTATGCCGAAGCAGCATTAATGCTGAGCAAAGCCGTGGAACTTGAACCAAATAATCCAGATTCTCATCATCAACTTGCAGCAGTACGCGCACTTGAATTGGTGCATGGTGGAATCCAACAAGCGGTGGTGTCAACATGATGGAACGTTCAACCTTCATTAATCTTATTCGTACTTCCATGATCGCCAATCGATTTGACTACGCTCGCTCTGTCGCAGCCGACTGGCTATCGATCTGGCCTAATGACAGTGAGTTCCTATGGCTGCTCGCAAAATCAGAAGTTGAAGATGGATTACACCAAAAGGCAATAATGCGGTTACTGGATTTGATTGAGATCAATCCAGAATTCACAGAAGCATACAAATTGATCTACTCCGCATACAGTGCCATAAGAGATACGCAACGGGCTAATATCTACAAAACCCTTTTCTATCTCCTACAAAGGATCGAGTTGGGGGATGAAGGCATCCCCTCTTGGGTTCGGGCTTTGGATCGTGCCCTTGAAGCCATGGAAAAAGGGAATCATAGAAGGGCGATATCGCAATTGCTTCGGGCACTTGAGTCGGATCCAGACTTCACTCTGCCAACATATATTCTGGTTAAGGCTTATTCCGCAGCCAATAAGAAAGAGGAAGCCTTATCCTACGCCCGATCCGGTCATGATCGCTGGCCTAGATGTCTGTATTTTCGACTGCTTTTAGCGATGGACCTCATGATTCAGGGAGAGATTAGCCGAGGCGTCGAACAGCTTCATAAAATCGCTGGTGATGATCCAGCTGGTCACATCTCTCAGAAGATACTTGGTCAGGATCATCCCTATAAAAACTTATGGCCTGAACTTCTCACAGGAACGATAAGCCGACCCATACCGGCCGAAGTAGCCGCTCTATTAGGAAACAATCGCATTCCCCCTCAGAGCGCCACAACAGGTTTGGACCTTCCTAAAATGGATAGCTCTCGCC
>MGNI01000083.1:313-5554 GCA_001795115.1 Chloroflexi bacterium RBG_16_48_8 | reverse complement strand
CAATCGATAATTCGATAATCTTCTTCCTAATTCAATCGCAGCTTTTAATTGTGCTGCCTTTGCAGGTCCAACACCATGGCATTGACAAAGTTCTTCATAGGTTGTGCGGTGAAGGCCTGGAAGACCACCCAGATCCACTAAAATGGATTGAGCCAATTGCAGAACATTTCGTCCTTCCACACCAGATCGCATCAAAATAGCGATCAACTCTGCGTCGGAAATCGCCTCCGCTCCCAAATTGGCGAGTCTCTCTCGCGGCCTCTCTGAAGAAGCCAGATCCGAGATGCGATAAGTTGTCCTCTGCTCTTCCATCCATCCTCCCGATATTTTTGTTTTGCTAATCCTTAAAAGGTATTCTTTTCGTGGTTGCTATTGGATCCCCTCCAGCGTGCTATAATCCCCCACATAAGGAGAACTCCATGGAAACCTTCATAGATCTGGATTCCCTTGGTGATATCTTTGTCTATTTAAGTACATTCTTTGGTGCCTTTGTTGCAGCTCTTTGGTTGAGTCTCCTTTTTTGGACCTACCGTGATGTTCGTTCAAGGACACGAGATCGCATTATCCATATCCTGGTGATTCTGCTCGTTGCGCTCCTGAATCTTCCTGGCCTGCTTATCTACCTTATCCTACGACCAAAAGTTACATTGTATGAGGCCTACCAAAGGACACTGGAAGAAGAGGCACTTCTATCTGAAATTGAGTCTAAAAAAGTATGTCCAGGTTGTGGTTCCACTATCCAGTTCCTCTGGCAGGTTTGCCCTTATTGTCACACCCGAATCCAAAAAGTCTGTGCGCAATGTGGTCAGCTTCTCGAGCTTCCCTGGCAAATCTGCCCTTATTGTGCCACACCAGTACATGGTTCTCCCCATACTGTCGTTGAGCTTGAAGAGGCATCCCATGTTGCAGAAACTGTTGATTTTGAGGAACCCTCCCAACCTGATGATCAGGAATCTAAAAATATCGAGGATTCTTGATCGTACTACTCCCCCATATCTATACTCATCTGATTTTGTGAAACCTTATTGCATTGAACTTCTTTGAATCGCTTTCCAGCCAGCATAAACTGCGTTTTCCCCCAAATCCTCCTCTATCCTTAATAATTGGTTGTATTTTGCCACTCGATCGGAGCGTGCTGGCGCGCCCGTTTTTATCTGACCCATATTCAATGCAACAGACAGATCTGATATCGTGCTATCTTCCGTTTCACCGGATCTATGGGAGGTTACTGCCTTCCACCCTGCTCGCTGACAGAGTTCTACAGCCTGAATGGTTTCTGTAAGCGTGCCAATCTGGTTTAATTTCACCAAGAGAGCATTACATGCCCCCTGATCGATTCCCTTCTGAACTCTTGCAGGATTTGTCACTAATAGATCATCCCCAACGATTTGTATCCGGCTGCCCATTGCCTCTGTTAGGTGTTGCCAACTGTCCCAATCATCTTGAGCCAATCCATCCTCAATGGATACAATAGGATATTTTTCGACCCACGATTTCCAGAATTCCACTATTTCCTCACCCGATAATTCTTTACCCTCTTTACGCAGATGATATCTTCCAGTTTCTTGGTTGAAAAATTCGGATGCAGCCGGGTCAAGAGCGATGGAGACATCTTCTCCTGGTGAATACCCGGCCTTCTCGATGGCTTTAAGGATGACTTCTACCGCTTCCACATTTGTTTTCAAAGCCGGAGCAAATCCACCTTCATCTCCAACCAAAGCCGTATAATTTTTCTCTTTTAGGACATCCCTCAAGGAATGGTAGATCTCAGATCCCCAACGAAGTCCTTCTCTAAAAGTCGGGGCTCCAAGGGGCATTACCATAAATTCTTGAAAATCAGTTGACTGCCAACCCGTATGTGTACCACCATTGAGTATGTTCAACATCGGGACCGGTATGACATGAGCGAATACGCCACCGATATAACGATACAACGGAAGCCCAATGGAAGCAGCAGCAGCCTTGGCGACTGCTAAACTTGTCCCCAGAATGGCATTTGCCCCTAATCTTGATTTATTCACCGTCCCGTCGAAGCCAATCAACGCCAGATCAATGTCGCTTTGCTCGGTTGCATCCCAACCCAATAATAGTTCAGCGATTTCGGTATTGGTATTCTGGACAGCCCTTTTTACGCCCTTCCCCCGATAACGATCCTTTTCTCCATCCCGCAGCTCTAAGGCTTCATGCACTCCAGTTGAGGCTCCGGATGGAACAATTGCTCTACCCCAACTGCCATCGAATAAGGTCACCTCCACTTCAATGGTTGGGTTACCCCTTGAGTCGAGAACTTCCCTGGCAAAGATGGATTCGATTGTCGTCTGCATTTCTTTCATTCCTCCCTTACTTATCCACATCCATTCATTATACTCCGAGACCATCTTCGGGATAAATTTCATGGCATGGTTGAGCACGTTATGGATTTGCTACAACTCCACTCAAACGTATCCACGTGATACAATCCCATTATGATGTGGGATGGAATTTATTTAGACTACGCCGCAACAACGCCCGTTGACCAACGCGTTCTAGAAGCAATGTTGCCATACTTCAGAGAAACATTCGGAAATCCGTCTTCAATTCATCGATGGGGGCAGAAATCCGAAGCTGCTGTTGAGCAGGCAAGAAATAAAATCGCACAGCTTATGGGCTGCTCGGCCTCAGAAATCCTATTTACAAGCTGCGGTTCAGAGAGTGACAATTTTGCACTCCGAGGAGTAGCCTACCACGCCCTCAAATCTCGTGGCGCCAGGCACATACTCATTCCCCCGGTGGAGCATCATGCTGTTCTACGCACAGCTCAGGATCTTGCAGAGAACCATGGTTTCGATCTTGAATACCTGCCCATCGATCCATTCGGATCTGTATCTGCAGAGGATTTGGAGTCTCGCATTCGCTCAGATACTGCTATCGTCTCGATCATGTATGCCAACAACGAAATCGGTACCATTAATCCTATCCAAGAGTTAGCTGCAATCTGCCGCGCAAAAAACGTTCCCTTCCATACGGACGCCGTCCAAGCCGCAAGTCAATTGTCCATCGATGTAAAGTCTCTGGATGTGGATTTGATGTCCATCGGAGCACATAAATTCTATGGTCCGAAAGGTGTCGGTGCCCTTTATGTACGATCCGGCGTCGATCTTCTCTCGATACAAACTGGCGGATCTCAGGAGGCAGCTCTTCGAGCAGGCACACACAATGTCCCATTGATTGTAGGTATGGCAAAAGCACTGGAGATAACCGTTATGGATAGGGAGGTTTTTAATCAACATTATCAACACCTTCGTGATCAAATATTCTCCTTTGTCCAAAGACATATTCCTGATGTACATATAAGTGGCCATCCCCAGATGCGATTACCCAATCATGCTTCCTTTGTGTTTAAGGGGATTGATGGAAATCAGCTCTTGATCGCATTGGATATTGCTGGAATTGGATGTTCTTCTGGTTCTGCGTGTAAAACAGGTAATCCGGAACCTTCGGATGTCTTAAAAGCGATTGGCATTGAGGATGAATGGGCATTGGGTTCTCTACGAGTGACGGTAGGTCGCCAGACCACTCAAGGGGACATCGACACTTTTCTCGAAGTCCTTCCTGATATCATTTTGAAATTGCGTCGGACCCATGGGTGATCAAAGAATTATTGCCATTGCTATGAGTGGTGGTGTCGATAGTTCCGTCGCCGCCTCCTTGCTCGTCGAACAGGGCGAGAAGGTCATTGGCCTAATGCTGCGTTTATGGAGTGATCCCAATCAACCCAACCGCTGCTGCTCACCCCATGACATGACCATCGCCCGACAAGTCGCATCCCAACTTGATATTCCCTTCTATACCCTGGATGCACAAGAAGTTTTCAAACATCATGTTGTGGACTATTTTATCGAAGGTTACTCTCAGGGGATTACGCCCAATCCTTGCATCGAATGCAACCGTCATATACGTTGGAATTTCCTCTATCAAAATGCGCTTGCATTAGGGGCAACCCATCTTGCTACAGGACATTATGCAAGAATCGCTTTCTCGGATAATCATTATCATTTACTTCGAGCAATTGATCATCACAAGGATCAATCCTATGTCCTCCATATGATGGATCAAGATAGGCTGGCGCACGCCATCTTCCCATTAGGCCATTTATCAAAATCAGAGGTACGCAGGCGCGCTCGTTTACGTTCTCTCCCAGTTGCAGATCGCCAAGATAGCCAAGATCTTTGTTTTATTGGTTATCTCGATTATCATCATTTTTTGCTTGAACATCGAGCTCCAATTTCTCCACCGGGACCAATCGTTGATATTGACGGGAATCGACTGGGCACGCATAAAGGTCTTGCTGCATACACGATTGGACAGAGGAAAGGAATTGGGGTAAGTAAACCCTACCCACTCTATGTTATCCAAAAGGAACCTTCAAGGAATGCGCTCTTAGTCGGGTCTAAAGAACAACTTGGTAGGGATACTTTCATGGTAGATCAAATCCATTGGATCGATGGCTCCGAGCCGGATCAACACATCCAAGTCCAAGTTCAAGTTCGATATAAGTCTCCTGAAATAGTTTCAGAAGTAAAACTGATTGAATCAGAAAAGGTTTTTGTGCGGCTTGAGAGCCCACTCCCAGATGTTACACCAGGGCAATTTGCCGTATTCTACAACGGGGAGGAATGTTTAGGAGGAGGAGTGATCCTGCTATGACTACTCCGAACTTATTTTTAGGAGTTCTTATTGCGTTGATCGTCGGGCTTGTATTTCATTTTATTCGTGGAGGAAGTTTCAATCGATTCCTTATGCATATCCTGACTGCAGTTATCGCTTTTTTCTTGGGCCATTACGTGGGAGAATGGATCCATTGGCATCTTTGGCGTTATGGTACGATCAACATCTTCCCTGCCCTTCTCGCTATGTTGATAGGATTGATCGCTACAACCATCCTTGCGGGTCCGGAAAAACTTGCCCGAAAAAAAGGGGGATGAATCACGCTTTGGGCACTCACATTCATTGGTATCTCCATATGACAGGATCCAAAATTCCATCCTCATTTCCTATACGACTATTTTGCTTCCTTATTCTAATCCTGGGAATGGTGACCTCCTGCAGAAGGCCAGAAACTTCTGACATAGCAACTTCACTTCCTTTGATCACTCCTTCCCTTACTCCTTCTCCATCTGCAACAGCAACGTCTATCACTGAAAAAGTATACCTGCTCACCTCTGACACATCCCCACAAGCAGTCATCCAATCCGTTTACTC
>MGNI01000083.1:0-303 GCA_001795115.1 Chloroflexi bacterium RBG_16_48_8 | reverse complement strand
CACAAGGATGGGAAGTCTTCTCTCTAGAAAATCAACTTCCACAGGAATACGAACCCGGCACTCGAGTGGTCGTCGTCCTTCCGCCTGATCCAGGAATAGAAACAATTTCCAATGAAAATTCAGAAATTCAATTTTTGGCGATAGGCATTCCTGACCTTCGGCCTTCTTCCAATCTTAGCATCATCGGACCTGACGGATTTCGTGAAGATCGTATTGCTTTCATTGCAGGCTATATTGCGGCTGTCATAACCAAAGATTGGCGAGTGGGCTTACTTTATCATGCTTCATCGGAAAGGAAAGAGC
>MGNI01000082.1:33360-33694 GCA_001795115.1 Chloroflexi bacterium RBG_16_48_8 | reverse complement strand
GCTTCCTGACCGACGACGTTCCCGAACAGGCGCAAGCGGTTGAGCGCATCCTTAAGCAGGCGGTGGCAGGCGAGATTGAACTCTACACCAGCGTTTTGACCATAGCTGAAATCGTTTGGACTCTCGAGTCTTACTACGATCTACCTCGCGATGATATTCGTGACAAAGCCATTGCCATTCTCAACACCCCAGGTCTTCAAGTTGAAGAGGCAGATAGCCTTGCGCAAGCTGCAGCCCTTTATGCCGATCTGAACATCGATTTCATCGATGGGTATAATGCAGCCTGGATGAAAGAGCAAGGTTTATCCAAGGCGATCACCTTCGATACGAGGCA
>MGNI01000082.1:25393-33351 GCA_001795115.1 Chloroflexi bacterium RBG_16_48_8 | reverse complement strand
GGTAAGTGCGCTCACACCGGATGAGGTTAGATAATTTCATCTGCTATCCGGGGAATCCTATCATCCTCCCCACCAACGAAGCACAAGCCTGGGGCAGTTTCAGATGCTAATACTCCAGACTCTATTTTGATTAAAACATAAACTCCCTACATGAAGCACTGATCCAATGAGATAGATGATTCTACTGAACCACTGAAGCACTGAAGCACTGAGAAAAAATGATCCCACTGAACATATCGTCAAAATCTCATATTCAACCCATTCATCATTTTCACTGTTCTTAACTCAATCATTGCCTCAGTGGCTCAATGCTCCCGCTCCACGTATTTGTCAACCGTCTATTGTCTGGATTCGAGATGATTGGGATCACCACCAATCATGTTATCCATTGGGGTGAACCAAAACCCTTCCTCATCGGGGATGAAGATCAGCTTTGAGGAATTGCTATTGAAGGAATGATTGGAACTACTTAGCATGTGTCCAAACAGTCGTTGACCTTGAATATTCATTGATTCGATAAAAGCTCTTCCTCTACCAGCTTTCCGATCTTAGCCACAAATTTCCTATCAAAATCCAATACACCTTCGATCTCATTTTTGCCGACCAATCCTGCTTTCTCATAGATTGCCCTATGGCGTTTCCGACACATCGTATCAAAGAGAGATACCTCATTGGCGCCCTTATCCACCAATGCCTCCCTTAGAAATTGAAACACGGTCAAGTGTTGTTGTCCGCCTCGTGGTCGATACCCATGGTTAAACATCAATGCCCTCGAGGCTTGGAGGATAGCATTGTAAGTGATCGTATAGCTCCAATCGATGTCAATATCCGATGTTTATTTCGCTGTTCTGAGATCACGTTTGGCCACATTGAGGAGTGAGTGCACTTCCTGCGTACTGGCATGGTACGCGATCATTTTTCCCTGCTGTACTAAGCTTTCATAGCTCATCGGCTGATCCTATCAACATAATCTTATCCCCCTTCAATACGTTCAGGATCAATGGATCGCGTTCCTCAACCTTCGATTTCCATTCCTCCTGAGAGTAAATAATGTAATTTATAGGCCTAGCGAGATGCTCTTCCATAGCAGCTATCGAAGATGATAATTCGGAAAGATCTATTTCCCCAATGATCATCAAATCCAAATCGGAATGCATATCAGGCTCGCCCCCTGCAAAAGATCCGTAAATGAACGCTGCCTCAATGCCTTCTAAATCACCAAGTGCTTGCCGTATCCGATCACCAGCGCCAACTGTCTTCAACAGGATGCTTCGTAACTCAGGTAAGATCGGAAAGGCTGAGTTGAGCCTATAGACCTTGCGATTCATCATGGTCTCACTTATCAACAGACCAACCTGCTCCAGATTTTTAAGCTCTTTCCAGATCGCGCTATAGTTTGCGTCGACCTGTCGCGAAAGTTCCCGTGCATGGTAATGACCATCCGGATGGAGAATAAAAAGCTTCATAAGTCTCACACGTACACGCGAGGAAAAAAGTTTTTCAAGCATAAAAGCATCCAATTACAAATCAAGCCTCAAACGATGATCACTTCTGGTGATAACGCTATCACTTAAGGTGATCAATGTCAATCTCGTCAAAGGATTCTATCAACGGATATCCTTTCTAACAGCTTATCCGGCTTACTTAGATTCTAGTGGTTCCTGGCTCGCCTTCCAAAGTTCATATAGAGCTAATGCCGCCAACAACACAAATACTCCTAAGTGGACGATAAGGAGGGTTGCCCCAATGCCTACAAGCAATGGAAAAATGGTTAAGAGCGGAATACCGATAAGGGGAGCAATCAAGAAAAAGATTTCCGACCGATCCTGAATGTGACTACGTTTGAATCTTTCACTAAAGAGGAGAAGAAGTAAGGCGATCGTTGCCACAAGCATCAGAGCACCCCAGAATATCTGGTGTGATAAAAAGGAGATGACCATCCATCCAAATGTTGCCCACAGTACCGTTGCACCGTACAAAACCCTGAGACGATTGGTGATTTTAACCCCGCCTTTGAACATCTTGATCTCCTTTGGTTCCCATCTGAGGCTTATCCGCTCTAATAGCTGTATGCTTGATAAAGAGCGTAATCGGTATAATTTCCATCAACTACGTTACTCAAATGGTTATTTTCCACTTAATTTACCCAGTACAGAGATTGGCCATAATTTTGCATTTTAACGGTTTAAATCAATCGTCTGGAACAAGGATATCAGTGCTTCCATCTCAGGTTTTACCCCACTGTGGTAGTAGTAGGCTTCTCCTATTAAACCTCCAATCAGGGAAATGACGCCCCCAACAGCGCCAACGATACAGCCTGCCCTTAGAGATGGGGCGCATCCGGCAAGACCCAATCCAACAAGAGTCGCAGCCCCCGTGACTCCAGCAGCGCCTGAAGCATGCATTTTATCTAGATTGGAGAGGAAGGCTTCGAAATGCTGAAGAAATCCATTTTCTCCCTCATAGAGAACATCGTTCATTTTAATAATCAAATAATGCGTCACAGAAATCGATCCCCTATACCCTATCAACTGATATTCTGGATGATCCTGTATTGTGGCCAGCCCGAACCGTCCATAAACATCGGATCTCTCAGCAGAAAGGCGTAAGCCAATCGCATCATGGAATATGTCACCAATGGGGAACTTTTCCAATCCTATGGATAATGATTCAGACGAAGTTATTGTTGGAATAAGCGTCGCAGCAAGGGTTTGGGTTACCTAAAGAGAAAAGGTGCTCAATGATACGGGGCAGAGTTAAACCTCTTTTGATGAACGGCATGTTCGGATAGAGAAATAGATCGTAATACTTAAAGCACAAAGATACAGAGCAATAATTGAGGTCGTTTGTGTATATTCCCATCCAGGGGTTATAAGTGATTCGGGGATATTTAAACTTAACCATACACCCACCACAATCGCCAGAAAGGTGAAGATTGAGAGGAGCAGCATCCCTGTAATAATCCACACTCTAGGAATCAAGGTCGCAATTCCCTTATCCAATTGAAAAAGGTGCATCAGGAGAAGGATCAAAGGAGGCCATAAGAAGCTCCACAAATTTATACGCGCAAAAAAATCAGGTGCATCTTCAATACCGATCATGGTAACAATGGCTAAATACCCAACAAGCTGCCCCCACACAGTTGCCCTGATGAGGGCAGCTGCCGGTGCTAGGGGTTCTTTCATATTGATCATTTCTTCACTCCGGAGGTTTATCTCTTAAATCTAAAAATTCGAAAATCGCAGCATTTGTAGTATCCGTGATATTCTCGATAATGATTTGCTGTTCACTTCCTTCAGAGTATGTACTGGCAACAGATGAACCGCAAATAGCAACACATCCAACCACACTTACGATTGCACCACCTATTGCCAATGTTTTAACGATCTGGGTTGGCTCAACTGCAGCGATGATACCTACTATTGTCGCCCCAATACCAAGTCCACCTCCTATCGACTGCAGACATGTTGCAATGGTGTCAGTTATCTTAGGCCACAACTCATTCCGTTTTACCTCAAGTTCCTCGAGGTATTTTTCTCTTTCTTCTAACTTATCAATAAAACGTTGCACCCTTGCATCGTCGCCAGGAAAAATATAGCAATTTCCCATGTAACATCATTAATAACAAACCTCGTCTTTTTCATCAACGCATGTAACTCGTTCATAAGATGGAATAGAGAAGCCTTCCTCTTCAAGATACCAATCATCAGCGACGGTAGGCATTGGTGTCGCGGCTAGGGTTTGGGTTACCTGGAGGGTGGCAATGCTTGGAGTAAATGCAATTGTTCCTTGAGTAAAGGCATTCGTGACCCTTCCGCTATCACCATAGGTAATTGGATAAAACACCAGAACCAAAGTGATGAGAATTGGTAGTGCGACATTGAAGAACCGCCGATCATTCGACATCAAATCCCCCAATTTAAATCCCATTAGAATGCGGCTATTTTACATCTCGAAGAAGATATATATAAAGAAAATGATTGAGAAAATAGAAAAAATATTCGGTTACATTCATCCCACTATTCGACTGCCATCAAACCCTAAACTACTGTTGCGTTGAGAAAAATGATTCCACCGAATCTCTCCCACCAATAGTTCATATAAACCCATTCATCTCTTTCAGCGCTTTCAGCGTCCTCAGTGCAATCAGCGCCTCAGTGCTTCCAACCCTTGAACCACTGAAAGGCTGAACAAAAATGATTCCACTGAAACTACAACCATTAGCTTATACTCAACCCCCTCATCTTTTTCAGCGTAATCAGTGAAATCAGTGCCTCAGTGGTTCAATGGTTCAGCGCGATCAGCGGTTCAAACTTCTCAGTGGTTCAAAACCCCGCGCCATCGACGTATCGTCCGTCCATTAGCCTGGTTCGAGATTAAAGGGACCAGCGCCGACCCGTTCTTCGATGGGATCAAAGATACCTGGAGGCTGAAATTCAAGGGTGGTGCCTAAAGCATCGCAGATAGCCAGGCCAAGCAATACACCTCGGTATTTACGAATATCCAACATGAGCATGGTTCTCCTCCTGTCAATGGCAGCTGCTTTCGTACCTACAATTAACCCAAGACTATCCTTCATGCTTTTGGTACTATCGATCATTCATTCCCATTTCAAATCATCAAGACTGGAATCCCTCAAACGCTTAAAAAATCAAATTGAGATAATAATTGACTTTCCATTCAAAATTGTATATATTTTGTATACAAATGACTACAAAAAGTATACAAAATGATCCAATCCTCGAGGCTTTATTTACCTCACAGGCCAGGGTGGAGATTCTGAAACTGCTTTTTCTAATTTCAAGCAACCGCCATTATCTGCGGGAGATTGCTGCCCTCACAAAACAGCCTGTCCGGGCAGTTCAGCGCGAATTATCTCGTTTGGAAGCTGCTGGCCTCGTCCAATCATGGACGGAGGGTAATCGTAAATATTTCCAAGCAAATCGAGACCTATCCGTATTTACAGAAATACGGGCACTCTTAATGAAGACTGCCGGCATGAAAGAATTGGTACAGGGCCATCTCTTAGAAACTGAGGATTCCATCCAAATTGCATTCCTCTTCGGCTCCTATGCAAGTGGTAAAGAGACTCCTTCTAGTGATATTGATCTTATGGTCATCGGTGATATAACTGGCCGTTCCTTAGCAAATGTATTAGCACCGGCCAGGGAGATTCTGGGGCGAGAGATCAATCCAGTGATTTTGAACCTCGAAGAGTTGCACCAGAAAGTCTTGGACAAGGACCCATTTATCCAGAGCATATTGCGCGAACCAAAAACCTTCCTCATCGGGGATGAAGATGAACTTCGAGAGATTGCTAACGCAGGGACGGCTTAGGTCGCATAGTACAATAAAAGAAGAGATCCAAGAGATGCTCCGCATTACGATACGAGATCTGGAAGACGCAGTCGTACCAGGCCTATCCTCGGATCGACGTTTCTTCATCGCCTACGAAGCAGCACTTACATTAGCAACGATCCCGCTCTATTGCTCTGGGTATGAGACTCACGGTAGGGGTCACCATTGGATGACCTTCCTGGTACTTCCAGAGGTCATGGATTCGGATATCCGTGAACTTGCAGATTATTTTGAACTTTGCCGAACGAAACGAAATGTTGGAACCTACGATCGTGGTGGGCAGATCTCGCAGAGTGAAGCTGAAGAGCTCATTACTGAGGTAAAACAATTCTAGTCCAGGATTGAAGAGTGGCTAAGAATCAATCACCCGAATTTTGTGTAAACGAACTACCAACAGGTAACACTCTCAATTTCATCCCTAAAGATAGCTTTCATCGATCAATTTTATCCTCTTATCAGTTTACCAATAGTCCTCAACTTTCAGTGACATCAGCGTAATCAGCACCTCAGTGGTTCTAAGTTTGGATCAAGCGTTTAATACCCAAGCTCTTGCCTCCAAAGTTCAAGAGCAGTCCCACCTGAAGCTCTGAAGCTTTCAGATAAGAGAGTGTCTGCACAACATCCACATTATCTATTGTCGCTTCAGCTTTGATTTCGACCATCACATCCTCGATGATGAAATCCACCCGTTTCTTCCCGATCTTTTCTCCCTTATAGTTCACGTCCCTCCAAACCTCACGCTCAAACTCCAATCCATAGGCAGGCAATTCCAGCACCAGTGCACGTTAATAAATGACCTCTTGATACCCTGGTCCTAGAACGCGGTGAACCTCTTTTCCTGCTGCGATGATCTGGGAAGTACTCGCTGAGTGCGGATACTCTTCCTTCACATAATCTTTCTGCATCTCCCCCATCTCTTGCTCCTTTTGATTCAATCACGTTACAAGAGGCCTTTATCGGACCGATCACTCCATACCTAATTATCTATCGAACGCCTCGCCAGATCAAAGCCTGAACCACCGAATCGCTGAGAAAAATGATTCCACTGAAAATACAACCCATATAGCCTATCCCCATCCCACAGATCTTTCTCAGCGATTTCAGTCCATTCAGTGCGATCAGCGGTCCCATCTTTTTCAGCGCTTTCGGTTCGTTCAGCGTTTCAGTGGTTCCGTCTTTTCAGTGACCTCATCCATTACCATCGGCGAAATAATCCATGGTAGCAATCCAAGACGGCCATTAAAGGGCTAGAGGCCAGTGAAGCAGATATAATTGTCACGTCAGTGGGCCGCAAGGAGGAATTTGCATGTCCACAATCTCTTCACAAGCTTATCCTTCCCGCCCATCAGGCTTTGAAAACCGATATAAGTTATACATGGATGAATCGGGCGACCATGTCTATCGAAAAACATCCGAAACCGCACATCGATTTTTCGGTTTGCTGGGTTGTTGGTTTCGCAATACAGATTACGTGCATTTTCACCAAGCGCTGGAAGAACTGAAGGCGAGACATCTCCCGCATCATCCGGATGAGCCCGTTGTATTACATCGTGAAGACGTGTTAAATGCGCGCAAAGCCTTCAAAGTACTGCGCGACGAGCAAAAACGCCGCCAGTTCGACGACGAGCTTTTGAGAGTGATTGAAGAGGCCGACTTCAGAATGGTCATGGTGGTAATTGATAAGCAGGCATTATATGTTGCCTACGGGAATGTCGCCGCGCATCCCTATCACTTAGGTATGGGATTCCTTTTGCAGCGATATGCAAGCTATCTCAACCACATCCATCGCATAGGCGATGTTATGGCGGAGGCGCGCGGCGGAAAAGAAGACCGTTTGCTAGCGGAATCATACACACGTGTTTACGATCATGGTGTGTGGAGAACGCGCGAGAAAGCTTTTCAGACCGCCTTGTCATCATGCCAATTGAAATTGAAGCAGAAATCAGTCAATATCGCCGGCTTGCAGTTGGCAGACTTGCTCAGCCATCCGACCAAGCAGTGTGTATTACGACATTATGATTTGATTGACCAAAAGCCATCAACCTTTGCTCAACGTTTGATGGACATTGTTGAATCAAAATTCAACCATCATTTATATGATGCTCGAGTAGAGGTGTATGGATTTGTCGTATATCCTCGAAAATAAAAGAGCCTCATTAAGGCTCTCTTACGCTCACCCCTGCGGGTGATCCAGCTCCGTTAGAACGGATTATCCACATTATAACTTAAGACCTGATAATTTCAACCCTTTTTCCATGGATAAATGCAAATTGGAACGGTTACCGGGTATGGGCGAAGAACATCAATCGAAACCTTTTTGTGCAGAAATTTCCGAGACCTAAATTCCTTATGGATATTCATTCTTCTGAAGAATATCGGACCCTTTTCGGCGATCATACGGATTAACCCCCTCAAGCCTTGCGATAATATCTTCTGCAGCTCTTGCCGCCCATCGAGAAGATCGTTCTTGTGAGGGTATAATATTCCCTATTCACTGCTCAGATTGCATTCATCCGCGGGCTATGTTCCATCCATTGCTGGCAGCCTCCCTATAACCTGATCGCTTCTTGAGTGAGCTCCTGAGGCGTTGCCCTTTATTG
>MGNI01000082.1:25012-25316 GCA_001795115.1 Chloroflexi bacterium RBG_16_48_8 | reverse complement strand
TAAGCCGGAGCCAATGATTCGCTTTTACACTTACCCCACTAAACCTCCCCTCAAAACCTCATCTCCCTTTCATTCCTTTCTTTCAGCGGTCTCAATCCGCTCAACGCTTCGGCGGTTCCAAACCTTGAACCAATGAATCGCTGAGAAAACTGATTCCACTGAAAATACAACCAATATAGCCTACGCCCAACCCAAAAATCTTTTTCAGCGCTTTCAGTCCAGTCATTGCTTCAGTGGTTCCGCTTTTTCAGCGTTCTCAGCGCAACCAGCGCCTTAGTGGTTCTGTGTTTGGATCAACCGTTTG
>MGNI01000082.1:22819-25005 GCA_001795115.1 Chloroflexi bacterium RBG_16_48_8 | reverse complement strand
TTGGCTCCGAAGTTCCCTCTGAAACGATTGTTGAGAAATTATTCCCAGCGTTGTTCATTGCATCCACAATTATCATCCTTGTTGTCTACACCATCCATACGGGAAGACTTACAGGATGGTAGTAAACAACATAGAACCCTCAAAATTTTTCAACGGAGAATTCCCCGAATTCATCTTTTATATCAAGCATTCAATTTTCGGAATGCAATCCAATTGATTGGATCTAAACACTCTGGGGGCATTGCGCCAGCATAATCATTCATTGTAAAGTTATCCACGACTTACTTGCAAAGATTGACACACGAATGGCAGGAAAACAACACACCCTCACTTACGACTCGACATGATAACTTCATGCAGGTAACTCCAGGATCCAACCCTTAGATCTTCCCAGCAGAAAATCATCAGAAAACTTTTCACTATGGATATTTCCGTTGAACAATCTGTTAATCAGACGATTGGTTATGCGAAGATTCATCGTATACCCACATACTTTTAAGGAAACCGAGAGTGTAATAGGACAGCATGGAATTTCAAAAAATCCTGGGAGTGACCGAATTAAAAGCAAATTGGAGAGTTTGGTATGTATAGGTTGTTGCTACTATTTTCTGTGATAGTCATTGCTGCTTGCCAACCGATAACTATTCAGATCGGTGTTCCACCGACTGAAACAATCGCCCCAGTAACTCCAACCGGAGCTAACACGCATACGAGTGTGCCAAAAGATACGCCGGTGCCAAAATCTCTTCCCTTGTCAAAACCCACCTCAACAAAAAGACCGAATCCCACAGCAACACCGATGCGACCCTTGGCCGAAGTATTTGGTATGCCGCTCGATAATGCATTTGAATTACTCTACGCAGAGGGTTACTCCGCAGAGATGATTAAATCCACAGGGGAGGATAATTCTTGGGGCGTCTGTGTCTATTACTGGGAGAATACTGACTATGATGAGACACACGTATGCTTATGGGGAGATCAGAGGTCAACAGATCCAGTTATTGAAGTAAGTCTCTGGCGATTCACGGAAACAACAGTCGGATCAATCGATGAGATAGCTTTGAGGTATTACAATGGCGTATTATCTGCTTTAGGATTTGACGATGAGGACATCAATGAAATTATCAGTAAGGCTCGTGATCTCCTTACTCTTGCCCAGCAGGATCGAGACGAGGAGGTCTACGATGAATTGGGGAACTACTCGATCTCCGCTGAGTTATTTACACAAGTAACCAATTGGGGATACACCTATGGCAGCTTCGTAATACGGATTAGAGAGCGTTAAGGGTAGACCTGAAGATCGCCTCAATGATGCCATTCGTGAACTGGGTACAGGTACCATGGTGAGCGCCTAAGACACCGTTCCTTTTTACTTATGGGTCGCGGCTTACCTTCTAAAGGATTATCCTGAAGCCATTCGGACGATTGCAAAAGGGTTGGGAGATTGTGATACGACCTGCGCCATTGTGGGAGGCATCGTCTCGCTATCGGCGAAAGAAATCCGTAAAACCTGGTAGGAAAGGATAGAGCCATTACCGGATTTATTGGCTTCCTTTGCAACTAACTATAAATGACAACGCTGCTGTGGGCATCATCAACCAGATTCAATGCCATCAAATCATAAATCGCAGAAGTGCTGAAAAAGTGATCCCACTGAATTCAAAACATATGCTTATGCTCAAATTGATCATACATTTTGGCGTAATCATTGAAATCATTGGTTCAGTTAATGCATTTTGCAGATGCATGCTCTAAGATGAATGAGCTCTGATTGACTAAAGGTTAACAAGTGGGGGAACTATGCAAAGATTGAAACCTATGTCACTCATTCCGTTTTACCTCAAGTTCCTCGAGGTATTTTTCTCTTTCTTCTAACTTATCAATAAAACGTTGCACCCTTGCATCGTCGCCAGGAAAAATATAGCAATTTCCCATCTATTGTTATACATGCTTTTACCTGAGCTTCAATCTATCTCCTAGGAGCATCTGGATCACAAAGATGATAAATTTCATCACTTGGATGAATCTTATTTTTATCCATTTGCTTGCACAGGTGGTTTTGGTAGTGAAGAAAGAAATTATAGCCCCCTGCCAGCCCAACTTTAATCCTTAAAGAAAGTCTGCGCAACTTAGAAAACATCAAACTCGAATTATTACCTCCAAATCTATCCCAAAAATCTAGCACT
>MGNI01000082.1:18107-22794 GCA_001795115.1 Chloroflexi bacterium RBG_16_48_8 | reverse complement strand
TGTTAAAGGTCAATCTTCTGTGAATTCGCTGCCGCTCGTTCTCTCGCTTGATGGATGTCATGAAATTCGTGCCCCCCATGCGTGCAGCATATGCCCTGATGCGCAATGAGCCGCTTCCTTGGAATTTTCGCTCCATAACAATTAAAATTACAATATCTTCATGTTTTTGTCTGGACTCAACGGGTCCTATACTTTTTCATCTGCAAGATAACAGCAAGAGAAGAAGGATATCGATGTACCGGCAAGCTGGAAAAACCATTAGAGACTGTTTGCTGATACTGATAATGTTGACTCTAATGGGTTGTTAAGTGAACTACACACACGATATCACTCCGATGCAGTGGTATACCGCTCCAGCCTCAACCATTGGTGCTGTCCAATTCACAGAAGAACCATATATAACGCCAACCTCTCCTTTTGAGGTATCACCTCCACCTTCCTTCCTTGGCGCTGATAGTTTGAATTGCATTGAACCCTATGGGGGCGACTCAAAGTATGGGTACTGCCGAATTCCAGGGACACTTCAGTATTATGTATGGGGTGAATGTACGACACCTTGTCCGGATAGCGAATTTGGAGATGTCGAAGTCCTGATCTTGGATGATTCAACTGCAGTGCAAACATACATCACTGTAATTAATGATAGAGACAAAGCATATGAGGACAGATTTGATGGATTTTTCACCGGAGGTGTTTTTGGTGCAATCGGCGTGGCTGGTGGGGCTGTAGGTCTTAGCGAGGTATGCATCGTATCAGGTTCTTGGAATGGAGGGACCGGCTGTGTCATTCTATTGATGGTTCTTGGAACTGACGCGTTTCTCACAGGTAAAAGCATCAAAGGATTCATAGATGCAAATGATGATCTACGCAAGCCAAATGGCCTTAACGATAGTGTAATCGATCTCTTTGAAATCATGCGACAATTGGAAACATCCCACTAAAACTGGAATGACGCAGAACACCAACCAAGAATAAGGTGAGTGGAGTATAGGACGATGAAAAATGGGGAAATCGAGATAAAAAGTTCTTCGAGATTTCGAATGATTTCTGTCTATGGTTTATGGATTGTCCTTCTGTGGTTAACACTGGGAGGAAATATCCTTAATTTCCTGCTCAATCTAGAAATTTCATGGCTTACATTAGGCATTGGCGTCCTCCTCCTCCTTCTTCCATTTACCTCGCCCTTTAAGGCCTACATGAAAAAGCCGATTGATTCAAATATTTATCCAATCAGTGTTTTCATCGGGAACATTCTCCTGATGATCTTATACGCAACATTCATGCTGGTTTATATAACCGATCCATATGTCTGGACCAATCCAATGGACAAAGCCGGTTTGATTCTGTGGATTATCGCAACTTTTCTATCAATTCTTAGCTTATGCTCAAGTATCATTGCTTATAAAGTAGATCAGAAAGCACAAAAGGCGGACTTATCTTCATAAGAAGTTTCAAGATCGGATCACTGGCTTCTTGGAATGCCTTTCTTCAGGAAACATCCCTACGGAAGAACAAAGTCCAAAAGAACGCCAAATTCTCCTTGCTCTTCAGCATCGATCATACATCTACCTGATCAAGCTGCCTCCTGTTAAGCTCGTTTCCATTGATCAGTGAAATCATGATTTGGTTCGATGATGGAAGTAAATGGAAAGCCATAACTCGTACCTAGGCGTAAATCACAAAAAATGAGCCACCAGGATTTCTTCCCTGAATAAAACCCCCGGGTAAATCTAACATCCGTCAACCTACTCTTTCTGGTTCTGCCTTAGTGCTGTAAGGTATGCGGGTATTGTGTTGCTATCTGCAAATCATTTAAGGAGCGGCGACATGAAAATCCAAATGGTTCAAAAACTATCCCTCTTGCCTATCATCATCCTTTTTATTGCGATGATCTCCTGTTCAGTGTTCGAATCCATCTTACCATCCACCCCAACGCCCACACCCACCTTCACTCCCACACCAAAACCCACATCCACTCCCACTCCCTCCCCCACACCCACCCCAACGCCGCCCTCCTTATTGATGAGGATTAATCTTTAAAGAAGGAGATAAGCTCCGCATCCGCATAACCAGCGATCAGGAGATCACTCAGGATTTAGGGACACAGATCCAGAATATCAACCAGAAGATCGGCTACGAATATACCTATACCGTCATAGAAGTCGATCCGGATGGGAACTACTGGGTCGAAGTAACCTACGATTGGATCATGATCGAGCAGGATAATCCTCAAGCGCCCTTTCAATATGACTCGTCCAACCCGCCGGATGAGATTCCTACGGAGGCAGCCGGCTATCACGCCATGGTAGGGAAAGGCTTCTCCCTCCTTATTTCACCGCAAGGTGGGACTCTAGAAGTCGCCGGTCTGGAGGAGATGTACGCGGCTGTGGTGGATGAGATGAAAATCGAGGATGAAGAACTGCGAATCCAAATCGAGGAGATGCTCAACACCCAATTCGGCCAGGAAGGCGATAGCGATGCCAAAGGTGATCCATTTGGTCTGTTGCTGTGCCTGCGGATCAGAGACCTTCCGGTAGCGGTAGATCTGTGCTTATATCCCTGTACCGAAGTTTAAATCAACGATGATCCAGGAATTGGATGTCCAGAGGGGAGTGGAGGAAGAAAAAGGCAGAATCTTCCATAAAATCCATAGCACACCAACAACAGCGAATTGACGTGTCCAACGAGGGACAAAATGCCCATCAGGGAAGAGATAGCGAATCAATAACACGGAAAGGTTGTATACGAAACTGATCGTCTCACTGAATGGTGATGGCAGGATTGAAGAACCGGCGTAAGCTGCGGAGTTGTAAATCGCAATGACCACAAGGGTCAGTGAAACGAATAGCGCCAGCCAATCTTCTGATTTTTGGAAAAAGATAATCAAAGCAGGTATACAAAATCCAAGAACTAAAGTTATCCCGATAACAATAAGATAAAGAGCATAGACCTTTGTCGAAATCCCACAGGAATCCAGTGGGAACCCTGCCAGGGTTAGGAAGTATGAATGGATGGAGTCCTCATCATCCCGAACATCCAATAGAATTTGTGTCCCTGACGGTCTTCTGAGGAGCTGGAGGAGCCTTGGCATATCCATTCCTGGCTGAAGGTGGACACTATCGATGGCGATCAGCGCATCACCTTCTTGGATGCCAGCATCTCCTGCTGGCTGGCCTGGAACTGGCGAGAGGATGAATTCACCTACATTATTTTGCCTTATAGCTATGCCAATAACCCCAGATGTGAATTCATTAATTTGCGTTGGAATTCCAGCGGCGAAGAGTGTGAGTAATAGCGTAAAGATGATGATATAGCTCGATCGCAATATGAGTAATCCACCGCCAAATAACCTTGTTGTAGGACTAACATTCTGATCCGAAGGCGAGGTGGATTGTATGGAATTTATCGAATGATCTATAGGGTGATCAGAACTTGTCAAATAACTTCACCCATAAAGGTTCAAACGCATAGGAATACCAGCGCAGTTTCTCTATGGACAATCACCCAAGCTCCGACATCCGTATATGCATTAAAATGAAAATCGTTGAAGCTCCGTTCTTCATTCTTTCTTTCCTGCTTGGTATAGGACATGAAAATTTCTCCACCCTCAAAAAGGCGGAGGAATCACAGTGACAACATTCCTAACTCTCCAATCCGATATCCGCATACTTTGGAGATTTTTATACATTCAAATACCGAAACCAATGCGACTTTTCCCTATCAGTTTCAAAGATTTGCTGAGTAGTCAAGCAAAAGCAGGGTGTACTAACTTTAACCCTGGGCATACATTATGGCGAGACGACAGTGGTTATCGGCGCAATAAAAAGGACTACGAGCAAAATCACGACACCCCCGATCGCTGCGATCTTGCCCTGAGAGGTCTTGATCGCAACCAATCCCAGGATTATAGACAAAACAGAAAGTATACCAATCGCCCACAATGCAGCTTCTGAAATATCGATGCCGAAGCGCGATAGAGTAGGAGTAAAAATCGCCAATATTATAATTGCCACTGCAAGAACAAATGACGTAAAGGCCATCTCACCGGAATCTAAGCAAACTCAGAGTAGCCTGTAGCTCGAATGGTTTCAATGAGCTCATTTGGGTCAGCGCATTTCGAGACATGGCCACAGGCTTCGACGGAAATCAGCTTCTCGGTGTAGATATGATCCTCTTGAAGGGATTATGCAACAACGACTGTCTCTGGATGGAGATCTTTGATTGTAGCGATCGCGTTGATGCCTGATAACTCGATATCCATGAGCACAACATCTGGCTGAAAGGCCGGGATGAGATGGAGCGCTTCCGATACAGAGCCTGTCTCGCCCATAATGAAAACATCTTCTAGGTTCTCAAAGAGCATATTGATACCAAGCCGTACGATGGGATGGTCCTCCACAATCAAAAGTTTAATCGCCATGGTAATTTCCCTCTTTGCTGATTGAGCGTTCCTTTCAATAGGTTCAGTCTATCTTGCATCTCAAGCATGAGTTTCGTGGGAAGCAACACGTAATTCTGTCTCGGACTCATACTAATGTCATGGCTATTTGGATATCTAATATTCTTAATTATCCGATCAGTTCGGCCTGCTCAGCCTTCAGCAGCGGCTTGGACCCTCATGGCTGTCAATCGATTTCTGCGTGTTTTTCCAACCTCCTTCATTATGGTGTAGCCAAAATCCGTATGA
>MGNI01000082.1:14831-18090 GCA_001795115.1 Chloroflexi bacterium RBG_16_48_8 | reverse complement strand
GATCTCGATGATGGATCCAGATTTTCGAGCGACACCACTGGCTGTCAGTCGGTGAGGTTCCAGCAGGGCTGACCATGCCAGGGGATCGCCAGCCACAAACGTATCGACTATAACCTCGTTGCCGTTGCCAAGTTGATAGACGATGTTGACCTCTCCGAACAAGATGAACATCAGATAGCTGGCTGTATTTCCCTCAGTGAATAATCGCTCCCCAGCATCAAAATTCCGAATGCGGCTGATCAGCGATTTTTCTAAGGTAGTCTTCTGATAATCCAAAAAAATTCGGATATCGTCTTAAAACTTCTGGAGAGATCATCTTTACCTCCAATCTTCTAGGTGCTCCATTCCTTTAACGGCATCGAAAAAAGCGCAACATGTATTCATTAACTAGTCCCAGTATCTCAAGTTCTTCCTTATTCCACAGTCAGGAATCTTTGATATTTCGTCTAGGGATATTGGAGTATCTAATAGGATGCTTTGGTTCTGATTAATCCAAGAATCCTGGAAGAAATAAGTGAGGAATCTATTCCAGCTGGGATAATCCCCGCTGGATCGCGAATTTAACCAAGGAGGGCATGTCATGGATTTCAAGCTTTTGCATGATCCGGCTTCGATAGGTCTCGACCGTTTTTGGGGACAGACTCAGGAGTTGAGCAATCTCAACGCTCGTTAATCCTTCAACAACGAGCTGAAGGACCTCCCTTTCCCGAGGGCTGAGGAGAGAAAGAGGATCATCGTCGATATCTAAATTATGTAGTCGGATATAGTCCTCAATCACGGTATCTGCAATCTTATGGCTTAGGAAGCGACCACCGGAATGTACAGCACGCACTGCCTCAACAACTTCAGTTCCTGCAGACTCCTTAAGGAGATAACCTTTAGCGCCAGCATGTAGAGCTCTGAAAATGTATTCACTGGTGGCATACATTGAGAGGATGATAACCCGGGTTGATGGATTAGTTTCCGTAATCAGTTGTGTCGCTTCGATGCCATTCAACTTTGGCATGGTGATGTCCATAATCACAATATCGGGTTTCAACTCGTCAACAAGGCGCACAGCCTCAAGCCCATCAGCAGCCTTATTGACGACGGAGATATCCATCTCCGAGTCCAGTAAGACACCAAGACCATCACAAATAACCCTATGATCATCGGCTAGGAGGACGGTTATGCTCATCGTGGCACCTCAGCAATGACCCGCGTCCCCTTTTCTGCACTGCTTGACTCGACCTTGAAACTACCACCAACGGATTCGGCTCGTTCAGTCATTGTCATCAATCCCCATCCTTTATCCTGGTCTATTCGAAAGGGGGATTTCGGGTTAAATCCAATGCCATCATCAGCAATTTCCAAGCGAAGGAATGCATTGGTGTACTCAATCCTGATCGTGACCTGGGAGGCTTGAGCATGTTTAGCAATATTGGTTAAGGCTTCTGCTGCAATCCTGAAAAGAGCATTCTCGACTGGGGAAGATAACCTTGGATCCGGTTCAAGGCCGCTCACCACCACTTCAACCCCTACTCGAGAGGAGAACTGCTCTGCATACCATCCCAGTGCCGCAACCAATCCGTAATCATCAAGTATGGGTGGTCGCAACTCGGACATAACACCGCGAATTCGGTCCGTCGTTTGTTCGACCAGAGCAAAGGAATCTTCCAGGTAGCGTTGAATGCTTTCCAACGCTTGCCCTGGTAACTGCTTACGGATGATGTTCAGGTTAATCCCAAGTGCAGTTAGTCCTTCACCCACCTGGTCGTGAAGCTCCCGGGATAGCCGCTTACGCTCATTCTCCTCCGCCTCCACCAGTCGAGTGCTCAGGATGCGGAGTCGTTCGTTTTGTTGCTGCACTTCCTGGAAGAGGCGAGCGTTTTCAATAGCGACACTGATCTGGTCTGCGACCGCAGCCAATAAATTGACGACATTCTCGCTAATCTCTTTTTGTGCAGGCAGTCGGACATCCATGACGCCTAAAACCTTTCCGTGGGCTGTTAAGGGCAGGCATACGTCCTTGTGAGCAGGCATTTGCGCCCAACTCCTTGTGTGCCGTTCATCATGAAAGCAGTCCTCTGAAATGACCGGCTCGCTCAATTGTGCGGCTAATCCACAGAGACACTCGCCGAGTCGGGGAGATCGCTTAAGGCAGGGATGGTTTGGAAGAGCGCCTCGATGAGTAGCAAGCCATAGCAAATCACTTGAGTCTTCAACCAAAAAAATCATGCCTTGGGCATCGCCTCCGAGAAGTTCCAAGTGTAGAACTTCATCGAGCGCTTCATCGAGGATTGTTTTCAGATCAAGAGTCTGGCTCACGGTAGCTGCAATCGCGTTCAATGCGGAAAGCTCAATATTACGTTGTCTTATCTGTTCTTCAACGTACTTGCGTGTTGTGATATCTTGGAAGGTGGCTTGGAATGCCGGAAGCCCATTGAATTTGAAAGGGTTTATCGTCGTCTCCACCTCGGTACTTTCCCCATCTAGACGGGACAATCTGAGTTCAAGAGGTGGGATTTTTATGCCTTCATCCATCACCTGTTTATTGCGTTTCTCGATGATGGGTTTATACCTCGGATGGATGAAGGTCCAGAGCGATTTTCCAAGGAGATCTTCGACATCTCTAACGCCAAAGAGCAACAGGCCGGCTGGATTAACATAGACGATCTCATCCTGGCAGATGATGACGATCGCGCTTGGAGAGAGTTCCACCATCAGGCGGAAGTCATTTTCATTCTCCATCTATACATCCTTATTTAACCAGATTCCAATCCCTTCCTCTATTTAAATGTTTCAAATGATTTGAAGGCACCTCCTTAATCAACGTAACCCATGCTAGATTTGTATCGTTGATTGTGGGGTAAGTAATGTGATAAGTTATAAGTCTTGAGCGTGCGAGCATACCTGTCGAAAACAATGACTCATTTAACGGTAAGTGAGGAGATCCGATCTGTGCATCTAATGGAGATGTTGCAGTGTCATCAGATGATAATGATGGGATAATGCGAATAAAATATTCACATCCTCATATCATTTCCAGCACTTCCTTCACTAACACATCCATTGTTTTTATCTGTGCTTTCATACGCTGTACCTTGACTTGTTCTGGGCTTATCTTTGGCTCCAAATCCGCATGTAGTTGTTCCGAACGCTTTCTTGTTTCCTCTTCGCTGGCGGAATGATTCAAGATGTAGAAGCAGAGCGCAAGGGAAACTTCCGGGTTGCCAGACTGTGCTTGTAGGTTGGCTAAACCCAATAAGGCATCCAATGC
>MGNI01000082.1:13265-14801 GCA_001795115.1 Chloroflexi bacterium RBG_16_48_8 | reverse complement strand
CTGAAGGGCGCCCTGATAATCTTTTCTGGCTCCAGTGTAATCACCCGACATCATCGTGGCCTCCCCCAAATATGTGAGCGAACGGGCAATATCCCAGCCAATGATGGACTTGCTGAGGATTTCCAAACTCTTGCGCAAATAAATTTGTGCCTCGCTATACTGACCTGCGGCAATGGCTGCCAATCCTAGAAAACGATATGCTGCAGCCATTCCCCAACGGTTTTTCACCTGCTCGCACAACGCGATACTTTCCCGCATAAATGCTTTAGCTTCTTCATAGCGACCTAGTTGGTTTAATGTGGGGACAAGGAAGTTCAATCCCAAGGCGATGTAATGTGGATCGCCGATGGTACGCCACATGTCAAGACCCACCATCATTTGCTCATATCCTTCTGCATAGCATCCCATGATGCTGTCGATGTAGCCCAGATTGTAAATGGCGTAGGATTCAAACCACGGATCATTGCCAGCCCTTGCGCAAGCCAAACCTTCTTCCAGCATAGACTTTGCCTGTTCATATTCGCCGCTCAAATGCAAGATGATTCCCAAAAAAACGAGCGCATCGGCCGACAGTGCCTGATCGCCAATTGAGCGAAGGAGGTTGATGCTATCTTCATAAAGTTTCTGGGCATGATTGAATTCGCCTTTTCGGAAGTATAGCAATGCTTGTTGGATGAGGGTCATCCCCAATATCCTATGCCATTTATTATCTTGTGACCTGGTTATCAAAACCCGAGCAAGCGGTTCAAGTTGTTCGATCCCTTCACGAAACAACCCTGTAACCTCGAAGTACCAGCCAAGACATCGAACAGCCTCTCCAAGCTGGGCAAATTTTTTATGATTGAGTGCCCATGCCCACGCCGTGCGGATATTGTCTATCTCATCAGTCAGTTGCCGAACAGCTTCTTGTTGCGTTGCATCCTTTAATGACTTTTCACAGCCTCGCGCTAATGTTAGAAAGTATTCACAATAACGTTCATATGTGTCAAGCTTTGGTGGGGCATCCTTCAGATGGGACGAGGCATATTGACGGATCACTTCATGAAGGTCATAACGGCCGCTCTCGGTACGACGCAAAAGCGACTTGGTGACCAGGGAGGTCAGAACGGGCAAAGAGGCTCCCGTGATTTGTTTCGCAGCGTTGCGGTCGAAGCCTCCATGAAAAACTGATAACTGGCAGAGCACTTGGCGTTCCTCATCCGATAGTAATTTCCACGAATGGTCAAATGTGGCGCGGATGGAGCGGTGGCACTCGGGAATGTCGCGCATGGTAGTTGTCAGGAAATACATATTGGATTGGATCTCCTGTGCGATCTCCTGGCAGGAAAGCATACCTACCCACGTCGCAGCAAGTTCGATTGCCAGTGGAATTCCTTCGACAAGTTGACATATTTGAGCAATGGCTGGTTGTTCGTCTACGGTGATTTTAATATCCGCTTTTGCGCGCTGGGCACTTTTCATAAATAAAACTGCCGCGTCGTACTCCTCCAATCTCATCGCAAAGTCGATTGGCGGTACGGAAAGCCCGTGGAGTTC
>MGNI01000082.1:12270-13249 GCA_001795115.1 Chloroflexi bacterium RBG_16_48_8 | reverse complement strand
CAGGCGCTCACGGGATGTCCCGAGGATTTTTAAATACGGCGAATGCTGAAGGAATGTGGATACCAGTTCTACCAGCCCCGAATTGCAATCTTTTGTTGATGGTAGAGTAAGCAGGTGCTCAAGACTGTCCAGAACCATAAGCGCTTCCTGCTTGATGGAGGACGCCACATAATTGAATAACTGTTCCTTCGGGTCCGTGGGACCGGAAAACACGAACTCGAGTACGTCCGCGATCGCAAGGACTACTGCCTCTATTGTATTGACTGAGGCAAGCGGGATATAAAAAATGCCTCCGGGAAACGCTGAAAGTTGTCTCGATGCAAATTCAACCGCCAGGCGAGTTTTACCAATACCGCCCATACCTGTCAGAGTAAGCAAGCGGCATTGTGGATCGATAAAAAAATTTTCCATCGCGGCAAGTTCTGCCTCACGACCAATAAGAGGCATGGATTGTAAGGGAATGCGTTTCGAAGATGATACAGGTTTGGATCTCGCATCGAGTGATGGGCTGCTCTGTGCTTGTTGCAGGGTCGCGGCGTCAGGAAAAGGAGCGATTCGTTCAAGTGAAGGTAGTTGCAACCTTTCCACATTTAGATTACCGCGCGCCACACGGATGAATGTCTCTTGGTCTTCATGAGAGATTTCAAGCACATTAGCTAATAATCCCGCCAGTTGTTTGGAAGGTCTTCGTTCCCCCGATTCGATTTTCCGCAAAGCCAATATAGAGCAACCCACGCGTTGCGCCAATTCGCGCTGCGTCATATCGAGCGCCTTTCGACGACGTTTTAGCCATTCGTTAAAAACTAAGGGAGAGTCAACTTCATCCATTTTTGTTAAAAAAACAGTGTAACACATTTTAGGTTACAACTTGGGTTATTCGCTAACCCCAATGACCTCAGAATTGACTGTTAAATAAACCTAAATTATACAGTCCACTTTCTAACTTGGAGGTCAACCTGTTAATCTTCTTTCTGGTTGT
>MGNI01000082.1:10863-12258 GCA_001795115.1 Chloroflexi bacterium RBG_16_48_8 | reverse complement strand
CCACATTGTTGCCAGCGTGTGCTGGGCAGGAGGCTCATTCATTTTCTTCCTCTTCGTCGAACCTACCGTAAAAGCTCTAGCACCGACTGGAATCCAGTTCGTCCAGCACATGGTCGCCAAGCGACGCTTCAATATTTTTATTAGCATAGCCAGTACATTGACTGTGCTGACTGGTGTTTTGCTTCTATGGCAGTTTGCCAGCGGACGATGGGTGGACTATGTACAGACAGGTCCTGGTTTAGGATTTACCATCAGCTCAATTGTTGGAGTTGTGGTCTATTGTATTGGCATGTTCGGCGTATCACCCCGGGTCAGTAAAATGGCAAAAATCGGCCAGGAAATCCAGGCGGCGGGAGAGCCGCCCACTCCAGCGCGAGGAGCAGAACTGCAGAAGCTTGACAGGGAAATGTCAACCCTTGGCCTTGCAGATTTTATCTTGGTTGCATTGTCGCTGGGGCTTATGGGAACAGCGCGCTATTGGTGGTTTTGAGTAGTGCAACATATTTCTCAACTCGAGATGATCTGCCTGGTAATCAAGAAATACCTTACCGAACTTAACAGGTCAATGATATGAAAACTGCTCTTCCATTCGGAGTTCTTCTTATCACCATGATGACAGCGTTGTCCCTTTCCGCTTGCAGTTCCAATGCTAACGGAGTCGCACCCAATGCCTCTCATGAGACCCCAACTGTCCCCCCTACGTGGAATTCACCCTCCAGACCATTATTAATGATGGAGGACTGGCTTACATGGGTATTGGAGTAGAAATTGACGGTGTTATCAATCCGGACCTCATCGTTCATCCTGGCGACGCTGTGCGCCTGATCCTGTTGAATGGAGACGGCATGCTGCATGACCTGTTCCTTCCCGATTTCAATATGAAGACTTCAGGTGTTTCCAAGATTAACGAGAGAACAAAGATCATTTTTGAAGTTGGCGATATGCAACCTGGGGCACATGTCTATTACTGCACAGTTCCGGGTCATCGCCAGGCTGGGCAGGAAGGCAAGTTGATTGTTGAGCAGATGTCAGAGTAAGTCGGGGTGCCAATTAGCTTTGTTATATTAAAACAAAACGATCATAGTACAGGAATATTCAAAATGAAACTCCCATCAATCAACTTATTTGTCTCAAGACTTTGCACATTGACCGTAGGATTTACGATCATATTACTGGTCTCCTTAGTTGGGTTGAGAGCCTGCACATTGGCACAGCCAACCCGAACAGCGCAGCTCATACTACCATCCATACCGCCAACCCCAAAAATGGAGCCCACGTTCACGACCGCTCAACCAATATCGACGGCCACACAGTCACTTCCGCCTCTAGTCACCTTTATGCCAGCAATCTTCAAACCTACCGCAACCCGGAATTCGGTTTTGAGCTCGATCTACC
>MGNI01000082.1:6896-10797 GCA_001795115.1 Chloroflexi bacterium RBG_16_48_8 | reverse complement strand
ATGTCGAAAGAGCCCGAAGCTCAGACTGTTATGTGCGGCGAATGCCCTTTTGATGGACTTGCGATTGATGTTGTTGTGTGGACTGATTCGATCACAAAGACGCTGGATCAAGTGGTGGCAGAGTACAAAACAACCCTCGAAAACGATACCAGCAGCCAGGTGCTGGCGGAAGAGCATAGGACGTTACTCAGTGGCATTGAAGCCATCCGCATCCATACATCGTCTCCATTCGGCGATGGAGTCACGCTTGTAGTCATTATGAATAGTTACATCTTCCTTCTTGGGAGCCATCTTCCTTTTAAAAAAACGATTTATACAGGAATTGCATGAGCCGCGGTCCGGATCGCACGAACAAGTTCACACGCGGCAGTCCGTTTGGAGATAAGGGTATGTGCCCCAGAAGACAACAGCTTTTCTCTGTAGATGTGATCCTCATGAAAGGATAAAGCGACAATGGCTATCTCTGGATGGCAATCTTTGATTGTAGCGATCGCGCTAATGCCTGAAGCGCCCGGTAGCTCGATATCTATGAGCACAACATCTGGTTTGAGGGCAGGGATGAGGTGGAGCGCCTCTGATACGGAGCCAGTCTCGCCCACAATGAAAACATCTTCCAGGTACTCGAAGAGCATCTCTATTCCGAGTCGCACGATAGGGTGATCCTCTATGACGAATAGCTTGATCGCCTTGGCATTTCTCGTTTCTTGTTCTTGAGCGATTCTTTGAATATCCATGAGTTACCCCTTACGCCATGTGCGAATATCCTTGAAATAACGTTGAAGTCCTTCGAACTTGGCTTGAAAATGAGCTGTTTAAAGGAACAAAGGTTTCTCAATCATCCTATTGGTTCAGCCGCCCAAGCAGTAGCTTGAATCCTCATCGCGCTAAGTCGATTCCTGAGAGTCTTCGCCACCTCCTTCATCATGATGTAGCCAAAGTCTGTGTTCTCTTTGCACATGTGCCTGAGCCCTTCGGCTTCGATCTCGATCAAGGATCCGGCTTTACGAGCGATCCCACCGGCTGTCAACCTGTGAGGTTCCAGTAAAGCAGACCAAGCGAGAGGATCACCGGCGACTAACATATCAACGACGACTTGGCTGCCATCACCTAGCTGATAGACAACATGTATCTCGCCGGAAATCAGAAACATCAAATGTGTAGCAGTATTGCCTTCCCTGAAAAGTTCTTGACCTTCTACGAAATTCCTGATACGACTGATCGTGGCAATCTTATTCAAGCGATCTACTGACAATCCTGCAAAATTTGGATATCGTCGCAACACTTCGGTTGATATCATCTGTAACCTCCTGTCTCTCTTTCGTCTATCCCATGGTTGATTCGAAAAAACAAGACGCGCATGGAACGAATGACCAATCACAGTGTCTCAATTTTTTCTTGTTTCGCTGTCAGGAAGCTTTGACAATCGGTGTGGGGAATTTCGGACTATTCGGAGGGATCTTCGTATTCCCGCAATCTGATGAATGATAGGAATTATCGATCGATCTATTCCAACGAAGTCAATCCACTACGGATAGCAAATTTGACCAGTGAAGGCATGTCATGAATCTCAAAGCTTCTGCATGATGCGGCTTCGATAGGTCTCAACTGTTTTTGGGGAAAGGCTTAGGAGCTTCGCAATCTCAACACTTGACTTGCCGTCGACGACAAGCTGGAGAACCTCCCTCTCCCGAGGACTAAGAAGCGAAAGAGGATTGTCTTCAACGTCCATCAGGCGTAGCTGGACGTAATCATCAATGACTGTATCGGCGATCTTATGGCTCAGGAAACGGTTGCCGGCATGAACAGCACGCACCGCTGTCACCACTTCACTACCGGCGGACTCTTTCAGAAGATAACCTTTTGCACCTGCCTCTAGAGCACGGAATATGTGCTCGCTCGTGGTATACATAGAGAGAATGATGACACGGGTTGTGGGATTGATTTCTGTGATCCGATGCGTGGCCTCGATGCCATTCAATTCGGGCATGATGATGTCCATAATTACGACATCGGGCTTAAGCTCCTGAACATGCCGAATAGCTTCAAGTCCATCGGCAGCTTTGTGCACAACGGAAATATCCATTTCCGAATCTAATAAGACGCCCAAACCATCGCAAACGACCTTGTAGTCATCAGCCAGAAGGACGGTAATGCTCATCGCGGCACCTCTGCAATGATACGCGTCCCTTTTGTTGTGCGGCTTGACTCGACCCTGAATTGACCACCCACGGATTCTGCTCGTTCCAACATAGTTAGCAATCCCCAACCCTTTTCCCAGTTATTAAAAAATGGGCGCATTGAGTCAAAGCCAACGTCATCATCGGCGATCACCAATTAGAGCAGCGCTTCCATCAAAACTAATTTGTCCTATCCCTCTCTAAGCATGACCTTATCAATTTCAGCTACCTGCAGGAAGCCATTATTTCTAAAGAATACCGCTGGACCATTTGGATAAGCCGTGCGCTCACCTGCTATAGCTTGAACTCTTCTATATCCATGCTGCTGAAGGTGAGTAAATAGAGGCTCAAGAAGCCCTGCACGATAATCCAGCCCATTTTCCAACCCATAAATGCAGGTGATGAACGCCAGTGAGTGATCCTTCTCAGGCAATGGATAGCTGACAAGCGCATCTGCCTCTAGCCCAACAAAGCCAAGGATTTCTCCTGGAAATTCATTCTCAATCTTAAATGCCCACTTCTCTTTTACTTGACATCCTTCCGTATCTTTGCCAGGGATGCAAAGGGAACACGTTTCTCCAACCCGCGATGACCTAAGCGGCTCAATTTCCTCTGGGCTTGCGCCCAAGAGCGGCTCCTCTGCTATTGCAGGCGGGAATTCCTTTCCTCCTTGAGCAATTTCTACCAAGTCCTCTACAGATAAGGGCGACAGCGGCCGAATAGTCTCATCTACGATCGTCATAAATGGGAAGAAAAGCTTGTGGCGGAAAGCTACCTCCCAATCTTCTGAAACGTCGAAGACCTTCAAGTCTCTCTTGAGCCAGACAGCAGCTTCCCTTGCCTGTTCAATAACCCAAGAGTGCCATGGGCATTGCCCACCAAAATGGAGAACGATAAGGCTTTCGTGCATTCCTAATCCTATACTGAAGGGTAGATAACAATTGAGCTAAGCGGCGCAGCAAACCTACTATCGATGGATTCTCGCGCTGAGGCTGCGAAACGACGACCGCCATGTCGGTTTCTTCCATCTATTGGATCTTTCGCTTCAGGAGCTCGCACTCATATTCATCGGCGTGCCCCAGCTTGCGATGCAAATCCCCATGATAGTGCTTCCAATATTTCTGCACTTCATCGTACATGCGAACTACAGTGGCCTTATCGACGCAGACCACCATAGCCTTCCCAATGTGACCTCGACCCATGAAGTGTTCGACGATGTCCTCCCCGATCTCCTCCAGGCGTTCGTCGCGGGTGATGAGGTAGTACTCGTCGCGGAAAACCCTCCCTAGCTTCTCCTCCTGGTCCGGGTCAAGCTCCAAATTCTCAAGCAAGCGTTCCATATCCTCATTGAACTGCTCGTTGGTGAGCTGGAGTTTAAGCTTGCGGTTCTCGTAATAAAGTGGGACGGTGGCACGATCTTCTATCGAGTCGCGGAAGTTGTAGATGCTGACATATTCGCCAAAGACTTGGCGGGTCAATTCCTCCCCAATGATCAAGGGTGTCCCCGTGAAGGCCAGGAAGGCGGCATTGGGGAGGGCGTTACGCATGTTGAGAGCCAAAATATCATACTGGCTGCGATGGGCTTCATCGGTCATGACGATGATGTCGGATCGCTGCGAAAGCGTGGGATAACGCTCCCCTCGTTCGGTGTGGAACTTGTGAATCAAGGTGAAAACGTAGCGATGGTCCTCGGTGAGCAATTGTTTGAGATGCTCACCGCTTTC
>MGNI01000082.1:6268-6835 GCA_001795115.1 Chloroflexi bacterium RBG_16_48_8 | reverse complement strand
TCTGGTCGTCGAGCTCCTTGCGGTCGGTGATGACCAGGAAGGTCCAATTGCCTGGCAGCTTACGCAGCGCCTTCTGCGAGAAGAGGATCATGGAGTAGGATTTGCCGCTGCCCTGCGAATGCCAGAAGACGCCCAAACGACCCTGGTTTTCCCGGATTTCCTTCAACTCCTGGATGGCATTGTTGACGCCCAGGTACTGGTGGTCCTTGGCCACGATCTTGAAAAGCCCGCTTTGTCCCTCAGCGAAAAGGATGAAATTCTCGACGATGTCGAGCAGCCGATCAGGTGCACATGTTCCCCTTAGCATGGTCTCGAGAGAGACCATCCCTTCCTCGCCTTCATCGTTGATCTTCTTCCACTCGGCGAAGTGCTCCCAGCCCGAGGTGAGCGTGCCAATGCGCGCCTCATCGCCGTTGGAGAGGATGATGAAGGCGTTGTACCAGAAGAGCTGCGGGATGGTTTCCCTGTTATCGCGCAGGTTATCGTCGAAGGCATCATTGATGTTTTTATTCAGCGCTTTGAGTTCAACCAGAACCAAGGGGATACCGTTGACAAAGCCGAGCAGGT
>MGNI01000082.1:5968-6242 GCA_001795115.1 Chloroflexi bacterium RBG_16_48_8 | reverse complement strand
GTGTGATAGGTCTCTACCCGCAGGAAGGCGTTCACCGGACACCGCCCGCACATCCGCAGCCCGGGCGTAATCCTCGTGATTCACCAAACCCATCCGCCATGCAGAACGCAGTACACCACGCACAGCGGACAGGATCTTGTTAGCGTAAGCCGGGCTGTGCTGAGCTTGCAGAGCTGCACGAATGGCAGATATGTGATGGGCGCGCAGCTTATGCCATTCAAAAGAAGCGACCTCTGCATTAAGCCGCTCCTCCGTATCCCGATTCCGTTGATCG
>MGNI01000082.1:5599-5924 GCA_001795115.1 Chloroflexi bacterium RBG_16_48_8 | reverse complement strand
CGCGATCGCTAGGCTGAATTAGGCGAACTCAACGCTGTTTTGAACGACAATCTGTCAGGCATGCGTGAAATCAAGGCCTTTACTCGAGAGGAGATCGAGGCGACCCACATCTCGGACCACATCGGCAGGTATCGCGACTCTATGCTGCGTGCTCTGCGCCTGATGGCGACATTCCATCCAATTGTGGAATTTGCCTCCGCCCTGGGCATCATCATCCTCATATACTTTGGCGGACGATTCATCCTCAATAAAACGCTGCAGATTGAAGATTTGGTGGCCTTCTTCCTTTATCTTGAGTTGCTCTACCAGCCTGTACTCGCCCTCA
>MGNI01000082.1:5220-5518 GCA_001795115.1 Chloroflexi bacterium RBG_16_48_8 | reverse complement strand
CCAGAGGCGGTTGGGTTTCCAGGTCGAGCGAAGGGATCCATTCGCCTACGCGATGTGGACTTCCGTTATACCACCGGAGAGAACGTCCTGGAAAATATCAATCTCGATATCGCCCCGGGCACGGTCGTGGCATTGGTAGGCCCCACCGGCGTGGGCAAGGCGACCTTAGCCAACCTCATCCCGCGTTTCTACGATGTCTGCGAAGGTTCGATCACCCTGGACGGATACGACATCCGCGATCTGACCTTCAAGAGCCTGCGTCAGCAAATCAGCATCGTGCTGCAGGATGTCTTCCTCT